>JBGOVX010000129.1:0-10439 GCA_041478355.1 Terriglobia bacterium | reverse complement strand
CTGTTCCGGATCGAGCACCTCCATTAGCGCCGCTGAAGGATCGCCCCGGAAATCACGACCGAGCTTATCCACTTCGTCCAGCATGAAGACTGGATCGTTGGTTTCGGCCCGGCGAATTCCCTGGATGATCTGCCCGGGCAACGCGCCGATGTATGTGCGCCGGTGGCCGCGAATTTCCGCTTCGTCGTGCATCCCACCCATCGAAATTCGCACGAATTTGCGGCCCAGCGCCCGCGCAATCGATTTTCCAAGCGAAGTCTTTCCCACACCTGGCGGCCCTAGAAAGCACAGAATCGGCCCCTTCATGCCGGGCATGAGCTTCTTGACGGCCAGATAATCCAGGATGCGTTCCTTTACTTTTTCCAGATCGTAGTGGTCCTGATTGAGAATGGCTTGTCCCTTGGCAATGTCAATCTCCTCGACTCCGGAGGACTTGGCCCAGGGCAGTGAAATCATCCATTCCAGATATGTTCGCGCGACCATGTATTCCGCCGAAGCGGGAGTCATCTTTGCCAGCCTCTTCAGTTCGCGTTCGCATTCCTTGAGGGCCTCGGTGGACATTCCGCACTTCTCGAGCTTCTCGCGAAGTTCGTCGATCTCGGCTTGGCCATCGTCGGATTCGCCCAGTTCCTTGTGAATGGCTTTGAGCTGTTCACGCAACAGGTATTCGCGCTGGCTCTGGCTGACTTGTTCCTGAACCTGTTCCTGAATCTTGTTGCGCAGTTCCAGAACTTCCAGCTCCTTGGAAAGCTCGCGGATAAGCGTCTCCAGCCGCCGCCGCACGTCCGCTGTTTCCAGCAATTCCTGGCGAAGCAGCGTGGGAAGTGACGGCAAATTGGCCGCGATAAAATCGGCCAAACGGACCGGGTCGTCTATGTTGAGCGCCGCGGTTTGCAAATCATCGGAGAGTTGCGGCGAGCGCGCCACCACATCGCGGAAAAGCTCCCGCGCGTTTCGTTCCAGCGCCATTAACTCGGCATCGTGCGGACCGATCACATCAGTCTGAATTTCTACACGGGCAGTCAGGAACGGCCGGAAACTCAAAAGACCGACCACTCGGATTCGCTGCAGGCCTTCTAGAAAGACGACTACATTCCCGTTGGGCATCTTCACCAGTTTATGGATTTTTGCCGCGGTGCCAACGGTATGCAGGTCCGTCGCTGTCGGTTCCTCGACACGGGGATCGTGTTGGGCCACGATTCCCAGGAGCTTTTCTTCACCGTGTAAAGAGTTGAGCAGCGCAAGGGAACCCTCACGTCCAACCGTCAAGGGTTGAACGCCACCGGGAAACAGTACAATTTCCCGAACCGGCAGGATCGGCAGTTCATTAGGAATGGCAATCGATTTTTCAGTCATTGGACCCCCTCAGGGTCGCTAAAAACAAGTACTCGAATAATCATTTAGATGCCGAAGTAGGGAAGAAAGTAGCACGAAAATATAAGCCAACTAGCAAGAAACTTTAGCCTGTGATACTAAAGAATAAGAAAGGGCCGGGAAATGAACTGTAATGTTCCGTACGCTCTTGTAAATAATAGCTTTACATTCACTAAAAATGTCGGCGCCCACCGGTTCATTCATTTTTATTCCCCTTACTCCTTTGGTATCGGCAAAGCTGACGCGGAGCATGAGGCATCCGGAACCGGCAGATGGGGTGCTAGGCCTGGCAAATCGATCGTGCGAACTGCAGGGCGCTTTCGCGGTCAGAAAACTGGCCGTCCAGTTGAGCCTCTTCGACAGCATCCAGAATTTCTTTAAATCGCGGCCCGGGGTGCATTCCCATTCCTTTCAGGTCCTCACCGGTCACCAGCCTGGGCGGGCGTACCTGCTCGGGGGGAGTCTCGGCGAGAAATCGTTGCACAAAGTCATAGGCCTCGAGATTGCGATGGCTGGACAGGCAATCAAGACGGTGCAATTCCAGGTGTTCTTCAAATTTAGGCAGCCGGACAAACCGCTTAAGCGTGGCCTGCCGCATCTGCCGAACATCCTTGAATCGAAGATGGTTCGCTACCAGCGCCTCGATCTGCTCCGCGTCCTGGTTCGAGAACCGCAGGGCGCGGCAGATGCTTTCAGCCATGCGCGCGCCTACCTCGACGTGATTGTCAAAGCGGATGCGGCTGCCAGGGCCTTTGGCCGGAGCAAACGTCGGCGGTTTGCCCACGTCGTGCAGCAGGACCCCCCAGGCCAGCGTCGAAGAACAATTCGGAGGGAGCATTTCCAGCATCATGCGCGTATGAATCCAGACGTCTCCTTCGGGGTGATACTGCGGCGGCTGTTCAACTCCCTTCATGCGCGCCACGTCAGTTAACACAACCGCCAGCATGCCGGTTTCATCCAGAAGCTCGAATCCTCGCCGGGCCGCGCCTTCGGTCAGCAGCTTGGTCAGCTCTTCACGGATGCGCTCGAAAGACACCTGAGTGATCTGCGATGCCAGCGCTTGAGCCGCCTGGAGCGTCGCAGGCTCGATCTGGAATCCAAATCGCGCGGCAAAGCGCACGGCGCGCATCATGCGTAATTTGTCTTCCGAAAACCGCGCGTGCGGGTCACCGATCGCGCGCACTATCCCGGATTGAAGGTCCGCCTTTCCACCCACAAAATCGAGCACCTCGCGCGTAACAGGGTCCATCAGCAGGCCATTGATCGTGAAGTCGCGCCGGCAAACGTCGTCCTTGGGGGAATCCGCATAGACCACGCGGTCCGGATGGCGCCCGTCGGAGTAGCCGATGTCGGAACGGAACGTGGCCACCTCGACTTCGGCTCCATCCTCGACAACCAGGATCACGCCGAACTTTGCACCCACCGAAACGCTTTGCGGGAACAGCTCTTGCACGCTCCCGGGACGCGCGTCGGTGCACACGTCGTAATCGGTTGGCTCGCGGCCCAGCACAAGATCACGCACACATCCGCCCACCAGATAGGCTTGGTAGCCTGTGCGTCGCAGCGTCGCACAGATTTGTTCGGCTAGTGCGCGTGGAGTCATAGGTAAATTATGCGCTTGTTGGGAGAGGGCGCAAGGGGACATCGGTTGCTTATCAAGTATTGATCAAGGTGTTTAAGGCCGCGAACTGACCTTCCGACAAAGGCACGACCGAGAGGCGTCCCTCGCGGACCAGAGGTGAGTTCGCAAATAATTTATTGGTCTTGATTTCGGCTAGAGAAACCGGGGTGGCGAGGGGTTTTCCAGCTTTGATCAGAACCACCGGTTTTTTGGGATTCGAAGCGTCTACCGAAACGACCGATGCTGTCCCCACCGCGCTCTTACGATTTCCGGTTTCGTAAATGACCAGCCTGGCGCCCGGCTTCATCTCTCGAAGGTTTTTCACCGCGGCAGGACTCGAAACACCTTCCCACTCCGTAACGACGTCGCGCTGAAGGTCGGCGAACGAATATTCGGAAGGCTCGGTTTTGAGCAGGTAGTCCAAAGATATGTAATCCCCAATCGCCCGATAGCGAGGTTGGTTGCAGCCCCCATTCTACACTGGTCGGTTCTTTTGGGGGGTCTTTGCAAGCGAGCCGCCGAACTGCACCTTTGAGAATCCGAAACGGTCCCGCAGCCGGTCGGCGGCTTTTGCCAAACGCTCCAGTTTTTCCCGGCGTGCCGCCTCCAGCAGGTCCAACTGCTCCCCGCCATGGGTAAACGAAGAAAGCGCTACGCCGACCAAGCGCACCTTGCGGCTCGGGTCCCGGTGGCGTTCGAAAAGATTCCGCACGCTTTCGAACACGACAGGGTCCAGATGGGTTGGCTCGCGGAAAGTGTGCGCGCGCGTGATGGTTTCAAATCCCGCATAGCGGATTGTGAGCGTGACCGTTGACGCGCTAAGCCCCGCGTCGCGCAGCCGCTTCATCGATTTTTGGCACAACAGGCTCAGTGTCGTATCGAGCGCGGCGCGATCCTGGGTGTCGAATGAAAAAGTGTGGTTGTGAGAGATGGACTTGGGCTCGGCGTCCACGAAGAATTCGTAAGTGTCGCCGCCGCGCGCCTTGCGATGAAGCGCCGTGCCCCATTTCCCAAAATATTCCTCGAGCTTTTCCTGAGTCGCGACGGCGAGTTGTCCCACAGTTTCAATGCCCAGCGCGTGGAGCGCCGCCTCGCTGACCTTGCCGATTCCCGGGATTCGTCGAACGCCTAGTGGCGCAAGAAACGCTTCCTCGCTCCCTGCGGGAACCCATAACAGGCCCCGCGGTTTAGCCTGATCGCTCGCCACCTTGGCCACTAGGCGTGTGCGAGCAAGCCCCGCGGAGCACGGAAGCCCTGTTGTTGCCGTAATTTCGTGCAGCAATGCGTGCGCCGCGGCAAACGGCGGCCCGTACAATCGCGCCGTGCCCGCAAGGTCCAGATACGCTTCGTCCACCGACGCCATTTCCACCACCGGCGAATATTTTCCGAGAATCGCGGCGACGCGATCGCTCCATTCGGAGTAAAGAGAATGCCGCGGTTCGAGAAACACGGCGTGTGGGCACAATTTTCCGGCCGTTCGCAACGCCATCGCCGAGTGTATCCCGTATTTCCGCGCCTCGTAGCTGGCAGCGGACACAACGCCGCGCTGATCAGGCTGCCCGCCGACGACTACTGGTTTGCCGCGCAGTTCCGGGTGGTCCAGCAATTCTACCGAAACGAAAATCGCGTCCATGTCGACATGAAGGATGGAACTGGTAGAGGAAGGTGAGGACGAAGATTCCGCGATTGCGGAATCGTGCTTTGCTCGGAAGCTGGCGAGCTTCGGCATAAGAGCTGGAGCCTACTATACACCTGGGCGAATACAAAGCGAAGTACACTTAAAGCAAATCTTACCCCATTCGCTTTCGCATGGTCTTCGGAATTAAATCACACTGCGTTTACATTACTGTTATTCGACATTCACGTTTGCGTCCTAGTCTTCCCTACCATGAGCTGTGAAATGAATCGTGCGGCGACGCATGGAAACCGTGGTTTCTAGTCACATCAAAACTGGAAAGTCCGCAGACTGCCCGGTTCGCGGCTATTGACGGGCAATCGTTGCGCAGAGACCAGACGCGATCGCCGCGCAGCAGTCGCTGACCATTTAAATTCGGAGGGTTGAACAATGCGCAGATCATTGTACTCAGTGTTTTTCGTGGCCTTCCTTTTGAGCATGTTGTGGATTAGTCCAGCAGTGGCGCAGGAGGGCAAGGGCGCAATTTCAGGAACGGTTAAAGATTCGGCCAATGGAGCACTGGTTGGGGCGCTCGTGGAAGTCCAGCCGACGGGAAAGAGAGCCGTGTCGGATGACCAGGGCCAATTCAGAATTACGGACGTCGCGCCGGCCGAATACACCCTCACGGTTTCGTACGTCGGATTCTCGGCCTTCACGACGACCGTGAAAATCGACGCGGGACAGGTGACCAATGAGGATGTCGTGCTGAAGGTTGCCTCGCAGAGCGATCAGATCATCGTCTCCGCGGAACGGCTGCAGGGTGAGGCGGAAGCGATCAACATCGAGCGCACCGCTGACAATATTGTGCAAGTCTTGCCCGCTAAGGTCATCACCAGCTTGCCGAATACCAACATCGCCGATGCTGTCGGTCGCGCGCCCAGCGTGACTCTCGAGCGCGATGAAGGTGAAGGAAAATATGTTCAGATTCGCGGGACCGAGCCGCGCTTGAGCAACTTGACCATCAACGGGGTCACGGTGCCATCGCCGGAAGGGAATGTTCGCAATATCAAACTGGACATTATTCCCGCAGCTCTAGTAGATCGCATCGAAGTGAACAAGACGCTTTCCGCCAATCAGGATGCTGATGCCATTGGGGGCTCCGTGGACCTGGTAACCAAGACCGCGGGTGAGAGGCCGACCATTAGTCTGGAGGGTCAGGGAGGTTATACCCCGATTCAGAATGGTCGCATGCTCGACTCGTTTAACGGCAGCATCGGCAAGCGATTTGGCGCCAAGAAGAAACTCGGTGTGCTAATCGGCGGCACATACGACTGGAACGCACGCGGCATTGATGACGTGGAACCTTCGCAAGGCACAGCTGCTCTTCCGGGCGGACAGAACATTGCAGTGACCAACAGCGTGGATACCCGCGAGTATCAGTACTACCGAACGCGTTACGGGTTCGCTGGTGGTCTGGATTATCGCCTCAGTCCAGGATCCAGCGCCTACATAAAGGGACTCTTCTCGGACTTCCATGATTTTGGGGACACATTTGTGTACAGCTACAACGCTGGTAACCCCGTGTCTCAATCAGGGGGAATCACGAGTTTCGACAACACGGGTAGCATGCAGTACCGGCATTACGTACGTCGCCCCGACCAGCAGGTCTTCAGTGTATCCACAGGGGCGCGCCACGACTTGAGTTCCACGCTGATCAATTACGAATTCGCAGTTTCGCGCTCCCACGTTTATGGGGGTTTTCCCACCACCTATTTCAACAGCGGACCTTCTGGCGTTGCGTTTAACGTGGATACGACGGACCCTTTGCGCCCCAGGTACTCGGTGGCCAACGGTGTCCCCATCTTTCAGCCGCAAGATTACATCATGACCGAAACAGAGTTTATCAACGCGCATACCGCGCAACTCAGCTTGCAAGGCTCGGCCTCTTTGGCCCGCCGATACACCGCAGGTTCGCATCTGGGAACGTTCGAGATGGGTTTCAAAGTCATAAACTCTCACAAGAACAATTTTTCCAACAATCCTTACTACAAGGCGCCGTCATCGCCCCTTACACTTGGTCAAGCTCTCGGCACTTTTACAAACCCGAATTATTATGACCAGTCGTACCAGCTTGGACCTCTCACTGACTACAACAAGATTAGCAGCCTGATCACATCCAATTTTAGTTCTTTCACGCTCGAGTCAGACAAGACCCATTTGCGAAATGACTCGACCGACTACGATGGGACGGAGCGCATCGTCGCAGGCTACCTGATGAATTCGATCAGCATCGGAAAATCTCGCTTGCAGGCGGGCGTCCGTTTTGAGGGCACAGACGAATCCTACACGGCAAATCAAGTAAACCGGGACCCGATCACTGGGGCGTATTCCTCGACTGTGCCGATCACGGGCGGCGGGAGCTATTTGAATGTAATGCCCAGCGTGCAGTGGCAATATCTTGTGACTTCAAATACCAATCTTCGAGCCACCTATGGCATTGGAATTTCCAGGCCTAATTTCTCTGATCTCGTGCCATCCGTTCAGTACAACCCCAACAACAGTCCTCCATCGGTAGTTCTCGGCAATCCGGGTCTCAAGGCAACTCACGCCAATAATTTCGATGTTCTCGTTGAACACTTCTTCAGACCCTTAGGCATCCTGCAAGCCGGCTTCTTTTATAAGGACCTATCGGACCCGATTTACAACACGACCCAGACGGGCACGGGGCAATATGCGGGGTTCCAGGTACAGCAATCCATCAATGGACCGCGCGCACATATCACCGGAATTGAAGCAGCGTGGGAGCAGCGATTGTCGTTCCTTCCCGGGCTCCTGAATGGCTTTGGGGTGGCCGCAAATTACAGTTACACTACTTCGAAAGTCACCTTTCCCAACGGCTTCAGCGGCGGCAGGACCGACCACGCGGCATTGCTGCGTCAAGCGCCGAACACCTGGAATCTTGGCATGACCTACGACAAAGCGAGGTTCTCGATGCGCTTCGGCGTAAGCCACAACGATGCGAACATTTACGCATACAACTATCAGCCATCCGGCAACGATAGTGATCCCATCATTGGGTTGAAGGGTCCCACAGGCGATCTCTACCTCTACGCGCACACACAGTACGATATTCAAGGCAGCTACCGAATGTATAAAGGATTGCAACTTGTCGTATCGGGGCTGAACCTCAGCAACGAAGTTTTTGGGTTCTACCAGGGCAGCCCGATTTATCCTGTCCAGCGCGAGTTCTACAAGCCGTCCGTGATTTTCGGGATGCGCTGGTCGTCTTCGGCGGATTAAGACCAGTGAGTGCTCCGAGCGGAGCCATGTTCTTGGTGAGAACGTTCTCAAGAATTGCGATCCTCTTCGTCCTTGCGTCATCGACGTTCGCGCCGAGGGCGCCAGGCCAAACTGTGCGCACCATTTATCTGGTGCGCCACGCGGACAAGGTGTCCGATGAAACCGATGCCCCGCTCAGTGATGCGGGGCATCGCCGCGCCGAATGCCTTGCAAACACACTCGCGGACGCGCACATCCAGAAAATCTACACCTCCGATCTGCGGCGCACGCAACAAACGGCAGCGCCGCTGGCTGAAAAGCTGCAGTTGAAACCAGTGGCAATTCCCTTGAGTAGGGTCGATGAACTAATCCACGCGATTCGATCAGAGAAGGCGGACAATCTGCTGGTTGTATGGCACGACACCACACTGCCAAGAGTTCTGCGCGCCCTTGGCGCTCCCGAAATAAAGCCCATTGCACATACGGAGTACGACCGCTTCTTCATTCTCACCCTGGCTGGCGGCCATAAGGATTCCCAACCTAGATTCACCGCCTTGCGATATTGCGATTGCGCTAACTAGCTGATTGGGGCGCAACGCAACCAAGCGCCGGCGATAGCCTCTCTTCCCACCACTTGATTCAGATGAAAGTTGAGAATGCGCTGTTTCAAGGAGACGTGATTCGAGAATCGATGTGCTGCTAGACCTGTATTCGTGCAAGAAACATTCGCATGCTAGGATTGACCCAAGGAGACATCTGCCATGGGAAAACAATATCCGGCTATCGATGGTTCGGTTAGGAAATTCATCGAAGCACAATCGGTCTTCTTTGTGGGCTCGGCGCCGCTTGGCCCCGACGGTCATATCAATGTCTCACCCAAAGGGCTCGATACACTTCGAATCCTGGGGCCCAAGACAGTTGCATACCTGGACTTGACTGGCAGTGGAATTGAGACCGTGGCGCATTTGAAAGAAAACGGCCGAATCGTCCTGATGTTCTGTGCCTTTCAGGGGCCGCCGAAAATTGTCCGCCTGCACGGACTGGGTCGTGTGGTGGAGCCCCACCAGCCGGAATTCGTTTCGCTCCAAGGCCACTTTCCCGCGCAGGACGGCGCCCGGGCAATCATTGTGATTGAGGTCTCGCGCATTTCTGATTCCTGCGGATATGGAGTTCCCCTGCTGAAAAACGAAGGGGAACGTCCTCAGCTCGCTGCTTGGGGCCGCAAACGTGGGCCGGAAGGATTAGCGGCCTATCGACAGGAAAACAACCGGCAGAGTATCGATGGGTTTCCAGGCTGCGCGAACGGGCAATAATGCCGCAGGACAGGTTCCACGCCGATAGGCATGAGCCGGTCTGCCGGCTTATTGATCTATTGCAGCCCTGATTCCATCCGGGAGATTGCCATGCGGCACGGCGAATCATTTCTGATATGCTCCGGCGTAGGCTCGACTGGCGCGCCTATATGCTCACACTGTTTTACTTGCTGCTAATCGAACAGATCCTGCAGGGATTGCACAACCTGTGGGGTGGGCTAACCTGGCTTCGCATGGTGCAGCGGCGGGCCGGAACCTATGCCGGATTCTACACGCCGCACGTCGCCCTGATCTGCCCGGTGAAGGGCATCGAGCCGGGGCTGGAGCAGAATCTCGCGGCTCTCACGTCGTTTGATTATCCCGACTATGAAATTTTCTTCGCATTGGGAAGCGGGGAGGACCCGGCACGCAAGATCCTTGACCGGCTGGCATCCACGAGCAAGCACCCGATTCACATCGTAATCGCCGGGCGCCCGAGCGGGTGCGGCGAGAAAGTGAACAACCTCCGCGCGGCTGTGCAGAAGGCCGCCGATGGATTCGAAGTCTTTGTGTTTGCTGATTCCGATGGACTCCCGGGACGCGGCTGGCTCAGGCGCCTGGTGGCGCCGTTGGCCGACGCGAATGTGGGTGCGGTGACGACGTTCCGCTGGTATTTCCGGCAGCAGGGCGGGTTCTGGAGCGCGCTAGCTTCCGCCTGGAATGCGCCCGCGGCAACCTATCTTGGCGAACATCAGCACAATTTCTGCTGGGGCGGCGGGACCGCGATTCGTCGCGAACGGTTCGAAAAGATCGGTGTACTTGAATACTGGAACGGTTCGATCAGCGACGATTTATCGCTTACGCAGGCTTTGCGGAGAGAGAGATTACCGATCGTATTTGCTCCGGAGTGCTTGGTTCCCACGATACTGGATTGCGATGCCGCGGGTCTGCTGGAATTCACCAATCGCCAGATTGTGATCACGCGTGTTTACGAGCCGAGACTTTGGAGGTTGGGTGCGCTGGCGCACCTGTTGTATTGCGGAACCGTCGTGATAGGTTTCGGCCTGTACTTCGCTCAATTGATTAATGGCGGGCCGGCGATCAACATTCTGCTGCTCGCCCTGGTGCCGCCGGTGCTCTCCATGACACGCGGGATTCTCCGCCTGACGGCCGTAATGGAGATACTTCCAAACTGGAAGCAGAAGCTGCTGGCTGACGGGTGGGTCTGGACGTTCCTGGCGGCAGTTGTACCGTTTTT
>JBGOVX010000211.1:0-5829 GCA_041478355.1 Terriglobia bacterium | reverse complement strand
GCGCGCCGAACGCGAGCAGGGCATTACCATCGACGTGGCCTACCGCTATTTTGAAACGCCTCGCCGAAAATTTATTATTGCGGACACCCCGGGCCACGAACAGTACACGCGCAACATGGCCACCGGCGCTTCCACCGCCAATCTGGCCGTGATTCTCATCGACGCAACCAAGGGAGTCCTGGCACAGACCCGGCGGCACACCTACATCGCGTCGCTGCTGGGAATTCCGAATGTCCTGGTGGCGATTAACAAGATGGACTTGGTCGAATATCGCGAAGATGTTTTCCTGAGGTTGCAGCGGGATTTTCAGGCGCTCGCGAAGCAACTGGCTGTTCCGCACGTGGTGGCGATTCCCATCAGCGCGCTCGTGGGTGACAACGTGGTCACGCGATCCGCGCACACGCCCTGGTATCACGGGCCTACTTTTCTCGAGCATCTCGAAACTGTGCCGCTTCGCGTGGAGACCATGTCAGACGCGGTGCGCTTTCCCGTGCAGTACGTAATTCGCCCGGACGCCAGCTTTCGCGGATTCGCGGGACAGGTGGCCAGCGGCGTAATTCGCTCCGGAGATCCGGTCGTATCTCTGCCCTCGGGACAGAAGAGCCGAGTGCGGTCCATTGCGACTTTTGACGGCGACGCGCCGGAAGCGTTTCCTCCAATGTCGGTGACGCTGACGCTCGATGACGAGATTGACCTGAGCCGCGGCGACATGCTGGTTTCGCCCGGCCATCCGCCGCGCGTCTCCCGCCATTTCGAAGCCATGGTGGTGTGGTTTAATTCGGAGCCAGCCGAGCCGGGGCGGAGTTACCTGCTCAAGCACACATCGCGAACCGTGCGAGCCAAGGCGCTGAAGATTCGCTATCGCATCAATGTCAATACGCTGGTTCAAGAGCCGGTGACCATCCTGCAGATGAACGACATCGCGTATGTGGAATTCGAAACCGCGAACCCGCTGTTCTTCGATCCCTATACGCAAAACCGGATCACCGGCAGCTTCATTCTGATCGATCCTATTTCGAACGCCACGCTTGGCGCCGGAATGATCCGCGCGGACCTTTCAGACCAAACAGTCGTCGGGGATGCCAAGAACGCGCCCGTGGCCGCAACCGAGCGCCACCAGCGCCACGGACACTACCCCGCGTTGATTCTGGTGGAAGGCAGCCCATCCTTGGCGACACGCCTCGAGCGCGCCTTGTTCGACGACCACTTCGAAGTTGTGCTCGTAAATGGCCAGGACATGCCCCTGCAGGCCCTGGAGAGCAACCTGAGCGTGCTCCAGGCAAGCGGCCTGGTCGTACTATATTCCTCCGGCGCTCTCGATCCGGACGCGAAACACAGGCTGAGCGCGCGCCTGACGGACCGCTTCTTCGATCTCTCCGCTTTGCATTTGCCGGCGGGGGAACCCGACGCCGTTCGAAAGGTTCTCTCGCTGCTTCATCCGCTACGTGCGCTGGCGGGTCACCAGGATCATGGCAAGAGTAATTGAGCGAGCTGCGATTTTGGTAGCGCCGGCGGTTTTCAAGTTCCACGAAACAATCTCATATTGTCACAAAAACTCTTTAGGGGGAGTGCGAAGCATGGCGTTGCCAACGCGTCCGCTGGGATCGAGTGGAATGAGCATCACGACGATTGGATTTGGTACCTGGGCTCTGGGCGGCAGTGGTTGGTTTTACAGCCTGGGAGGCCAGGACGATTCTGATTCCCTGGCCACCATGCGCCACGCGCTGGAGTTGGGCATCAATTGGTTTGACACCGCCGCAGTGTATGGCCTGGGCCATTCAGAGGAAGTCGTAGGACGGTTGTTGCGCGGCCTGCCGCGGGCCGAGCGACCCTTTGTCTTCACCAAGTGCGGCATGGTCTGGGATGAAAACGACAGGACGAAGGAACCCCGCCGCGTTTTGAAACCGGATTCGATCCGCAGAGAATGCGAAGCTTCCTTGCGCCGTCTGGGCTTGGAGCGGATCGATCTTTATCAATGCCACTGGCCGGACCAGACAGGCACTGCGATTGAGGATTCCTGGCCGGCCATGATTCGCCTGGTCGAACAGGGAAAGGTTCGTGCCATCGGAGCGTCCAATTTCAATTCGGAATTGCTCGAACGGTGTGAAGCGATAGGCCACGTGCAATCTCTGCAGCCTCCGTTTTCGCCGATCAATCGTGCGGCCGCGCAAAACGAAATTCCCTGGTGCGTGAATCATCAAACAGGAGTGATTGGCTACAGCCCATTGCAATCCGGTCTGCTCACCGAGAATTTCACGGACATGTCCAAGCTCTCCGCCAATGACTGGCGGCGTCTCGCGTCCGATTTCCAGGAACCGAATCTCAGCCGTAACCTTGCGCTGAGAGACTCGCTCAGAATTATCGCGCGGCGGCATCGCGCTTCGGTTTCTGCCGTGGCAATCGCCTGGGTGCTGGCGTGGCCGGGGATGACTGGAACAATCGTTGGCGCGCGCACTCCCGAGCAAGTGGACGGATGGATTCAGGCGGCGCATCTCCAACTTTCAGACGAAGATATCGACGAAATAAGGTCGGCGATAGAAATATCAAAGGCTGGGACCGGCCCGGCACAACCGGCAAATGCAGTCGAGGGCGCGGCTAACGCCTAGCCATTTTTCAATCAGCGCTCAAATACCAGATCCAACTGGTCGTCGCTGCTCAAACATTCCCGGGCCGTCACTTTAACCAGGTCCGTATTTTCAATCCGAAAAATGCGCGTGAAATTTACGGAAAGCCCCTCGAAAATCGCAGCGGGATCAACTCCCGCCTTTTTCAAAATTGCCGGCGAGAACTCCATGACCAGAGTCTGTGTGCGGGACAGTGTCTCCCTGGCGCCTTTCAAAACAGACGATTCATATCCTTCGACGTCAATTTTCACCAGGGACCACGTTTTCGAATCGTTTCCCGACGCTCTGGTTAGATTGTCCAGGGTGGTGATGGGCACCTCAATCGACGGCTTCTGGCCCGAGTCCACGATCGAATGGCGGCCCCGATTGGATGGTTTATACAATCCCAGCATGGCGGACCCTTCCCCGGCCCCCAGGGCGCACGCATGAACCCTAACGTTTGTCAGGTTATTGATTCTCAAATTTTGTTTTAGAAGCGCGATGTTTTTGGGCTCCGGTTCAATGGCCAGAACTTGACCCGCGGGTCCGGCGAGTTTAGACATAAGACAGGAAAAATATCCAATGTTGGCGCCTGCGTCGATGAAGCGTCTCTCCGCTGCACCAGCGAAACGCGTCAGAAGCAAATTGGTAAGGCCCGGTTCGTGAACTCCGCGCCGGAAAAGGCCGCGTCCCACAGCATCTCGCTTGTAAGCCCGAAGCTGTAAACCTAGAGGCAACTTATTGATGGTGATTGTGGAGCTAAATGGATTGGCGCATTTTGACCAGTAAGCCCAACCACGTATTTTGTACCGCAACTGATCATTCATAAAGTTGAGGGCATCTGGTCGAAGGCTGCTTCTTGAAAGTTCATTATAGCTACACAGTTTGCAGAAAAATACTTTTGGTTGTCATTCCGAACGAAGTGAGGAATCCCTCTTTGTTTAATGCCTAAGACAAGAGGGATTCCTCGGCACGCAGTGTGCCTCGGAATGACAGCGTTTGTAGTTTTTCCGCAAACTGTTTGGTTGAAAAGTGGGATAGAACTGGCTCGAATTGCCTTCGCTAGAAGCCCTAGGGGCGGAATTTGACCTGTTGCGCGCGGGGATGCTATCGTAGGTCCGTCTTGGTAGAGGTGCGGAAGCAAATAGTAGCCGGGCGGTAGTTCCGAGGAGCTTCGGAAGCCTGAGCGAAAGGTGCAGCAGGACATTCCGCCGAAGTCGCCGATGGCAGTCCCGCCACGGCGGCTGGGGGGCTTGGTTAACACCTGCCCACTGTCATCCGAGGAATCGGATGGAGCGCTATTGAGAAGCGAGGCGCCTTCTGTTTCTTCGCGCCGTGCTTCTTTCCCTGCGCGCCGTTCCCACCTTGGATTAGAATCAACCTCTGGTTTTTGTAGCACAGGCTTCAGCCTGTGTGGTTTTGACTCGTGGTAGGGGCACGGCATGCCGTGCCCCTACAGTCAAATGAGTTTATTGTACGATTTGGCGGAGTGAATGCATCCATTCGAAATGACGCGGGCGCTGGTCGACATGGAGTCGATCACCGAGAACGAGAAGCAGGTAGGCGAATACCTGCTTCACTATCTCTCCGGGCTTGCGGCGGGCTCTGACGGCAAGGCCGAAGCCATGGAGGTTTCGCCTGACAGGTTCAATGTTTACGCCGAGTGGGGGCGTCCCGCCGTAGTTCTGTCCACGCACATGGATACGGTTCCGCCGTTTATTGCCTCCAGCGAAGACGATGAGCACATCTACGGGCGCGGCGCCTGCGATGCCAAGGGCATTATTTCCGCGATGATAGCCGCGGCGGAAAAATTGATTGAGACCGGCGCGCGAAATTTCGGGCTGCTCTTTGTAGTGGGCGAGGAACGCAATAGCGCCGGAGCAGAAGCCGCCGCGCGCTCGCCTCGCGGGTCGCGATACTTGATCAACGGCGAACCGACCGAGAGCAAGGTTGCGCTGGGATCAAAAGGCATTTTGCGTTACGAAATCATAGCCACGGGCAAGATGGCGCACTCGGCATATCCCGAGCTGGGCGAATCCGCCATCGAAAAACTTCTCGATGCCCTGGAGGCCATTCGCCGGATGCCGCTGCCGGAAGATCCCGTGCTCGGGCCAACCACGGTGAATATCGGAACCATCTCGGGCGGGCGCGCGCCAAACATTATTCCAGACGCCGCGAAGGCGGAATTGGCGATCCGCATTGTCGGCGATGGGCGTAAGATTGATGAAGCTTTGCGCAGTGCCGTGGGGGATCGCGTAATGGTTCGGGAAATTTTGACGCTTCCGGCCATGCATTTTTCGGCGCTCGACGGGCTGCCCTCGTCGGTAGTCGCGTTTACCACCGATATTCCGGTGTTGTCACCGGCCTGGGGGGAGCCATTCCTGTTCGGGCCCGGCAGCATCCACGTCGCGCACACCAGCGATGAAAAGATTTCCAAGCGCGAATTGCTCGGCGCGGTGGACACCTACGCGCAAATGACGCGCCTGCTGCTAAAACGGGCGGGAGCGGGTGCAGGCTCCCAGTAGAGCCCGCCGGAAAAATAACATGCCGAAAACTCTTGCCATCGTCGGATATGGAAAAATGGGCCGCCTGATCGAGCAGCTTGCGCCGGAGGCGGGCTTTGCCGTGGGCTTGAAGCTGGATATTGATTCGAACGTGAACCAGCAGGGAATCACGGTCGAAAATTTTCGCGGAGTGGATGTAGCCATCGAATTTTCGATGCCGCATGTGGCCGTGGCAAATATCGAGAAGCTCTGCGCCATCGGCATTCCCACCGTGGTTGGAACGACCGGGTGGTACGGAGAACTGGACCGCGTGAGGGCGTTCGCGGAGACGAGCGGAACGCCGGTTGTGTGGAGCGCGAACTACTCGATTGGAGTGAATGTCTTCCGCCGCGTAGTGGCCGAAGCTGCAAGACTCCTGGCCGGTCAAGACGAGTACGGCGCCTGGGCCTGGGAAGTCCATCACTCGGCGAAGAAAGACGCGCCTTCCGGCACGCTCCTGCAGTTGGTGGAAGAAATGAAGCGCGCGGGATACGCGCGCCCGATCGATGCCGGTTCGAATCGCGCAGGCGCTAATCCGGGAACGCATGAAATCGGATTTGACTCGGCAGCCGACACGATTACGCTGCGGCACACGGCGCGCAGCCGCGAAGGATTCGCTCGAGGGGCGCTGAAGGCGGCGCAATGGGTAATCGGCAAGCGCGGGCTGCATGAATTTGGGGAAG
>JBGOVX010000161.1:0-8301 GCA_041478355.1 Terriglobia bacterium | reverse complement strand
GATCTCCTTGCGCGACACCAGTTGTTCTCGCCGCCCCACCAGAAAAATCAGCAGCTCCATGGGTTTCTTCTCGAGCTTCACTCGTTGTCCCAGTCGGCGAAGCTCGTACCGACCAAGGTCCAGTTCGATCTCGGCAGCTGCCCGTCCTCGTTTTCGCATAAGGCTCTGCAGCGTATTATCCACTAAGAATCAGTAATTTGCGACGATACACAAAAGATAGGTAACCAGTATTCTCTCTTCATTGAACTACCCCTCTGCTCAAGACATGATTCCTACGGCGGAGGCTATAAGGAGATCTCAATCGTGAGCGTTTCATCGTTAGATTCTGGATTTTCGGACGTCGTGGTGGTCGGAGGGGGAATTGCGGGGGCAACCATCGCGCTGGTACTCGCCCGAGCGGGGTTGACTGTTACGGTGCTGGAGCAGCAGCTGTCGTACCGCGACCGTGTTCGGGGCGAGTACATACAGCCATGGGGAGTCGCCGAGGCTCAACATCTCGGCATCAGCGAGATTCTCGTTCAGGCGGGCGGCTTTTTCGCGCGCCGAATCATTCCGTACGATGAAATCAACCCCCCGCACGCGGCAGAGACGTTGGCGCGCGCTCTCGGTGATCTCGTGCCAGGTGTTCCGGGAGGACTGTGCGTCTCTCATCCATCGGCCTGCCTTGCCCTGAGTCAGGCCGCGGAAACCGCCGGGGCGACGGTCATCACGGGAATCAGACGCCTAACGGTAACACCAGGGTCCGAGCCTGCAGTGACCTTCGAGCTGGACGGGGTTGAACATTGGCTTTCGTGCCGGCTCATTGTCGGCGCGGATGGGCGGTCGTCGACAGTGCGTGCGCAGGCTGGGATCCGCCTGCTGCGCGAGGAGCCGACACACCTGATTTCCGGGATGCTCGTGGATCACGTGCCTGAGTGGCCTCAGGAAGACATCGCCATCGGCACGGAAGGCGATGTGTGTTTCTTTGTCTTCCCGCAGGGAGGGCAGAAGCTCCGTCTGTACACGTGCACAGCTCTCGACCAGCGAAGCAGGTACAGTGGCCCGGCAGGTCCGCGCCGGTTTCTGGATGACTTTCGCAACCTGTCCTGCGTCCCGTGCCACAAAGCACTGGGACGGGCAATACCCATTGGCCCTTGCGCCACGATGAGTGGCGAGGATACGTGGACGGAGACTCCGTATGTTGAGGGCATCGTTCTAATCGGCGACGCCGGCGGGTACAACGACCCCATCATCGGCGAGGGACTCTCTCTAGCCCTACGCGACGTGCGGCTGCTGTCCCAAATCCTACTCGAGGAGCTGGAATGGACCCCGGCGCACTTGATGCGATACGCGGAGCAGCGGCGCGAGGGTTTCCGTCGGATGCGCATGGCGGCCGCATTCCGGGCCGCGCTGTCGGCGCAGTTTGGTCCCCAAGCCGCGGCCCGACGCGAACAATTCCGCGACCGTGTGCGCGAAGATCCAAACCTCGGGATCGTGGCCGTAGTCACTCACGTGGGACCCGATCGAGCGCCGGCGTGGGTGTTCGACAGGACGAATCTCGCGAGCTTGCTGAATTTCAATTCAATCGGCCGCCATATGACTCAGGAGTTTCTTGTCGCTTGAACTCAAGGAGGAAAAACATGTTTGAAGCTAACCGCATCAAGTACTTACGCATCGCGTTGTTGCTTGTGGGTGTCACGTTCATCGTTGGGATCTACACGTTAACTATTATTTGGCCGTCCGGCTGGTCTTGGCACACGGGCCCAGTGCCGCATTACCTGCAGATGATTCTAGGCGTTTACGCGACGCTGGGAGTATTTCTATTGATTGCTAGCCGCAACCCGCTCGCACACTTGAGCCTCATTTGGTTCACGGTATGGTCTAGCGTCGTGCACGCCGGCATCATGGCCACACAGTCTCTGGCGAACCCCGAGCACAGCGGGCACCTTATGGGTGACGTCCCAGCGCTATTGATTGTAGCGGCTGTCCTCGCATTTCTGACGCCACGAGGCGCGGCGGCAAAGCCCGCCCAGGTGAGGGCTTGACAACCAAACCCCTGCCAAGCCAATGGATAGTTTCCGGTTTACGGCCTAACCGCAAGTTATTCCGGGCCAGAAGTCTCGTTGGAGGAAATGCAGTGCTACGGAGCGCTGCTCGCGCTCCGATCTCCTCGAACCCCGTTTCTGAACCGCAGACGAGGCGCTGAAGAGTGCCCGGATTACTTCCGCATTGCCGAGAATACGCCGAGAATCGACGGGAACCGCAAAGAAGAGTGGCTACTTGGCATCAGGCCTTGCAAATAAGCCTGTGACTCCTACTACCTTTACTCGAATCTAGCCAGATCTTGAATGAAACGAAATGGCTTCAGTCCCCACTACTAATAGAGGAGCTTTTTCCCGGATACGTTGACCACAGGGTACTGGCGCATCTTTTTCGGAGGAATGGCGGGTTAACTCTTAGAACGTCGGTACGAGAGTATGAAGTATGGGAATTCGAATAAGCGGAATCAACGCCGCCCGACCAAGCATTATCGTTTCCGTAAGGAGTGAATCATGAACGTAATGGCCGCACCACTGTGGAAACCGGTTCTGTTTCTTATGTGCGTTAGTGCAGCCCTACCCTGCTACGCGCAAACCCAGGAACAGCGGCCAGAACCTCGCTCCGCGCCGTTGGTGCAGCAATTTACGCGCAAGCATGGCCCCGGTTGGACCGTGCGTCTTTCCGCTGACAAGAAGCGCATTTCGTCCGTCGTTGGCATGGGCACCAGGTCTTACGGCGAAAAGCCGGAGCCGGCAGCGCGCGCTTTCTTGACCGAGAATGCGCAGATGTTCGGGTTGCGGCAGGATCTGGGGGACATGCGGGTTCTGTCCCAGCACTCGAGTTCCGCCGGCGGTCACGTAGAGTTCCAGCAGGTTGTGAACGGGTTGCCGGTGGAAAACGCCAGGGTACAGGTCAACTTAAGCAAGGACGGACGCGTTTTGCAGGTGGTCAATAACTACGCGCCGTTTGAGTCGCAAGCGGCGGCGCCCGCCCTGAGCAAGCAGCAGGCGATTGACGCGGCAATTGCAGAATTCCTGCGCACGACCCGAGAAAAGCCGCTCCCGAAAGGTGGAAAGCCGAGCACCCCGTTTACGCCCCTGCCACGAAACCAGATGCAACTCAAGGAGCCTGCCAAGGTTGACGATGTCTACTACGCCTATCAGGGCCAGCTTGTCCGCGCGTACAAAGTTCTGCTGGATGCGACACGTCCCTTCGGCATGAAAGAGTTCATCATCGCCAGCGCGACCGGGCAGATCCTGAGAACACGAAATCTCATTCAAGATTCGGTCGACGGCGCCGGGCGCGTCTTTATTCCCGATCCTATCACCGCAACGGGCGACGGCACGCTCCGCGGCAACAACAACTCCGCAACCGCAGTCCCGAACAATGCGTACAGCAACGTTACGCTCTTCGCCCTGGATGATGCGTCCGGTGGAGTATTCAGGTTGTCGGGAGCCTTTGCCAAGTCGGAAGACATTGAATCGCCCAGCACCGCGCTCGTCACTGAAACATCCTCTACGTTCAATTATGACCGCAGCCAGGACGGCTTCGAAGAGGTCATGGCCTACTTTCACATTGACCGAACGCAGAGATACATTCAGAGTCTCGGATTCGTCGACGTCAACAACCGGCAGATTCGCTTCGATGCCCATGGATTCAGCGGAGCAGACAATTCCCATTACAAGCCGGACACCGTGGGGGCCGGGTATTTGGCTTTCGGAGATGGAGGATCGAATGACGCTGAGGATGCCGAAGTCATTGTTCATGAATACGGCCACGCCATCCAAGACAACCAAACGCTCGGAAAATACACGCACGACGGCGAAGCTGGCGCCATGGGGGAAGGATTCGGAGACTACTGGGCGGTCAGCAACTACAATGCGGAACGCGTGGCCGGTGGCCGCGATCCCGCCTGCGTCATGGAATGGGACACGCGCAACTCCACCTCCGGCGACCAGTGCCTGCGGCGAGTGGATACCACCAAGAAGTATCCCGGCAGCGTGGACGGCGAGGTCCATGACGACGGAGAAATATGGTCGGCGGCGCTTTGGGATGCCTTCAATCTGATCGGCAAGACGACTACCGATCGCGTTGTCCTGCAGAGCCATTTCAATGTTCCCGACAATCCGACATTTAAGCAGGGCGCCGACGCGATGATAACGGCCGATCTGCAGATCTTCTTCGGGGCGCACATCACGCAATTGTGCAAGGTATTCAAGGATCGCGGAATTTACGCGGACGGTGACTGCCCTACGCTGCCTCCCAGCAGCGGTACACAGAGCACGCTAATCGTGATCGCGAGTTTCAGTGAGACGGGATTACCGGCCGTGACCCTGGCGCAGGCCAACACGATCGCAAACGACATGACAAGCTACCTCAGCGAGGTTAGCATCGGAAAGGCGACGCTCGGCACGCCTACCTTTCGAACGGTGACCCTGGCCAACAATCGCGCCCACTATTACGACGAAACTACGCGCAACATGCTGGTGGAGATGGTCCAGGAGGTCATCAACCTGATCCATGCATCGGAACCGGCGTTCGACTTCACTGCCGTAGACCGCCTTTTCATTATCACCAATGACGATGGATCGGGAGGCGTTACCGGCGGCCAGAAAGAGTGGGCCACGACCGGACCGTGGCCGTATACGATTCCGACCGGCGCGGGCACCAAGAGGTTTTCCGCCTCGATTCACACTTTCAACCAGACCAAAGGGCAGTTTGATCATGCCCTGGGCCATCACTTCGGCATGTTCGATCTCTTCGCTCATGACGGCGTGGTGTTTCCCCGGCCCTATGCCGATGGCTGGAGCAACATGGCGAAAGACCCCAGCGGAAATTTCAACAACGTCCATTTCTTTGCCTGGGACAAAATGAAACCGGCTTGGCTGTCGGGAGCCAATATCACTTTCATTCCGCGGCCGCCTGCCGACCCCGACCCCAATCACCGCTTTGAGAACACTTTCCCGATCTTTCGCGAGGAAACGGCCTCCGGAAACCCGGTCGTATTTCAGATTGCAACCACCCCGGGCGCGACCCAGCTCAATGAGCGGTCTTTGTATTACGTGGAAGCGCGCAAAAAGACCGCCGGTACTTTCGATTCCAATCTTCCCAGCGATGCGGTGCTGGTGTACTACGTCAACGAAGACATTGGGCAGGGCTTTGGCCCATTACGCCTGATTGATGCCACCCCGGGAACCAGTAATGACCTGACTGACGCCGGTCTGCTGCCAGCGCCCGGCAACAGCACTGAGACAAACATCGACAGCACCGCCCTGAACGTGGAAGTGCTGCCTCCCACGGGAACCGAGGACTACCGCGTGCACATCACATACGATCCTCCGGAGACGCAGAACGATGTCTGGATCCACGGGCATGACGACAACTGGAAGAGCCCGGACATATGGATTGACAGCCCGGCCTGCAACGCCGGTAACTGCGGCTTTGACACGGATAACTCGCGTTCGGAAATAGACCGCGGCGACAAACCTCAGCCCAATGTTGTGAACCGCATTTATGCGCGCATCTTCAACCACGGTCCGGCCACAGCCCATAATGTGCAGGTTGATTTCTATATTTCCGAACCCTGGCACGGCCTGGATGGAGGAGACGTGGATCCGGATACGGGCGGCAACGTTGCCTTCAACCATCACTTTGTAAAGTTCGTGGGGGATGTCGCCCCCACCGACACCGGCATTCCGATTTTTGTTGAGTGGACTCCCACGACCCCTCCGTCGGGCCAGGTTCATACCTGCATCAAGGTAAAGATTGCCACGGTCTTCAATGACACCAACCCTGCCAACCAGGTATCGCAAGAAAACATCGACGAATACGATCTCACCTCACACAGTCCTTACCCGCCGGTGCAGGATGACTTCAAAGTGGTCAACCCGTACGATCACCCGATCCTCGTATACTTGCGTGCCGATGATGTGCCGGCTGGCTGGACCGCCGACATAGTGCCCAAGAAGGCCTACCTGCCGGTGGGTGGCAGCGTGACCGCAAGCATGACCATCCAGGCGCCGCTGACGTGTCCGATCTGCAGCACCGAGTACGTCAAGGCCAGCGGCTGGTATGCGGCCGGCGACACACTGGTGCCTCTCGGCGCCACCGTGGCCCAGGTAAATCTGAAGAAAAGCACTGATCTGACGGTCAATACGTCTTACCAGAACTGCAAACAAACACCTCGACTAGCATCTTCCGTTAGCACAGAGGCAACCACTACGGGAGATAACTGCCAGGCACTGCGTACCCAGGGATGCACGGCGCCACCGCGGCCTTTTGAACACATAACCCTCACCTATACCGGCCCAGACGGCAAACCGATCTATCATGACGTGGTCACGGACAAGAATGGCTGCTTTGAAGATTTTCTGGTGAATCCGCAGGGCGGGCCCTGGCATGTAGACACACAGTACCAGGGATCGGTGTGTACTGCCCCTGTGAGCGGGCAGCCGCAAACCGTGGAAGTGCCTCCCAGCGGAGGCGGCGGCACAATTCCCCCAGGTGTGCGGGCTCGTTTATGGTACAGCTTCGATCTCGGGATGAACTTCCCGGTCGGGTCGTTCCGCAAGAACTTTGATCCGGGCCCCAGCATTACTGGAGACCTGGAATACCAGCTCAATGAAAAAATCTCTCTGGAGGCAATGTACGGTTTCCATTTCTTCCATAATCACGGCGCAGCCGCCGCAACCGGACTGCCTGCGGGATCGAATCTGTTTTACCGCAATCTCTCGTTCAATGCGCGAGCCTATGTTCCCTTCAGTTGGGCGCGGCTGTACCTGCAAGCCGGGCCTGGAGTCTATTTCCCCAACATCGGATCGACCATGTCTGGAGTAGACGCTGGAGTTGGGTTGAATTTCCCGCTGCTGACAAATCTCAAAGCGGAGGTTGGGACCGACTTGCACTACGTGGATCCCAGTGGAACACGGCGACTCTTTGTCGATTACAAGCTCGGGTTGGCATTCCGCTTTTAGGCAGCGTCAGCCGCATTCTGAGGGAATGATCTTGAGCATGGCTGTCATTTGCCACGATTGCGAATCAGATGACGGGCAAACCGGCGCTATTCAGGGCCAGAAGTCCGCTTCTGGGAAGTTTGCCGATGCCGATTGAAGAGACTCTTCCCGAGTGACTGCGCACTCGGGAGCAATCCGCTTTGCCGACGAACCGGAATCTGGCCCGCAATCAGCCTATTCTGACAATTACTCCGTTTGAATTTGCCCGTCGCTCTTTCCTATCACCACAGCTCCTTGTTTCGCCTGAACAGACCATGAGGAAAGGACAATGCAATTACCAAAGGACATTAACGACTATCTGCGTGCGTGGGCCCACGCGCTTGGTGACAGAATTCTTCAGACCTACCCGCCGTTGCAAGGCTTTGACGACGCAGCTTCGCCGCTCATAGGGCAACTCCTCCGTAAGCCGTTTCCTGCACAAACGCTCGCGATGATGGGGGTGGTAAAGCGTTGGAATGAGGCACGGGGTGCAGCCGTCATCGCGGAGTGCGGGACCGGCAAGACATTGATCTCACTCGGAGTTGTTCACGTGCACAGTGACCGGAGGCCCTTTACGGCCTTGGCCATGGTGCCGCCCCAGTTAGTTGAGAAGTGGGCGAGAGAAGCATTTTTGACCCTGCCTCGCGTGCGTGTCTTCTTCATCGACGGTCTACGCGGCCCGACGAGTTCGATTGGGCACGCGGGGGTTAACGAAGTGAGATTGCGACATGGGCGGATCGTCCGGGAAGGGTTGCGCACAACACTCACGGAGTTGAGACAACGGAAGGGGGCCCGCACTGCTCGCCAGCGATGGGATTCCATCTGCGGGTTCCCGGCTCTGTTCATTGTGGGGCGCGACCGCGGGAAGCTCAGCTATTTCTGGCGACACGCGTACGGGCTGGCCCAGTGCGGTCGCTACCAGGGAAGCGTCATCAACGCAGACAGTGGTTGTCCGGTCTACCTCGGTGAGGATGGTGAGCGGCTCCTGTCAGCGGATTTTAAGAAGGCAAAGCTGAGCGAAATTCTCGGCGGTCGAAACGGTGAAGAGTCTCCGGAATCTCGGCGGGCGTTGTACAGCGCGTTGTGGCAAGCGGACGGGACGAAAATCCGTCGTTTCGCGCCAGTGGATTTCATCGGGCGCTACATGCCGGATTTCTTTGACTATGCAATCGCCGATGAGGTGCACGAACTGAAGGGCGATACGGCGCAGGGCAATGCGCTCGGCACGCTGGCCGCGTGCGCGCAACACACGGTGGCGCTCACAGGGACGCTGCTCGGAGGCTACGCCGAT
>JBGOVX010000246.1:0-4250 GCA_041478355.1 Terriglobia bacterium | reverse complement strand
GAAGTTCCCATGGCGATTCGCAAGGCCATCGAGCAAGCCAAGAAAAATTTGATTCACCTGAATCTTAAGGGTACGACGATTCCGCATCAGGTCCTGGGTCTTTACGGCTCCGGGCAGGTGCTGCTGAAACCCGCGCCGGATGGAACCGGAATTATTGCCGGTGGCCCAGTGCGCGCCGTCATGGAAGTCGCGGGAATCTCCAACGTGTTGACCAAGTCGATTGGCACCTCCAACCCGCACAACGTCATCAAGGCTACGTTCGATGCCTTGCTGCGGCTGAAGGACATCGCTAAAGTCGCGGAACTCCGGTCGAAGACGGTAGAGGAGCTCGGGCGCTCGTAGCGCCAGAAACGGTCATCGCCATGCCGAAGAGAACATCGGGAGTTTTGAAAATCAAGTGGGTGCGCAGCTTTATTGCCTGCCCCCAGGATATGCGGAAGACCATTCGCGGGCTCGGGTTTCGCCGCATGCAACAAGTGGTGGAACGCGCCGATACGCCCGCGATTCGCGGCATGATTCTTAAAGTAAGGCATTTGGTTACTGTGGAAGAATAGCGCTGCCCGGTCAGGCAGCAATTGAAAATTGAGGAAACTATGGCTGTTAATCTTTCCAATCTGAAGCCGGCGCGTGGATCACGGCACCGCAAAGTGCGTGTGGGACGCGGAATCGGCTCGAAGCTCGGCAGAACCGCCGGCAAAGGTAACAAGGGACAGAAATCGCGAAAGGGCTACTCGCGGCGGCCTGGTTTCGAGGGCGGCCAGATGCCGCTGCGCCGCCGGATTCCCAAGCGCGGCTTCCACAATCACATGCGCGTCGAATACGCGGTGGTCAACGTGGAAATGCTTAATATATTTCCGGCTGGACAGACGGTTACTCCGGACCTGCTGCTTGCCAGCGGCCTGATCCGCCAGCCGCAGGCGTCCATTAAAGTTCTGGGAGATGGTGAGCTGACTACCGCGCTCACCGTGCATGCGCACAAATTCAGCAAGTCGGCCCAGGAGAAGATCGCCCAGGCCGGTGGCAAGGTTGAGATTTTGTCATGAGCCAGTTTTTTGAAGCATTCGCCAACATGTTCCGGATTCCGGACCTGCGCAAGCGGCTTCTGTTTACGCTGGCCATGCTGGCGGTGTATCGGTTGGGCGCTTTCCTGCCCACCCCGGGCATCAATACGGATGTCCTGGCGCAATTTTTTCAGCAGAACCAGGGTTCGGTTCTGGGCGTGATCGACCTGTTCAGCGGCGGGAACTTCCGCCGGCTGACGATTTTTGCTTTGGGCATCATGCCGTACATTACGGCGTCGATTATCCTGCAGCTCATGACCGTGGTGTGGCCGTACCTGGAGCGTTTGCAGAAGGAAGGCGAGCTGGGCCGGCGCAAGATTACGCAATACACGCGCTACTTGACGATCCTTCTGAGCATCGTGCAATCGTTTTCGATCGCCGAGACACTGGAGCGCACCGGAGGTCCCGGCAACCAGCCGCTGGTTTACAACCCTGGCGTCGGATTCGTATTGATGACCATTCTGACGCTGACCACCGGTTCGGCGTTCATCATGTGGCTGGGTGAGCAGATCACTGAGCGCGGCGTGGGCAACGGGATGTCGCTGATCATTTTCGCCGGCATTGTGGTCGGGCTTCCCCGCGCCGTGGCCGACCTGTTCGACAAGTTCAGAACCGGACAGTGGGGACCTTTCACGGGCCTGGCGCTGCTTATATTGATGGCCTTGATGATCGCTGTGGTGGGTGTAATCGTTTTTGTGGAGGGTGGTCAGCGGCGCATCCCGGTGCAATACGCCAAACGCGTGATGGGCCGCAAGATGATGGGCGGACAGATGACCTACCTGCCGTTGCGGGTCAATTCCGGCGGCGTCATCCCGCCAATCTTTGCCAGTTCGCTGCTTACCTTTCCGGGCACCATAAATCTTTTCCTGGGCAGGAAATTCAGGGCCGTCGATTGGCTGGCCACGAACCTGGCTTGGGGCGAACCCTGGTATATCTTGGTTTACATCACCATGATTATCTTGTTCGCGTTTTTCTACGTGGGCATTGTGTTCAATCCCACCGAACTTGCCGACAACATGCGGAAGTATGGCGGTTTTATTCCGGGAATACGTCCGGGGCGCAACACATCGGAGCATATTGACCGCGTTTTGCGCCGGTTGACGTTTGTTGGCGGAGTTTATCTGGCGGCGGTTTGCCTGCTTCCAGAGTGGTTGATGGCCGGTATTCACCTGCAGCACCTGCCTGTCGTGGGCACATGGTTTGACGAACACATGTGGCGGTTCGTGCTGGAAGGCCTGAAAGTAAACTTTTATTTTGGGGGGACGTCGCTGCTGATTGTCGTCGGTGTGGCGATGGATACGGTGCAGCAGATCGAGGCGCAGCTGGTTATGCGGAATTACGAAGGATTTGTGAAGAAGGGAAAGCTGCGTGGCCGCCGTTACGGCTGATCAGAGTGGTAGGGGGAATTTGCGTGGATTAGGCCGCGCGGTGATCTTGCTGGGCCCTCCGGGGGCTGGCAAGGGCACCCAGGCGCAGCGGATCGCGCAACGGTACCAGTTGCCGCATCTTTCTACCGGTGACATGTTTCGCGACCATATCCAGCGCGGTACGGATCTGGGGCGCATGGCAAAGCCGCTCATGGAACGCGGCGAGCTGATCCCGGATGAAATGGTGCTGGGCATGGTCGAGCAACGCATTGCTCAGCCCGACTGCAAGAATGGGTTCGTCTTCGACGGCTTTCCGCGCACGCTGGCGCAGGCCGACGATTTGCAGAGGATTTGCGAGCAGCACAAGTTTGGTTCCACCGTGGTATTGCACATGGTCGTTTCGCAGGACCTGCTGATGCGCCGGCTGACGGGCCGCAGGATTTGTAAAGCGGGCGGGCACATTTACAATGTTTATGACCGGCCGCCAAAGCGCGAAGGAATTTGCGACCAGGATGGCAGTGAGTTGATTCACCGCCACGATGACACCGAGGCGGTCATCGACGAGCGATTGGCCGCGTACGGTGCGCAAACCCGGCCCCTGGCGGATTATTACCGGAACTGCGGCATGCTGAATCCGGTGGACGCCATGGCCGGCGCGGACCAGGTAACAGCGAGCATCGTGAAGATTTTGGATGGAGTCGCAGCATCTAAATGATTGTTTGCAAATCACAGGCCGAATTGGAAAAAATGCATCGCGCAGGCCTGGTGATCTGGGAAGTCTTGAACGATTTGCGCGCCATGGCGCGGCCGGGAGTCAGCACGAAGGAACTCGACGAATATGCGGAACGCCGGACGGGCGAGCTGAAAGTTAAGCCTGCGTTCAAGAATTATAAAGGTTACCCGGCGACGTTGTGCACGTCGATTAATTCCGAGGTGGTGCACGGCATCCCCTCGAAATTGCGGCGGCTCGAGGAAGGCGATATTATTTCTCTCGATTTCGGCACCGAATATGCCGGCTATTTTGCCGATGCGGCCGTGACGGTTCCGGTAGGGAAGATTTCTCCCGAATTGCAGAAGCTTTTGCAGGTGACTCGGGAAGCGTTGGATTTGGCGATTGACAAAGTGCGGGTGGGCAACCGCCTCACCGATATCTCGGCTGCGGTGCAGGATTGGGTCGAGCGCAAGAACGGCTATTCGGTGGTTCGCGATCTGTGCGGCCACGGAATCGGCACGCACATTCATGAGGAGCCCAACGTGCTCAATTATGGCGAACCTGGCCACGGCCCGCGCTTGCAAGAAGGCATGGTATTTGCGATCGAGCCGATGGTGAATGCCGGAGGGCCTGAGGTCAGGGTGCTGCAAGATGATTGGACCGCAGTGACGGCCGATGGAACCAAGTCGGCTCATTTTGAGCACACCGTGGCGGTCACCGCAAATGGTCCCTGGATATTGACGCGACCCCGCGAAATGGCGGGACCGTCTTGGTGATGCGCGGAAGAGGGAGTATGGGCAAGCGACCCGAAGCGGATAAGCGCAAGGCCGATGCGTCCAATCCGAAAGAGGACGCCATTGAAGTGATGGCCACGGTGATTGAGCCGCTGCCGAACGCGATGTTCCGCGTGGAGCTGGAGAACAAGCATAAGGTGCTGGCGCACATATCCGGGAAGATGCGCAAGAACTTCATTCGCATCCTTGCGGGAGATAAAGTGGCGGTGGAACTCTATCCCTATGATTTGACGCGCGGGCGCATCGTGTAACGGTATAAGTAGTCTCGGTCAGGAGCTGGAAATGAAAGTTCGAGCATCGGTTAAAAAGATTTGCG
>JBGOVX010000219.1:0-5528 GCA_041478355.1 Terriglobia bacterium | reverse complement strand
TGGCCACGGTCACGCCGTCCTTGGTGATGATCGGCGCGCCGAACTTCTTTTCGATCACGGCGTTGCGGCCCTTGGGGCCGAGCGTGATCTTTACGGCGTCAGCTAGAGCATTGACGCCGCGTAGAATCGACTGGCGGGATGCCTCACCAGTCACGATTTGCTTTGCCATAAGTCTGTTCTCCTCTTCAGAATTTTCAAAAATTTCGGCCCCACCGCTTTGCAGCAGGGAATAAAGTTACTTTTTGCCGCCCGCGGCCTTGGCAGCCCCGGAAAGCTTGGCTAAGATTTCGTCTTCACGAAGAATCAGGTAATCCTGATCATCCACCTTGATCTCGCTGCCGCTGTACTTGCCGAACAGCACGCGATCTCCGGCTTTTACGTCCAGAGGAACGCGCTGGCCCTTCTCGATCTTGCCTGCTCCTACGGCAACCACTTCGCCCTCTTGCGGCTTCTCTTTTGCCGAGTCGGGGATGATGATTCCACCCTTAACTGTTTCTTTTTCCTCAATCCGCTTGATCAAGACGCGATCATGTAGCGGAGTCACTTGGACTGACATCGTTTCTTGCCTCCGTTCGATAATTCGGGATTCTTGACGATGAAGCGCCCGATGGTGCGTTAGCACTCCTCTCGTTCGAGTGCTAATATAGCAGAAGATGGCCTGATGTCAAGCGAAGTCGTAGTGATGGCGGGAGACTCAATTGTTCGCAATTTCCACCTAACGTATTGTATTGCAATAAGATAGAAGCCTATCGCCCTACGCAAAGACAGAGCAAATCCCGGATTTGTGGAGCTTTTGTGGCGCTGGCCGGAACCTATCACGGCTAGCACGTGCCCGCCTCCCGGCCAAGCCGGAACAAGTTCCGGCGGGCGCTACCAACCCTTCTCGATAGTTGCCACTCTTACGCTACCAAAACAGCGCTGCGGAATTGGTTTGATTCTGCGACCCGCCTCATGAACAATACCAAGCAAACATGGACGCACACAGAACATGGCGGACCGAGCCGGCACCGGGCGGCCACTACATCGAATTCCACAATGTTTGCAAGTCATTTGACGGACGCTTGGTTCTAGACGACGTGAGTTTTTTCGTGGATCGCGGCGAGACCTGCGTCATCCTGGGCCGCAGCGGCGTGGGGAAATCGGTGACGCTGAAACATGTCATGGGATTTCTGCGCCCCGATTCCGGACGCGTGTTGATCGACGGCCAGGACATCACCGATTGGACCGAAGATCAACTGGTCGAGATTCGCCGGCGCGTCACCATGGTTTTCCAGTCCGGAGCGCTGTTTGATTCGCTCACCGTGGCGGAAAATATAGCCTTTCCGCTCGAAAATCGAAAAGACCTGACGGAGGAACAAAAAGACGCGCGTGTCGCCGAGCTGGCCGAGATGCTCGAGGTCGCCGATGTCATTGACAAGACCCCTCCCGAACTCAGTACCGGCACCAAGCGCGCCGTGGCCATCGCGCGCGCCCTGGCGCAGGACCCGGAAGCGATTCTGTATGATGAGCCGACTACCATGGTGGACCCGATTATGGCCTCCCACACGGGCAACTTGATCCTGCGGCTCAAGGAAAAGTTTCACAAGACTTCGGTGGTCGTCACGCACGACACACATCTGGCGAAAAAACTAGCCGACCGCGTCGTCTTCCTCCACGATGGCCGCGTTTCCTACTTCGGACCATGGGCCGGGTTCGAATCCGCGCCCGAGCCGTTTATTCAAAATTTCTGCAGGCAGGACGAGCTGATCCCCGAGCTGGATGTGATTTCGTGACCCAGTCCGCGCCGGCTTCTTCCGGAGCAAAACAGCAGCTTCGCCGGGTGATGGGTTTTTGGGATGTGCTGCTGTTTTGCATCGCCACAGTGCTGGGGCCGCGGTGGATTGCGGCGGCGGCGCGCAATGGGCAATCCTCGATCAGTCTATGGATTCTTGCTGCGGTGCTGTTTTTTGTGCCCACCGCGTTTGTTGTTGTGGAACTCTCGACGCGTTTTCCCGAGGAAGGCGGGCTGTACGTCTGGACGAAAATGGCGTTCGGCGATTTTCATGGCTTCGTGGCTGGGTGGACGTATTGGATTTACACGGTTTTCTATTTTCCTGGATTGCTGCTGGCAAGCGCGGCAATGATGGCCTACGTGGGCGGCGCGGGGACGGCGTGGCTGGCAGAAAGCCGGACATTTTTGCTGGCAGGCTCGTTTGTAATGTTGTTTGTCGCGGTATTTCTGAACATCATTGGCCTGCACATAGGGAAGTGGCTGCAGAACGCGGGGGGAGTGGGCACGTACATTCCGCTGCTGATGATCGTGGGCGTCGCGCTGATGCTGTGGACGCGCCAGGGCTCGGTAACGCATTTTACACTGGCTGCGATGATGCCGCACTGGAACTGGGATACCGTTAATTTCTGGCCGCAACTGGCGTTCGCGTTTACAGGCCTCGAACTGGTTTCCGCGATGAGTGAGGAAGTGCGGAATCCGCAACGGATATTCCCTCGCGCAATTTTTACGTCTGGCGCGTTGATTGCTTTCATCTATATTGCGGGCACGGTGGCTGTCCTGATGATGCTGCCCAGCGAGACGGTGGACCCCAAGAGCGGCGTATTTCAGGCCATCACGCATGGCTCAACGGCATTGCGGATGGCGCTGGTTGGCATAATCGCGGCGCTGCTGGTAACGGTGGGCAATGCAGGTGGCGTGGGATCGACGGTTGCGGGCGTCGCGCGAATCCCGTTTATCGTGGGAATTGACCGCTATCTGCCGGAGGCATTCGGGAAAATCCATCCCCGGTGGAGGACACCCTACATTTCGATTCTTGTGCAGGCTGGCATTTCGGGAGTGATTCTCCTGGTTGCTCAAATCAACGAGAACACGCGGGGCGCTTACCTGATTTTGGTTGACGCGGCGATCATCCTTTATTTCATTCCTTTCATTTACATGTACGCCGCGGCCATCAAGTTGTATTCGCGTCCGGACCGCCGCGAAAATCGGTCGGCCGTGGTGATTCCCGGCGGCAGGTTCGGGGTGTGCGTCGCCGCGGGCCTGGGACTGCTGGTTGTCACAGTAGGGATCGTTTTGTCGTTTGTGCCGCCGGGTGACACGGCGAATAAATTTCTGTTTGAAATCAAGCTGGTGGCCGGCACGGTGTTATCGGTGCTGCTGGGGCTGATTTTGTATTATCGCGGGGTGCGGCAGAAGGCCGCTCAGCGAGTGATGTGATGTTGTCCCAACTAAACCAGCGCGGGGTGTAGTGCTGTAGCCCGCCTCTTCAGAGGTGGGGATTTTTCCTCATTGGCCGCAATGGCTATGAATGCTCTTCTCGCAAAGCGGCTCATTCCTGATTTAATCTAAAAACCTTCTTCGATCAACCGCGCGATGCTCAGCTTTGAATCTGCAGGCTCGCCCCGCGACTCCATCAGCCGCTCGACGTATTTCGCGAGAATATCGCATTCGATGTTCACCGCGTCGCCCACAGCGAGCGATGACAGGTTGGTGTGCTCGTAGGTGAAAGGAATAATTGCTGTTTCGACAATGCCGTCATGCCAGCCCGCGACGGTCAGGCTGATGCCGTCGAGAGCGATGGAGCCTTTCATCGCGACGTAACGAGCGAGTTCTGCGGGCACATGGACGCCGAACCACCAGTTCGCGCCCTCCGGCTCAAGGCGCGCCACACGCCCGGTCCCGTCCACATGCCCCTGCATGAAATGCCCGCCAAGCTCCTTCATCGCTGTTAGCGGCCGCTCCAGATTGACGCGCGTGCCGGGCTTCATTTCGCCGAAGCTGGTCCGCCGAAGCGTCTCACCGGAAAGATCGGCGGCGAAACACTGGCCCGAGATTTCGACCGCGGTGAGGCAGCAGCCATTCACGGCGATGCTGCCGGATTTTGCGAGGCCATCGGTGAGCGGACCTGCATTCACGCGGATGCGCGCGCCCCTCTGGGATCGGGGCAAGTCTGGATCGCCGCGCTGGAGCGATTCGATCGTGCCGACGTATTCAACCAGTCCGGTAAACATCGCGAAGATATCCCTCGATTGCAAAGTCCGGGCCAAATTGCGCCATGGAGACGTTGTGAAGTTCTTGCGCCGCCTGAAAACCATTCGGTACGGCGGCGCCCCCCGCGAAACCCGCAAACTTGGGCGCGAAGAACATACGCATCTTATCCACAATTCCGGCCGCAAGCGCAGCGGAATTGAGAGTTGCGCCCGCCTCGAGCAATACGCTCAGAATCTCGCGGCGTCCAAGCTCCGCGATCGCTTGGCGAAGATCGGGTTTCGCGCCGCGTCCCGCGAGGCGCATCACTTCCACTCCCGCGCGGCGTAACGCCCGCGCCTTGGGCGAATCTTCGCGCGCTCGAGTGAAGACGAGCACATCACCATCGGCTGAGCGCACAAGTTTCGAGCGTGCCGGGAGCCGCAAGCGGGAGTCCATCACGACGCGCAGGAGCTTGCGGCGCCGTGCCAGACCTGTGCGGTCGGTCAGCAGCGGATCGTCCACCAGCACGGTGTCGATGCCGGTCAGCAATGCGTCAGATGCGTGGCGCATACGCTGCACCTCGCCGCGCGATTCGGGTGACGAAATCCAGCGGTCTTTTCCTGTAAGCCGGACTTTGCCCCGGGGCCGAGACAACACTAACTGGCCGTCAAGGGTGAGCGCGGACTTGAGCGTGACCAAAGGGCGCCGGGAGACGATCCATTTTGCGAACGCTTCGTTAAGGCGGCGCGCTTCGGCTTCACGCAACCCCACGGCGACTTCAATCCCCGCCGCGCGTAATTGCTTAAAGCCGCGCCCGGCCACGGCAGGATTCGGGTCGGCCATCGCCACCACCACGCGGGCGACACCTGCGGCGATCACTGCTTGGGTGCACGGCCCGGTGCGTCCGGTATGGCAGCAGGGCTCTAGATTGATGTGCAGGGTTGCGCCGCGCGCCGCTTCCCCGGCCGCTTCGAGCGCCACGATTTCCGCGTGGCGTATTTGTTGATACGAATGGAATCCCTCACCGACGATTCGCCCATCGCGCACCAGGACGGCGCCAACCATAGGATTGGGACTCGCCAACGCGACGCCGCACGCCGCCAATTGAAACACACGGTCCATAAAGATAGCTTCAGCGGCAACCGAAGAAGATGAACTCGAGGATGCAGAAGCGTTCATGAAATTGCTCAGTCGAACAGGGAAGAAACAAACATCCCGGCGTCAAACGGCACGAGATCTTCCACCGATTCACCTGTGCCCACGTAACATACCGGTAAGCCCAGTTCGCGCGTGATGGCCACGACGATGCCGCCTTTGGCCGTGCCGTCCAGCTTGGTCAGCACGATGCCGGTGACGCCGGCGGTTGCGGTGAATTCGCGCGCCTGGGCGAGTCCATTCTGACCCGTGGTCGCATCCATGACCAGCAATACCTCATGCGGCGCGCCGGGCACTATCTTGGCAGCCGTGCGCTTCATTTTGTCCAGCTCGGCCATCAGGTTTGATTTCGTGTGCAGGCGTCCCGCGGTGTCCACGATGACCACGTCGGCGTTTCGGGCGCGCGCCGCAG
>JBGOVX010000124.1:0-10827 GCA_041478355.1 Terriglobia bacterium | reverse complement strand
TGCAGCCGTGCCGGAGGTATTCCCTGGAAGTGCTCGCAAAAGCCCTCTGGAAAATAGAGGTCTGGCAGCGTAAGCTACTGATAATAAAGTTGCGCCCGTAGCTCAGTTGGAAAGAGCGTCTGCCTTCTAAGCAGAGGGTCGGGGGTTCGAATCCCTCCGGGCGCGCCACTTTACTAGGGAAAACGCGGTCTCTAGGAAACGGCGCGGGCTTCACTCTTGCAAAGCGCCGCCGCGAAGTTCGGGGCGGGAGTCCTTCGCGCCCGATTGGCCCACGTCGATGTATTCTGGGACATGATCAAATCCCCGCGCGGCGCAGTAGGCCCGCAGATCACGGATTTGTAGTTCGCAGCTTTGGTCTTTCGTGCTGACATGTGCGTATGCCGCGATTCTTATGGTTTCGCATTCCCTCCGCCGACAAAGTTGAGCTGACCAGCGCGATCCACTGCCGGCCAAATACCACGCGGCAACCATCCTCTATCTCCGAGACTTTTTCCAAGATTTAGGTAGCTGTGGCCCGTATCGGCGAAAATGTAACGATTTCGCCCAGGGCTGACAATTTGTGCGTGGAGGGCTTGCTATCGCAGGACGCACAAGTCCAATTATGACAAGGAGTTATAGGAGTGGAAGCATTGGCATCGCAAATGCCCTTATGAAGCACCATGGTGATCGCCATGAAGCATAATCACAAGCCGCGAAGAACTAAGACCAGCATTGTCGGCACCAACGAAGATCAGGTGTTGAGACGCAGACGCGCGAGCAGAACGCGTGGATTTACGCTTGTCGAAATTATCATGGTAGTTTTGGTCGGGTCCATTCTGACGGCGGCGGCGATTCCCCAAGTCAAAAGAGGTTTATACAACTACCGCCTTCGCGGGGCCGTCGCCAGTGCGACGTGGGCTATTCAGTCCACACGCTACCAGGCCTTGCAGGCAGGATATCCGTACCAAGTCGTCTTCACCGCGTCGACTGGCCAATATCAAATACAGAATTTGCCGACCGGGACTACTTACTTGAACGTCGGTTCGGCTGTGCCTCTTTCGGGGACGGCAACCACGATGACGCCGGACACCACGCTTCAGTTTAAGCCGAACGGTGCCGTGGTTGCATCGGTAGGCGGACTATCGTTCACAATTTCTTATCAAGGAACCACGGAGACCATCACGGTGAGCAACTATGGAAACGTATCTGTCACACCATAATCCACGTCCGTCAGCAGGCTTCAGCTTGTTGGAGGTTGTTATCGCGATCGTTGTCCTTGTGATCGGACTGGTCGGGATGGCGGCACTTGTGACCCAGATGTTAAGCGGCACGGAGAAGTCCAGGTTCATGGGGCAGGCGTCTACCCTGGCGTCGGAAAAGCTCGAGGACCTGAACCGCTGGCCCACGGTAGATCCCAACGTCGCGGCGGGAGGAAGCCTTACCGCCGATACGGTTCAGGGAACGATTAATTACTATGATGACGTTGTTTTCGGGACTGCAAGTGGCCAGGTCTCTGAGACGGTCGGTACGACAGCCGGCGGTGTGACCACCTATGTCACCACGGCCCACTCGCCCAATGGAAACATCACTACATCGACCGGAACGACAGCTCCTGTGACCACAGGCCAGACTTCGTTCCATCGCCGGTGGGTCATTGAGACCAGCCCCGTCGTGAACGGGATCACTCTGTCGCCGACAGCGGGGTTTACAGGCCCGCGCCGCGTCACGGTGCTAGTGACGATGTTGAATCAGTTAAAGGGTGGGCTGCCCGTCTCCTTTCAGATGAGCACGATAAGGCCATAAGACAATCGGCTTGAGGACTCTATGATGATTATGAGGCTTTCCACACAACGCAGGAATTCGACGGCAGGATTCACCTTAATCGAAATGTTAATTGCCCTTGCGGTATTTCTAGTCGTCTCCGGATCGGCGTTTGCATTGTTCTCGAGGAGCATGCCGCTATTCAACCAGCAGCAGAATCTGGGAGCGCTGAATATCGCCACCCGGAATGCCATCGCGCAATTGCAGATCGATATGGTCAACGCCGGTGCCAATTATTACAACGGCATTAACATTCCCAACTGGCCGGTCGGTGTGGCGATTGTGAATAGCACGCCGGGAGCCGACTGTGAAACCTCGACGACCACGTATATTTACGGGGCGTCTTGTTTTGACCAGATGAACCTGATCACTTCCGACCCCAATACGCTCCCAACCACTCCAAGCGACGGCACAGTGGGAGGTTGCGCACTCACCAATACCACGACGGCGTACCTGGCACCACCCGGCACCAATGGCTATGCCTCGGCTGCGCTTGCCACAGCCGCCGCCTCGAACTTCGCAAGCGGTAATCAAATTCTATTTGTCAGGGGCGACGGTTCGCAATACACGACAGCCGTGCTTACCGCCGCCGGCGCGGCCGTCGTCTCTAACGGAAACAACTATGTGAGGCTGACGCACGGCGCGACCAACGCGAACGGTACCAACAGTTCAGCGAACGACCCACTGGCGATTTCGACCAATCTGAACACGATGTTAAACGACTCGTACTGCTCCAGCACCACAGACTACGTGCTGCGTCTCACGCCCATCAAGTATGATGTTGATATTTCCACTCCAAGCGACCCCAAACTGCGACGCACCGAAAACGGGGTATCACAGACGCTGGCCGAGCAGATTATCGGGTTCAAAGTGATGGCCACGTTGTTCAACGGCGGCACTGGCACGGATAGCACGGCCTATGACGCCAACAATGCCGATTACAGTAGCAACTACACACTGATCCGCTCCGTGCGGGTCTCTCTGATCGGCAGAACGACGCCGGTCACCGATCCGACCTACAAGTTCAGGAATACATTCGACGGCGGTCCCTATCAGATCCAGGGCAGTTCGGTAGTGGTCAATCCACGAAACATGAGTATGACGGACAATTGAGGTAATCCATGATACGCACACATAAATCTGCAATGCCCGACCAGAGTTCGCGCGGCGCAGCGCTCATCACAACGCTGATCCTGCTTTCCCTATTCCTGGTGATGACGCTTTCCATGGTGATCGCCACCAGCTCGGACACATTGATCAACGGCTACTACCGTAATTTCCGCGCCTCCTTCTATGCCGCCGACTCCGGCGTCAATGCCACGCGGCAGTACATGTTGAGCAGAATCGTGGGGGCCATCCCGCCTACTTTCGTCATCACCAGCGGCGCGCCGATTCCCGCCGGCACGGAAACCACCGTGCTGAGCGCCATCACGAACACTTCGACCGGGTTTGGTTCCTTCAAGTCCATCACCGGGGCGCAGACGGGATCGTGGGCTGGAACGTTCAAGCTCGACACTGCTAACACCACTCTGGGCGCGCCGACTTGCCAGCCATTGTACACTGGCAATACGGCTCCGCTGCCGACGTGCACAGTCTTGGGTAGCCCCAGCGATACCGTAACCGGATATAAATACGCATACCCTTACAAGATCACCGCTATCGGGCAATCGCGATCGAACGAACAGCACGCCATCGAAGAGTACGGCAGTCTCTTTGTCACCGTTGACGTTGGCACTCCCTACGGCACCAATACCAGCTTTGCCGCCTGGGGCATGTTCATCGACAAGAGCCCAATTTGCAACGGCTCCTACCTTGTCCCCGGCACAATCACCGGCCCCGTCTTCACTAACGGCGCCTGGAATTTCGGCACCAGCGGCAGTTATATCTTCACCGATGCGATGGGCAGCGCCAGCCCCAACTTCGGCTATCAATTCGGAAGCTGCTATCAATCTGCGGCCCACAATTACACTTCCAATTCACAAACGATCAACCCGACGTTTCAGGGAAGCGTGACTCTGGGAGCGCCTGCCATCACTCCCCCGACGGATTCCTTCTCACAGAAGCGTGCCGTGCTGGATGGGATGGGTATAAATACGGCCCAGCCAACACAGGCGGATCTAAATGCCGCGCTGAGGGATATGCTGTCAGGCGGCGCCAGCGGGTCTGCGTATCCATTGACGGGTACGGTATCATCGGGCGTATTTCTGCCCGTCTCGACATCAGCCCTTGTTTGCGCGACGCCTCCGTGCATCACGGGTGGAGGAATCTATGTTCAAGGCAATGCCGATTCCGTGGTGGTCTCCGCAACGACATCAGGAGGCCATGCGCTGCAGGTATTTGCAATCAAGCAGGGAAGTACGACCACTACTGTAACGCTTGACCTGACCGGGCAAACCACTACCATCACGAATGGGACGACCACCAAGACCGTCAACGGTCTGCCCCAAAACCTGAACAATATCCCCGCCACCGAGGCCGCCGAGCTTTACGTGAACGGCAGCATCAGCGGCACTTCCGGTAGCACTACGACGGGGCTTTCAGGCCCTTCGTCAGGCCCGGCGATTCAGGATGGCTCGGCCGTTACGATTACGGCAGCAAATAACATATCCATCACGGGCAACATCACGTACAAGACCGAGCCAGTCACACTGACGACGGCCGATACTCTGATTACCGGGAATAATAATGGCCAGGTGCTCGGTATTTTTACCGCGGGCGGCAACGTCAATCTGGCTGTCCCCACTGCCGGCAGTAATCTTGAGATCGATGCTTCGATTGCCACGCTTCAAGCTAACGCCAACTGGGCGATCGTCAACAACGGCAACGCAATCAACACGCTATCTATCGTCGGCGGACGCATTCAAAACAGCATTCAAAACATCAACACCACGACACGAAACGTCTATTTCGATCGCCGGTTCTCGCAGGGCGGATTTGCACCGCCGTGGTTCCCTTCGACCACGATCACTTCGAACGGCGTCGTGAATGCCGTCGTGGTCGTGCCCCCGCCAGGGCGGGTCTCGTGGACCGACAAGACAGCGATGTAATTGGCTATCGCCTCCGCTTTCACCGAAAGGGCCGTGGACCAATCGTCCACGGCCCTTTCGAAAATCACCCGCCTTCAAGAAAATGCGAAAAACTCGCAAAGTTTGCGGGTTGCACCTCAAGTCTTACCGGATGGCGTTGGTAGCGCTCCTGAACTTAAAACCGACTTAAGACAGGCCCTCAGCAACTCAGTCAGAGCGACAAGCGGAAGCATTGGCGAATCGAAGCGGTGCCCACCAAACAGGTTTCGCAGTACTGGGCAGCAACGCCTCTTGCTGAACGAGAGAGCGCACAACGGCATCGAGCTTCAGTCTGCGGACCACAGCGCGGACGGTCAGGCCACTTCCGTATCGAACCACATTATCTAGCGCACCACGGATGTCTGCTAGTTGTGCAGCCCGTAGTCCTTGTGGTACCCGTTGCGTGTGTTAGTGACGATGAAACTGCCGTCTGGATTCGCGGTCAGCTTTATGTAATTGGGGGTTCCTTCGTCCGGAACTCCTGACTCTTTCGTGCCGCCAATTCCCATATTGGCGATGAGCTGTTCAGGCGAATTGTGGTCCCCCGCATCAACCGCGTAGTGCAATTGCCAGAGGTCTTCCAATCCTGGTGATTTCTTGAGCGTCTCAAAGGTGGGAATCTCCGCGCCTTTGTGCGCGCCATTGTTCATCACGGCCGCACGCGGATGCATCGCGTGTACTAGCATCGGCAGGCTGGAAGTCTCCTTCCCGTGATGGGATACCAAATAGAAGTCGATACCGCCCAGGACGTTATTCGGACAGGCCAGGTCGTGTTCCTTGTTCCATGTCAAGTCGCCAAAATCGACCATGCGAAATTTTCCCAGGGAGATGACCATCCCGACGGATTGTTTATTTTCACCGCCGACCATGGGATCTTTCATCTCATCCTTGGACTGGAAATCCGCGCACGATGGATTGGGGGCGCCGGCACCGGGCAACGGTTTTGTGATGGTTTCAGCGGCAGCAGAGACAACCTGGACGTCGAGTCCATTAATCGGAAGCTTATCGCCGGGTTTGGCTAAGATGTGCCGGCCCTTGCCGCGCACCGTGAGATAAGCCGCATAATATTCGGGAACGTTCACAAGCTTGTCGAAAGTTGGCCCGTGATCGACGAAGTTCCGAATCGGAATCCTGGACGCAAGTTCCACCACACCGCCTGCGTGGTCGATGTGATAGTGCGTGAGCACCAGGTAGTCGATCTGGGTGATACCGGCCTGCTTCGCGACACCGGCGATGCGGTCAGCATCGCGCGAACCTGGCCAGCCGGTATCCACCAATAACGATTGTCCGGTGGGCGAGACGAACAAAGTTGACTGTCCACCCTCCACATCAATGAAATAAACGTCCAATCCCTTGCGCGGATGCGCCCAGGCGATTGCACACGATATAGCCACCGCGGCACAGATCAGAGCGGATATCAGAAATGATAGCGTTTTGCGCAATCAGGGCTCCTGAGATTTCGAGTTATACGAATTGGAACTGCCAAGCAATCCTCAACTTATTAGCGGAGTCTATCAGCGCATGTTGCCGGGCGCGCCATATATTTTTGAGACTTATACGCTTGACTTCCCGGATTCTATGGTCTTGAAACAGAGTGTTGCCCCTCATAGGCTGAAATAGTAGTTTTCCCAAGGTGCCGAGCCGCCAGCATTCTGTGCGCCCCATTGTAAATCTCCATATCCAACAAGCATTTCTTCATTTCAATTGGATAGTGGTCTTTCCAATTTTTGACGAGATAGGCGATACGTTCAATGTGCCACATCCGGTCCCCAAGATGCGGGTTTTCATCGTTGCATTCCGCCTGAAATCTTCCCTCGTCCACTGCCTTTTGAATCTCCTCAAACCTCGGATGGAACTCAGAGCAACACCACCAAGGCTTTTTCTGACTGTCTCTGTTCTGTATTGCACAGTGTTTTTCAAAGAGTTCGGCAACTGATAATTGAATCACTGTCCCTTTGGGGGTTTCCATAATGGTTACTTTACATCTACTGCCATCACTGGTCGGAATGCCGGGATTAGTTTCCACAGCAAGCCATTAAAGACGGCTCGTTCGTTGCACTTCTCACCATTCACTTGGCAAAACGTCAGAGGAGAGTTTGCGGTTTTACCGCTCTGTTTGTCCATGCTGTACCCGCCTACAAAAGCGGCAATCTCTTTACCTTCGAAAGCATCGTCAACTCTAATCTCATCCACGACTACGTAAGCCGTGCTCTCAGGCGGAAAGGTTTGCGGATGGCGCTCGTACTGCACATAACAGGTCTGCGTCTTTACGTCATAATGCGCCGCCTCAAATGTCCAATGGTAATCTCTCCAAGGAGCCAATTTGTCTTGGATGACTTTTGCATTGCTATCGGCAACGTACTTTTGCGCCTGCTCGTAGCACATCTTTCGGTCAGCGAGGTCAGCATGTTTATCGGGCTTGGGCTGCATCTGCCCGAACGTCGGTGTCGTACAAAACAACACCAACAGCACAGCAATCCTAAGTTTTCTCACGGTTCAATCCTCCTACCGCGGTACACCAGTACACCACCTAAACGCATGAAAAGGCTAGTCCAAGGAAGTCAAGCGTATAAATCCCATATTTTTCATTTGAATCATTAGTTGGTTTTTCCCCAAAGACGCATCCCGCCCACAAACGCCGTTGCGTTGCTGCCCAACTGGGAACCCGGTGGAAGTTTTTTCAAGAGGCGGGCATTTCCACCGCCAAGAACGACGTAGTCGGCTTCCAGGACTTTCTTGAGCAGGCCCACGACATCGGCCACCTGCCGCCGCCACTTCTTTTTCCCCAGGCGCTGCAATCCCCGGAGTCCCAGGTAGTCCTCGAAGGTGCGGCCTTTCTTGTATGGCAGGTGTGCCATTTCCATCGGCTCCAGTTCCCCGTCGACAATCATCGCGGAGCCCAGGCCGGTCCCCAAACCAAGAAAAAGCATTCGACCGCCGTGATAGATGCCCAGAGCCTGCATCGCCGCGTCATTTATGATCTTGACCGGACGCCCAAACGCTTTCTTGAAGTCGAAGCCGACCCACCCGCCGCCGAGGTTGTGCGGTTCGCTCAGCGGGTGTCCGTGAATCACGGGCCCCGGATATCCGATCGATACGCGGGAGTATTGCCAATCTAAGGTGGCCTTGCGCACCTCCTTGACCATCTTTTCCGGCGTCATCTTGGGCCCCGAAGGAATTTTGATTGGACTCTTCTTCCCCGTGGCGATCACTTTCACGTGCGTGCCGCCCACATCGATGACCAGGGTGCTCATGCTCGGACTCTTCATGCATGCCCCTAGAGAGTCGAATAGACTAGTGTGACGAATTGGTCTGGTTTAAGAAGCCCAGCGCCCCAAGCTGCGTCCAAATCCGCTGTCGGCTTGGCAGCAATCACTTCTTGCAATGATTTCCCGGAACTCTTCTGGGCTTTCACGCGGTCGCGCACGGTGACGAGCATATCGCGGTATTTTGTCAGCATGGCCTTGTCGCCCAGTGGCCCATGGCCGGGAACAATCTTGGTGGAACCATCGGTCAAGGTGATGCCTTTGGTGGCCGCCCTGATCATGCCGTCGATCTTTCCTCCGGTGCCGGAATCAAGAAATGGATACATCCCGTTAAAATATGTGTCACCCATGTGCAGGACATTGCCGCCAAGGAAATGGACGAAAATGTCGGTGTCGGTATGGGCGGGGGAAAAATGCGCCATGCTGATTTCTTCCTTATTGAAGTAAAGCTTAAACGTGTCCGAGAAGGTCTGTTGAGGAAGCGCTTCCATTGGGGAAGCAGGAAACTGCATTCCAAAAAACTTCAGGGTTTGCGGTGTGGAAAGCCGTTTTCGAGTATTTTCGTGCGCCAGGATCATCGCGCCAAACTGATGCATGGCCGCATTGCCGTCGGTATGATCAAAATGCCAGTGTGTGTCGATCAGGATCTTCAGGGGCGCGTTGCTGATCCCGTCCAGCGCCAGCTTGACCTTGGGCGCCACGCTGGCAAAACTTGCATCGACTAGAACCTTGCCGTCGGGTCCATCGAGCGCCACCATGTTTCCGCCCGGCCCGTAGAGCATATGGATGTTGTCGCGCAATTTCATGGTTTGCAGCGGCACGGCGGCCATCTGCAATTTCATCTGCTCGACTGGATCTACCGGAGCCGTCGAGGCCTGCTGAGTCTTTGCCGCATCCTGTGACTTTGCCGCGCCGAAAAAAGTCCCTGGCGCCAAAACGGACAGGGCGCCTCCCGCCGCCATCACGGACGCTGCCCGCAACATTTCCCGCCGCGTCGCGGAGTTCAAAAAGAATTCCCGGTTCATGGATTCAGGTCCTTTCTTGCGAGATTTAGTGCCGAACGCGAACAATACCATGCGACGGTTGCGCAGTCACCATCCAGATCTTCACCGCGCCCGCAAGCGTGGTATTTGCCGGCAGTGACTCATTTTTCAGGAAATTCCAATGCGTGGATTCGATGGTGTTGGAAACCCACGGCGGCGGATTGAAAACCACTTAGCGCTGCTTCTGCTCCAGTTCGGCCCACCGCGCGTAGAGGTCATCGATTTTCTTCTGCGACTGTTCGAGATGGTGGCAAGCGTCACGCAGCAGTGCCGGATCGCTGGTGATTGCGGGGTCTTCGAGTACAGCGCGTTTCGCGTCAACTTCGCGTTCCGCTTTGGCGATGCGCTCTTCGATTGTGGCCAGATCGCGCGCCTCTATGTAGGACAGCTTCTTCTTTCCGGCTGGAGTCTGCGGACTTCCCGAATCTGAATTCGAGCGCAGGGCGCCACTGGGGACATTTTGCGTTCCCTTGGATTGTCGCGAGCGTTGCCAGAGGTCCCACTGCGAGTAGTCGGCAAAACGCTCCGCGCCGCCCAGTCCATCCAGTCCCAGCACGACGGTCGAAATACGATCCAGCATGTAGCGATCGTGCGTGACCAGTACCAGCGCCCCGCGATATTCCAGCAAACTCTCTTCCAGTATTTCCAGCGTGGGAATATCGAGATCGTTGGTCGGCTCGTCCAGCAGCAATACATCCGCCGGCTGCAGCATGAGCTGCGCGATCAGGACGCGCGCCCGCTCGCCGCCGGAAAGTTTTCCCACCGGCTGGCTGAGGTGTTCGGGGTCAAACAGGAATCTGGCCGCCCAGGACGCCACGTGAATCACGCGATCCTGATAAATCACCGAATCACTATCGGGCGCCAGAGCGCGGCGCAAACTAACGTCGGGATCGAGTATCCGATTCTGGTCGAAGTACACAACCCGTAACGAATCGGCCTTGCGAATTTCGCCTCGCGTGGGCGCAAGTTCACCTCGCAGCAGACGAAGCAGCGTTGTCTTCCCGCTCCCGTTCGGACCCACCAGTCCGACGCGCATTCCGGACATAATGGCAAAATGAATTCCCTGGAATAACGTGCGGCCCTCGATGGTATAGGTAAGGTCTTCGACCGCGATTAGCCGCTTGGTTTGCCGCTCGGAGGACGAAAAATCGATTCTGGCGGAGGCGGTGCGCGTTCGGGCGTTCAAGTCCGCCAGCTCGCTGATCATTTCGTGCGCGGTATCAATGCGCGCCTTCGATTTCGTCGTTCGAGCCTTGGGGCCACGGCGCAGCCACTCGATCTCGGTATGGACGCGGTTCTCCAGAGACTCCTGCCGCTTTCGTTGCGCGTGCAGGTATTCTTCTTTGGCTTCCAAGAACGTGCTGTAGTTTCCATTGACGCGCAGGAAGCCGCTCTCGTACATGCGAGAAAGCTCCACGACTTCGGTCGTCACGTTTTCCAGAAAATAACGGTCGTGGCTGACCACCACGCAGGCAAACGGCGCGTTCTGAAGCAGTGTTTCGAGCCAGTTGATCCCGGCAAGGTCCAGGTGGTTGGTCGGCTCGTCGAGCAGCAAAATGTCCGGCGCCTGAACCAGCGCCTCGGCAATCGCCAGCCGTTTGCGCCATCCTCCGGAAAGCGCCGCCGTGGGGATTTCAAGATCGGCAAAGCCCG
>JBGOVX010000183.1:0-7002 GCA_041478355.1 Terriglobia bacterium | reverse complement strand
GGCGGGGAAGACAAAATCGACGGCTTGCTCGAAGTGCTGCGTCCTTACGGCGTGCTGGAAATGGTGCGAACCGGCATTGTCGCCATGCGCCGCGGCGCCAAATCCGCCGCTACCAGTCCCTCGGTCACCTCCGAAAACGACGCCGAGCCCGCTCCTCCTGAAGACAACGTTTCTTATTCGGTTTAACAGTTTGCTGAAAAAGTGCTCTTGGTTGTCATTCCGAGAGAAACGAGGAATCCCTCTTTGTTTAATGCCCAGTAACAGAGGGATTCCTCGGCACGCGGCGTGCCTCGGAATGACTCCGCTGTGCCTTTCCCGAACGCTATTTAGGTGGGCGCTGCAAAAAACAATAACGTAAATCACCAAACGTGGTAGTAGCCATCGCGCCGGGTTATATCGACGCGAATCCCAAACACGCGCGAAATGTTTTCCGTCTCGAGCAGGTCTTCCTTGCGTCCGTCCGCATCGATCCGTCCATTGCGCATCAAGACGACTCGGTCGATCTCGGGAATAACGTCGGATAGATGATGAGTCACCAGAACGATGCCAATGCCGGACTGGGCCAGCGCGCGCATGGTTTCGCGCAGGCCGTGCTGCGCGAAAACATCCAGGCTATTGCTGGGCTCGTCGAATAGCAGGGTCTGAGGATTGTGCACTAAAGCCCGGGCGATCAGAATGCGTTTCGCCTCTCCTGACGACATTTCCGCGACCGGCCGGTCGGCCAGGTGAGGCACTCCGAGCCGCGCCAGCACGGCCTCGGCTCGTTCTCGATGGATCGGCTCGACGGTCTGATGGTCAAAAATGCGCGTGCTGCTGAAAAACCCGGAAAGAACCACTTCACGTCCGCAGGTCTCGCCTGTGCAGTCCCCCATCAGATCGTTCGAAACGATTCCCAGCACGGAACGCAGCTCAAAAATATTCCATCGCGTGCGGCCCAGGATGGCTATCGAGGAACCCTCCCGAATCACCGGGTAGCACTCGCGAGTAATGGTCTTGATGAGGGTAGATTTGCCGCAGCCATTGGGGCCCAGAATGGCAACGTGTTCTCCAGCTTCGATGCGCAGGCTGAAGTCGTCCAGGGCCACATTATCGCCTCGAATGACGCGAACGTTCCTAAGGTCAACCAGGGCAGTTCCCATCGTGTCTATTATTCTCCTCGGTCAATCATACACAATATCTCGCGACATTTTTTTCAGGTTCTGATGGCTCGGCGGGTTCCGCGGAGAAAAAAGATATTTCCTGACGGATTGTGCCTGACTGGGGCCTATTCCTTTTTCAAATAGTGTGTATTCGCAATTTCAAGCCTACATTTCTGATTGCTGGCAGAGAAAGTATGAATTGGACGGAATCGCCGCGGGGCAGCTAAGTTGTTTGCGCTGGTCGGGGCTTGCGAGTGGGAAGCGAAGAGCGGCCTGCCAGCGGAAAGGGAGTTTCTAATCATATGAAGAAGACATACGGGGTATGCATCGGAATGTTGGCAATGGGACTGGCGGTATTGGGGGCACCAGTCGGCAGGGCACAAAGTCGAATGGCGGCAAACGATGCGAGCGCGGGAAGCACGTCGAATGCTACGGCAACTCCCGCCGCGTCGAACCCGGCGGATTTGGATCGTCGCATCGAAGCGCTTGAGTCGGAATTGTCTGAATTAAGAATAGAGTTGGCGGCAAAGAAGACCGCGGAACCGGAAGCTGCGGCGGCCGCGGCACCCGCAGCGGCTCCACAAGACAAGCCGGCGGAGAAAGTTTCAGTCGCTAGTTTGCTGGGTCCAACATCGGTGAGCGGTTTCGTGGATGTCTATTACCAGGGAAACATTAATCATCCGGCTGACCGAGGCGCGGATTTTCGCGCTTTTGATTTCCGGTCGAACCAGTTTGCATTGAATATGGTTCAGCTCATTTTGGACAAAGCCCCAGACGCGAGTGGTCCAGCGGGCCGAACTGGCTATCACGTGGCGTTGGGATTTGGTGACGGGATGAACACGGTCAACGCAACGGACCCGGGCGGGCTCTTCGCGGCCCAGTATTTGAAAGAAGCGTATTTCTCTTATCTGGCGCCCATAGGGAAAGGGCTCCAGGTGGATGTTGGCAAATATGTGACGCCGATGGGCTCCGAAGTAATCGAGTCGAAGGACAACTGGAACTATTCGCGCGGCCTGCTGTTCACGTATGCCATTCCCTTCTACCATTTCGGCGCACGGGCGAAGTACACGTTCAACGACAAGTATGCGTTGACGGGTTACTTCGCGAACGGGTGGAACAACATTGTGGACAACAACTCCGGGAAAATGTACGGAATGACGTTCAATTGGAATCCCACCAAGAAGGTAAGTTTCGCTCAGACCTACATGGCCGGACCGGAACAGACGACCGGGACTTTTGGACCGACAATCTCCGGAGGCCTCGTCAACGTGAATAGCGATTGGCGGCAGACGTGGGACACGGCAGTCACCTATAACCCAACGGCCAAGTGGTCATTCATGGCCAACTTCGACTACGGCCGCGGGGACAGAACGGTCACCGACAATGAAACCACTCCGTTTACCCTTTCCCCTCCCGTTTTCTGGACCGGAGGCGCCGCCTACGCGAAGTACGCCTGGGACGACAAGGACTACGTGGCGGCGCGGTATGAATACTTCGATGATCACGATGGATTCACAACCGCATCGAGCGTGCCAGGCTTCCCGTCTGGCGGCAGCTTAGCGCCCTTCCAGCATGTGCACTACAACGAGATCACCGCGACGTACCAGCGGGCCATTTCAACCCACTTGCTTACCCGCTTGGAATACCGGCGAGACATGGCCAGTCTTCCAGTGTTTGACTTCTCTAATTTTCCAGCGGGGGTGAAATACCAGAACACGGCAACCATCGGCCTGATCTTCCTGTTTGACAGCCGCGACGCCAAATAATGGCTATCGCTGCTTCATACTGGAAAGAAAGGCATAATCCACGAAGCTAACAACGCTGTATTTTTTGAAAAATGGGATCAACGGAGGGGAGAGCACGGAATCTGCAGTGAGTGCTCTCCCCTTTAACTCATCAGAACAGGCAACGATGCGGAGCAGATCAGAAGATCGCGACAACTTTTTTAGATGTTCTTCAGGCGGGCGAATCGTGACTTGGCGGATTGCGTGCTCTAGGACAAGCCGGCTAATGGGCGTCACGATGAATCCTTTGCGCTGCTGCCGATCATGCGGGTTCGCGGGAAAGTGATACCATTGGGTTCGGAACGCACCTGCTGATTTCCCGTGACAGAATCGTTGGGGAAGCCAGGAGGTGTTTGGCGATGCAGTGAGGCCGGCGATTGATTACGGCATGCTTTGCCGAAAGACGTTCCGGAGTCCAATCTCTGCGGTTACAGCCTGAGGACAAAACACATGATGACTAAGCTCGAAGCGATCGTTCAACCGTCCAGGTTTGAAGCAGTCAAGGAAGTTCTTACCGAATTGGGCATCGGCGGCATGACTATAACGGACGTGCGAGGCCATGGCCGGCAGAAGGGTCACACGGAAGTCTACCGCGGCCGGGAATACACGGTTGATTTGCTTCCGAAGATCAAAATCGAATTGGTCATTCCCGACAATCTGGTGGACGCCGCGGTCGACGCCATCCTTCAAAGCGCTTCCACGGGAAAGATTGGCGATGGGAAGATATTTTTATCCAAGGTAGATCAAGCGATTCGGATTCGAAACCAGGAGCGAGGGGCTTCGGCTCTGTAGTCCAAAGCTGATCAGCACTTGGGATAGGCAGGGAAATGCCTGGACATGAAACTCGAAAGCCAAACTTCCACGCTGCAAGACTTGTATGCGGATGAATCGGCGAGGATCCGCGAACACTTCGAAGTCTCTGGTGACGGAAAAGCCGCGATCCGCGATCGTACTTCCTTGATCGATTCCGTGGTCACCCAGCTGTGGAAAGAAGTTACAGGAACCGGAGCGCCTGCCGAAGGATTCTGCGTCGCCGCAATGGGTGGATATGGGCGACGCGCTCTGTTTCCCTACTCGGATATCGATCTCCTGTTCTTGTACGAAAAGGAAACCCGAGCGGAATATCTGGGCAAGAAAGTCATTGCTCCGTTGAGCCAGGCTCTGTGGGACCTGCATCTACGCGTCAGCCCTACCACGCGAACTCTCGCCGAATGCCGCAAATTGTATCGGGGAAACATCGAATTCAATATTTCACTCCTGGATTGCCGGTACATATGCGGTGATGAAAACCTTTTTGAACGGCTGCGGAGCCGCGCGTTGCCTGGAATGGTGATGCGGGAATCTCAGAGCCTGATGCAGGAACTCACCGGGCTTGCCCGCGCGCGGCACGAGAAATACGGCCGGACTATTTTTCACCTCGAGCCGAACATCAAGGACGGTCCGGGCGGCTTGCGGGATTACCAGGTGGCTTGCTGGCTCGCGCAGATTGCGGAAATGAAACATTCCCGCGAGTGGAAGGATGCCGCGGATTTGTTGCCGCCTCCGCTGCGTTCCGATGCCATGAGCGCGATTGATTTCCTCGACGCCGTGCGGTGCTTCCTCCACTACCGCCAGGGGCGTGACCTGAACGGGCTGACTTACGAACTGCAATCGCAAGCCGCATCCGCGGGTATCGGACTCCACGGCGGGCATGCGGCTTCGCCAAACGACTGGATGCGCGTCTATTTTCGGCATGCGCGGGCCATCCACAGGTTGACGGTCCTTTTTGACGAAGTTCCGCGGTCAAAATCGGTGTGGTCCCGGCTGTTTGGCGGCCGCAGGTCGCCGCTGTCGACCTCGGAATTTACCGTCGTGGACGATCGCGTCTCCCTGGCTCATGCCGGTTCGGTCGAAGATCCCGTCGTCATGTTCCATCTTTTTGAACTGGTTGCCGGGCACAATCTCAAACTGACTGCTGAAACCGAGCACGCTGTGGAAGCGGCCCTTCCCAAAATCCAAAAGTGGGTTTCTACCACGCCGGATTTGTGGGAACACTTCCGTCAAATTCTGGTGTTGCCTCACGCGGCGGCGGCGCTGCGCGCCATGCATCGGCTGGGGCTTCTGGTGCTGTTGTTCAACGAATTCCAGCTCATTGATTCGCTGGTGATCCGCGACTATTACCACCGCTATACCGTGGATGAGCATTCCCTGGTGACCATCGAAAATTTGCACCATCTTGCCGCGGGGAACGGTGAATTGAATCGCCGGTTTCGCGATATCCTGCTCAGTGTCGAGTACCCGGAACTGCTCTATCTCTCGTTGCTGTTTCATGACGTGGGAAAAGGCATGCCCACCGAGAATCACGTGGAAGGAAGCCTGCAGGCGGTGAAGGGCGTCTTTGACCGTTTGCGCATGGATTCGGCCGGCCGGGACACGGTGAATTTTTTGATCGGGAGCCATTTGCGAATGTCCGCGACGCTGCTGCGGCGCGACATTTTCGATCCCGAAGCCATACACGATTTCGCCCAGATCGTGGGAACCATCGAACACCTCAAGTTGCTTACGCTGTTTACATTCGCGGACATCAAGGCTGTAAACCCGGAGGCCTTGTCGCCGTGGAAGGCCGAAATGTTGTGGCAACTCTACGCCGCCACCGAGAATTACCTGAATCGGTCGGTGGACGACCAGCGGCTATATGTCGCGGGAGAGGATGCCAAACAACTCGAGGGCCTGATCCCGACCGGGGAAATTGAGGGAGAATCAGAGAGGTTTCGGAATTTTCTGGAGGGTTTCCCGAAACGATATCTGCTGACGCATTCTTCGGCGGAAATTTCGACTCATTACCGGATGTACAAACGTTTGGGGCATTCTTCCGCGGAAATCGCCGTCACCAAGCGCGACGATTACTATGAGCTTGTACTGGTCACCACCGATCGCCCGTTCCTTTTTGCCAAGGTCGCCGGAACGATCTCGTCCTGGGGAATGAATATCATGAAGGCGGATGCCTGCGCAAATAAGGCCGGGATCGTCCTGGATATCCTGCGTTTTTCCGACCGCTTCCGGACACTGGATCACAATCCGTCGGAAACGGTTCGCCTCAAGCAGAATCTGGTTGCGGCCTTATCCGGGGAACTCGACGTCGCCGACTTGATGAGACGAAAATTTCAGCCCGAAAAGCACGCCCCGAAAGTGGATGTGGAAACGCGAATCCATCTCGATAATGAGTGTTCCTCGCACAGCACGGTTGTGGAAATCGTGGCCCTGGACCGCCCGGGTCTTTTGTATGACATCAGTTCCACGTTTGCCGAGCTTGGCTGCAATATTGACGTGGGCCTGATTGACACCGAGGGTGGAACCGCAACCGACGTGTTTTACGTGACCAAACTAGGTGTCAAGCTTTCCCCAAGTCAGCAGCATGACTTGCAGCACGAGCTGCAGCGGCGGCTTTGAACGCCTCGAACCTCCGGTACATCGAGGCGCTGGGTTTCAGTGGCGCCGGCATCCCGTCGGTTCCTTTGGCGGTATAATTTAGATCAGTCGGGTCCGGACCTTATCATTCGACAGGGGATGGCTCACAATGATCAAAAAAGTTAAGGACGGATACAAAGTGGTTTCCAGCAAGGGAAGGAATCTCGGCGGTCCCTATAAGACTCTGGAAGAGGCAAAGAAACGGCTTCGCCAGGTCGAGTTTTTCAAGCATCGTAAACCATGACCCACGGCGGAGGGCTGGCGGGGTGCTCCCGAATTCACTAGGTGCAAACGCGGATTTATGGTATCCTGCAGTTGCGTTTGTTGCTCTTGTAACACCTTTAGATTCGATTAAAGGGGCTGCAGGTAACACTTGCAGCCTTTTTTTGTTGTACGGCTGGAGGCGGTCGAGAAGCATCAAATAGCTCAAAACAGTGAAAAGGAAATACAGTGAAAGAACAAGGAACAGTTAAGTGGTTCAACGCCAGCAAGGGATTCGGATTCATCCAGCGCCAGTCCGGCGAGGACATCTTCGTCCACTTCTCCGCCATTCAGGCGGACGGATATAAATCGCTGAACGAAGGCCAAGCGGTTGAGTTCGAGGTTACCTCCGGCCCCAAGGGTCTGCAGGC
>JBGOVX010000019.1:0-30118 GCA_041478355.1 Terriglobia bacterium | reverse complement strand
TACTGGATTGGTCCGTGATCACCGGATACCTCCTGCTGATGCTGTTGCTGGGAATATATTTCCGGCGGCGCTCGAGCAGGAGCACCGAGGACTATTTCGTGTCGGGGCGGCAAGTCACTTGGTGGTTGGCGGGAACCTCCATGGTGGCGACGACATTTGCCGCGGATACACCGCTGGTAGTAACCGGCCTGGTCTACTCCCAAGGCGTTGCGGGGAATTGGCTGTGGTGGAGCTTTCTGCCATCGGGAATGATGACCGTGTTTTTGTTTGCACGGCTGTGGAGGCGCTCGGGGCTGCTCACCGATGTGCAATTCGCCGAAATGCGCTATGCCGGGAAACCGGCGGCATTTTTGCGCGGGTTTCGAGCGATCTATTTGGGCTTGCTGATGAATTGCCTGATCCTAGGCTGGGTGACCAAGGCCATGACCAGCATTGTGGGATCGGCGCTCGGCAAAAGTGAAACCACAAGCCTGGCGATTTGCATCTTCTTCTTGATTCCATTTACAGGATTGTATGTTTCGCTTGGCGGTCTCTGGGGCGTATTGTGGACCGATCTGTTTCAGTTCGTGCTGAAAATGGCCATCGTAATCGCGGTGGCTTATTACGGCGTAAGAGCTGCGGGAGGAATGCAGGAGATGCTGGGGAAACTTGCGGCCATGCGAGCGGCGGCAGGCCCGAAAGCGGCGGACATTACGGCGATATTTCCAGATTTTTCGCGCGGGCTCACGGCGGAAGCGATGTGGACCTTGCCGGTGCTTACTTTTGTAGTGCATTTAGGAGTTCAATGGTGGGCGTTCTGGTATCCTGGCTCGGAACCGGGTGGTGGCGGATACATTGCGCAAAGAATTTTCAGCGCGCGAGACGAAAAGCATGGCCTTCTATCGGTGCTATGGTTCAATATAGCGCACTACGCGGTTCGTCCATGGCCATGGATACTCACGGCGCTGGCGGCCGCGGCGCTTTATCCTGGATTGGAACATCCTGAATCGGGTTACATGATTGTCGCGATTGCTTACATGCCGCACGCGCTGCGTGGAATTTTGATTGCGGGATTCATGGCCGCCTTCATGTCTACAATTGCAACGCAGCTGAACTGGGGCAGCTCTTACCTGGTCGAGGATTTTTACCGCAGGTTCATCCGGCGCGGCGCGGAGGAGAAACATTATGTGAATATTTCCCGAGTGGCTACGCTGCTGCTGGTGGCGGCGTCAGCCTATGTATCGGCCCGGTTGGCGACGATCAGCCAGGGTTGGGAAGTGGTGCTGGAGGTCGGCGCGGGAACCGGTGGCGTTTACCTGCTGCGCTGGTATTGGTGGCGCATCAATGCGTGGAGCGAGATTTCGGCGATGACGACGGCGCTGGCCATGACGCTCTTGTTGCACCAGTGGCCCGTGTTTGGCGGAAGCGCCCCAGTAATTTTTGCGAAGACCACGCTTGCGACCACGGCAGTGACAACGGCGGTGTGGGTTCTGGTGACGCTGCTGACGCCTGCCGAGCCGGACGATTTACTGCTTCGCTTTTACCGGAAAGTTCGGCCGCACGCGGCCGGATGGCGCCGCATCGCCGCGCTGGCTCCCGAAGTGCCGCCAACCTGCGACCTCGGCAAGAACCTGCTGGCGTGGGTGCTGGGCTGCGCGATGGTATATGCTGCGCTTTTCGGCGTCGGCAAATTGTGTTTCGGCCAACTCCTCTCGGGAACCGGGCTGCTGGGACTCGCCTCGGTTTGCGCGGGGCTGCTCTATCGTGATATTTCACTGCGCGTGAGTGGCGCAGCCATGGGGGACATCAGTGTTTAACAAGGGGCGTGATAGCGGCGTACCCGGCCTTTCGGGCTCGGGCCAGTTTCATGCGGTGGCAGCATCTTTTCTGGGATGGACACTCGACGCGTTTGACTTCTTTGTCGTTGTCTTCCTGATTGACAAGCTCGCTGCGGATTTTCATGTTGGAAAGAAAGCAATCATAGCGTCCTTGTTTGTGACGCTGGTGATGCGCCCCGTTGGCGCTCTCATCTTCGGCCTGCTGACCGACCGGTATGGCCGGCGCATTCCTTTGATGACTAACGTGGTTTTCTTTTCCGTGGTTGAGCTGCTGTGTGGATTCTCACCGAACCTTACATTCTTCCTGGTGATGCGCGCGCTCTATGGCATCGGGATGGGCGGGGAGTGGGGCATCGGCGCTTCCCTGGCGATGGAATCAGTTCCGCCAAAATGGCGGGGAATTCTCTCCGGCGTATTGCAGAGCGGCTACTCGACCGGGTACTTGCTGGCGGCTGTGGTGGCGCGTTTTGTGCTGCCCACCTGGGGCTGGCGGCCGATGTTCTGGCTGGGCGGATTGCCGGCGCTGCTGGCGTTTTATATCAGCGCTCGTGTACCCGAATCAGAGGCTTGGAAACAGCATCGCGCGCCATCGACGGGCGCCGTCCTCAAGATCGTCGCCAGGCAATGGAAAAGCTTCCTCTATATGGTCCTGCTCATGACGTTCATGATGTTCCTTTCGCACGGCACGCAGGACCTGTATCCGGATTTCCTCGGCAGCGTGCACAATGCATCCCCGGCAATTCAATCGTATATGGCCATCCTTTACAATATCGGGGCCATCGGCGGCGCAATTATTTTCGGGCTATTCTCGGAAAGGCTGGGGCGGAGAGTCACGATGATCTGCGCGATGTCACTGTCGCTGCTGGTGATTCCGCTTTGGGCGTTCGGCACTTCGCTCGCAGTGCTTGCCATCGGCGCTTTCCTGATGCAAGCGGGGGTGCAGGGCGCGTGGGGAGTAATTCCGGTCCACCTGAGCGAGCTTTCACCGGACGAAACGCGCGGACTCGTTCCGGGGCTGGCGTATCAGTTGGGGATTCTCATCGCCGCGCCAACCAATACGGTTGAGTTCATGTTGAAGGAGCACGTGGGCTACCAGTGGGCGCTTGCGGGATTTGAAATTGTCACGATTGGTGTGCTCATCGTCACGATTTCGTTGGGGAAAGAACGCAAGGGCCGGAGCTTCCATAAACCTGCGGTAGCGGTTTCGTCTTGAGGCGATACCCGCGTTCAAAATTATTCGGAGTGTGGGATCAGGGAAAATCCGCATAAGCCGGTAGTGGGTCAGTTACCGACAATCCGACTTTTCGGGAGTTGCAACGAGCGACTCGTCAACACTGCCGCGTTCCCAGGGATCTATTCGCCTGCAGGCAATACGCATTACCTGTTTTTGTGCGCGCTAGACGAATTCACCGGTTGTGACTCCGTACCTTGGGTCATGAACTTAATGAAATCTGATTCTGCAAGGCGCGACGGGTATACCTCACTGCCGAAGCCGAAGAAGCGGCAGAAGCTCATGATCAACGGTCGCCAGCGCACCGGGTCGATATGGGGGCGCGGGCCGTCAACTGTCAGCAGCTTTTCGTCGACGTGCAGCTTTACGATATGCACTTCGAATGCGTTGGCGCCGACGTTCTTGCCGAAGGAGTGGAAATCGTGCACGATGCCCTCCATTTGCACGGGACACTCGAACACACGTGGCGGCGCCACCGATTCCGACTCCACTGGAGTGAACCCGGCGATACCGAATTTGTCCGGTTCATAGCGATAGCCCCACTGACGCTTCCTCTCCGGCACAGGGTCCTTGCCCGTGGTCAGTGCGAGAAGGTCAACGTGCGCAACCAGATCTTCCGAGGGCAGATTAATTACACACTCGCGTGTGCGAATAAGGTTGTCGGAGGTCTGGCCCATCTGGCCCAAACCCAACATGCAGCTCCAGCCCAGCCACCACGCTGACGACATTGGCGCCAGATTCGGCGATCCGTCCGGGTTCAAAGTACTGATGAGTGCTACGGGCGTTCCGAAGTAAAGGATGGTTGGCTCAATTGTTCTGTGCATGCGTGCATGATATGGGGCATCGCGCAAACGGCACTATCCGAATCTTGCGGTCAAACCAAAAGCGACTATGCCCTCAAGACTGTGAGAAAGTGGAACTAATCTCCGAAATACGGCACCATACGCACTGTGGAAATTCGAACTCCCATGAATGGCTTTGCAGGTTTGCGCGTGCTATCGCTTGAAAGCCGCCGCGCGCCGGAAATGGCAAAATTGATTGCCAATAGCGGCGGCGTAGCAATGGTTGCGCCTTCGATGCGAGAGATTCCTTTGGAATCCAACACCGAAGCATTAGCGTTTGCCCGCCGGTTGTTCGCAAATGAATTTGATGTCGTCATTCTGCTGACCGGGGTTGGCACGCGCGCGCTGGCGCGAGTGGTGGAGACCGCCTATCCCCTTGAGAAATTCGTCGCCGCGCTGCGGAAGGTTGCAGTCGTGGCGCGCGGTCCAAAACCGGTAGTTGTTCTGAAGGAACTGGGAGTTCCGGTAGCTCTGGTTGCGCCTGAGCCCAATACCTGGCGTGAAGTCCTGCGGGCGCTCGACGAGAGACCTGAACTCGCGCCTCTGAATGGGCGCAGCGTAGCTGTTCAGGAATACGGCGCTTCCAATCAGGAATTGTTGGCGGGCCTTGCGCAGCGCGGCGCGCGGGTTACATCGGTTCCTGTCTACGAATGGGGATTGCCGGAGGATATCGGGCCTCTGCGCGCCGCGGTTACGGCAATTGCCCGCGGCGAAATCGACGTTGCGCTATTTACGTCCGCGATGCAGGTGAATCATTTATTACAAATAGCAGCGGAGATGAAACAGGAAGAGGCTGTGCGGCGCGCGCTGTCTCGCGTTCTGATTGCGTCCATCGGACCAGTCACCTCGGAACGGCTTCGCGAGTATGGATTTACGGTAGACATGGAGCCGACGCATCCCAAAATGGGATATCTGGTCAGCGAAGCGGCCCAGCGCAGCGCCGAGATTCTGCGGCAGAAGCGAACTCCCGCCAGGTAATCCGCGTTTATTTTTAGATGTGATAATTGTGTGACAACCGGGAAAATTTCTATCGTTTGTATTCATAGTAAGAATTGGACAGCCGGAATGCGGCCCCTTAGTCTCGCACTATGAGTACTGGTGCATCCAGTCAAGCGGAGGGTAATTCCAATGAGCTCGAATTCCTGCTCAAGATGGCCAACAGCATGGCGTCGGCGGATCCATTGCACGCGGTGCTGGCGCAAATCGTGGAGTTCGCTGCAACCGTAGTGAGTTGCGATTCCGTGTTTCTCTACGGGTTGGAGGATGGCGAGCTGATTCTCCGCGCGTCCAAAAATGCCCATCCCGACGTGATCGACCGGCTGAAGCTGAGGCTGGGGCAGGGAATCACGGGCTGGGTGGCGGAGCACGGCAAGCCGGTCGCTGTAGCGCTCAATGCGTCGCAGGATCCCCGCTTTCAACTGTTCAAGGATTTGCCGGAGGACCGGTTTGAGGCTTTCCTGTCAGTGCCGGTGCTTTGCCGCGGCCGGATCGTCGGGGTAATCAATCTGCAGAATCGTGAGCCACATGAGTATACAGAGCGCGAAATCAATTTGATTTCGACCATCGGATTTCTGGTCGGAGCGGAAATCGAGATGGCGCGGCTGGAAACCGAGAACCTCCATCTGTCCGAGAAGCTGGAGACGCGGAAACTCGTCGAACGCGCCAAAGGCATTCTGCAGCGGGAACTCAGGATCACCGAGGAAGAGGCGTATCTGATGATTCAGCGGCAAAGCAGGCAGCGGCGCAAGTCGATGAAGGATGTGGCCGAGGCCATCGTTTTAAGCGAAGACCTAAAACGCGGCTCGAGCGAATAGAGGCGCGAGAGTCGGCCCCTTCGTGAAAGCCGATGCTACGCGAATCTCACCTGTAATGCATGGTGGTATCCTAATTTTGTTTTTCTGTGAGTCCCGGAGGGACGCCACAACGTAGCCCACAGCGGAAGCTGTGGGGAAACGTGTCCAGGATGACCAGAAAGCCCCGGCAGGGGCGACACTTAGGATTCAGCCACACACGCTAATCATCGCTTCTTTTCCTTGACATTCGGCCTTATTCTGCGTACGCTTGGCCAGTAATTTTCTGGAAGAGTAGTCGCTCGATCATGCCTACGCGCTCGAATTATTGGTTCGCCTTTACGTACCGCTTCCCATGGTGGGGAGCGGCCAGGGACGGATCGCGCGTGAATCGACATAAGGCGACAAGCTAGACAGCGCGAAAAGATACCCGGAACTGGCCGCGAAATCCCACAAGGTTCGCGGCTTTTTTTATGCGCCCTGGTGGAAAGATTGCTAAAGGAGAATTTCGATGATCGTAAATATGTCGGCAAATGCGACGAAAGAGCAAATCAATCACGTTATGGACCGAATCAAGGAGTGTGGCTTCCTGCCTCATCTCATCGAAGGCGCCGAGCGTACCGTGATCGGTGTAGTGGGCAAGAACCGCGGGCGGCGCAGCGAGATTGAGTCTCTTCGAGTGGCGCCGGGAGTGGAAGATATCATTTCCATTTCGCAGCCGTTTACCCTGGTCAGCCTGGAGTTGCAACCGCGGCGCACGGTGGTGAACGTGAAAGGGGTGCCCATTGGAGGTCCCGAGCTGGTCGTGATCGCCGGGCCGTGTTCGGTCGAGTCGCGCGAGCAATTGATGGACACAGCGCGCGCGGTCAAGGCCGCGGGCGCCAAGCTTCTTCGCGGTGGCGCATTCAAGCCGCGAACTTCGCCGTACGATTTCCAGGGCCTAGGCGTCGAGGGTCTGAAAATTCTGAAAGAAGCGAGCCAGGAAACCGGGCTTCCCGTGGTCACTGAAGTGATGGGTATCGAAGACCTCGATGCAGTGGTGGAATACGCGGACATGATGCAAGTCGGGGCGCGCAACATGCAAAATTATCCGCTGCTTCGCCGGCTGGCTACCGTCCCCCGTCCAGTTCTTCTCAAGCGCGGACCTTCCGCCACGATCAAGGAATGGCTGCTGGCCGCGGAGTATTTGCTGTCGGGCGGCAATCCCAACGTGGTTTTGTGCGAGCGCGGTATCAAGACCTTTGACTCGGAATTGCGAAACACGCTGGATTTGGCGGGCGTCGCGCTGGCCAAGGAACTTTGCCATTTGCCAATCATCGTCGATCCGTCGCACGCGACCGGAAGGCGAAGCCTGATTCCTGCAACCGCGCGCGCAGCCGTCGCCGTTGGAGCCGACGGCCTAATTATCGAAGTGCATCCGTGCCCCGAGCGAGCGCTCTCCGATGGTCCTCAGTCGCTGGATTTTGCGGGGTTCACCGCATTGATGCAGGGCCTTCCAAAAGCCACCGCGATGGCTGCCGTCGGGCGCTAGAACGCTGGATGTAGCGGGCAGTGCGCCTGTAGCTCAGCTGGATAGAGCGTCTGGCTACGAACCAGGACGGGTGTTTTTCGCAATCCCTTGCTAGACGGCACTTCTGTTGATTCTGCAGGGACTTAAGTGTTCATCTGCGTGTATCGAAGTGTATCTCCGTATACCTCAATCTATTCTCATAATCAAAACATTGTCAAAAGGGGTGATAAACAGTAAGTGCTCCTATCCGCCTCGTACCTTCATTTCAGCCATCAATGTGATATGACTCTGGGCTGTATTATCAGCAACCAGCCCATGCGGCCAGTCCAACACCTCCACATCGACGAGATTTCCAGTAATCATACGGGAACCCGCTGCGGAAGAAGTTTCGCGAGCAATAAGGATAGCATTGGAATCTGCGGCTGTACGTACGAGAGCTGAGCATTGATTCTCGAGCGGGATCACGACAAAGCCGTCGGCAGTTAAATCGAGGCGGGCCAAAACGAAGTAGCGGCGTTCCGAACGGGTACGTACCGTGCCATGCAAACGCGCCCGAACGACTGGCAAGTTGGTCGCATGTCTTCCAGCCAGGCGAGCCATGGCGGGCCGGACCAACTCTTGGAAACATACAAACGCAGCCGCCGGGTTACCCGGGAGCACACAAACGGGCTTATCGTGCCACAAAGCGAAGCCGAAGGGCTTGCCCGGCCTCATGGCTACTTGCTCGAAGAGAAACTTGGCGCCCAGTTCTTTCAGGACGCCTTTGACAAGATCGCGCTCGCCTCTTGAAGCGCCTCCAGTCGTGATCAGCAGATCTGAATCGCGATGCGCCGATTCGAGCATAGCCGACAGAATGGCAGGGTCGTCGGCGGCGGTACCGTGATCGTGAGGCACGCCGCCAAACTCGGCGACAAGGGCTGTGAGAAAAACGGCATTGCTGTTGCGTACTTGACCGTGGCCAGGTGTCACCGCCGGATCTACTAACTCTTGGCCGTTGCACAAAACGGAGACTCGAGGCCGCTGGAACACTTTCACTTTCGTTACTCCCGCGAATGCCAACAGCGCTAGGGTCCCGGCGCGCACGGGCTCGCCGGAGGCAACTAGTTCATCCCCGCGGCGAAGATCTTCGCCTGGCGGGAATACAGAAGCGCCGGGTGCGACAGGGGCGTAGATCTGTATCGCGGCACCCCGGCGCGCAATTTTTTCATAAGGGATTACCGCATCGGCACCCTCTGGCAAAGGCGCTCCTGTTGTAATCGCGAGCACGGTGCCCGATGCAAGAGTGAATTCCCCCTGTTCGGCAAAAACTTGACCAACAACAGGCAGCTTCACTGGATGTTCTTGACTCGCGTGGATGCAATCCACCGCTCGAACCGCGTAACCATCCATCGCTGACCTTGGAAATGGGACGGCATCCTCATCGGCCACAATTCTTTCCGCCGCGATACGACCAAACGCGTCACCAAGTGAAATTCTTGTTGTGTCCAATGGCTGGACGGCTGTGAGAATTGTCTGGCGAGCTTCATCGAAGCTAATCATAGGCAAATCCTAATTGATTTTGAGAAAACCGCTGTGACTATTGTCACAGCCAGCCTCATGCGGTGATGTTATTCAGAGCAGGCCAGGACATCCTTGGTCCCTGCGCGATCTCTTGGGGGCCAGCGACACTTTGAAGAGAAGAGACGAGGTAAGCCAGCGAACGGATAACCTATTTACAGGGTTTTGAAACGAACCTTTCGCGAATCTGGCTCTACATTCCTGCCAGGCGCGCGCGACCAGCCGAATTTGGATTGTGATGCACATCACTTAATAAGGTAATCCAGGTCACAGCGCCGATTTGGCCAATTATGGAATATCAGGTCTTGAATTCGTGAATGAGGGTCTTCTGAGCATGATCTTTCAACACGCCACCGAACTCGCCATCCGGGCGATGCTCTTCTTAGCCCAACAGGACCCCGGGAAATTTTCTCCCGTCCACGAAATCGCCGGGCACCTCGGGGCTTCGGAAGCTTACCTCGCAAAAATCCTGCAGAGGCTGACGAGGACCGGCTTGATTCGTTCTTTCCGTGGTCCGGGAAAAGGCATGAAGCTTGGCCGCGCACCCTCTACCATCACTCTGGCTTCCCTGATTGGTGCAGTCGAAGCGCACAAGTCAGAAGACGATTGTGTGCTCGGTTTGAGAATTTGTTCGGATGAAACTCCCTGCGTCCTCCATGAGGAGTGGATTCCCATTCGAAGCGCGATCCACGAACTTCTGGAAAAGAGAACTCTCGCCGACTTGGCTGAAACCGTCCGAAGCCATGCGAGCAAGCCCGGCGGACGGTTGATCTGCCAAAGCGATTTTCCCGTTGCGGTTGACGTCAGCCGGGGAAGGAAGCAGTTGTGAGAAAGCCTCGATTGTTACTTCTGGTCTTCGTGCTTGTGTGCGTCTTGCCACGGACTGCTGCGGCGCAATTGGCCGAAGATTTCTTTCAGCAAAATTGTACGAATTGCCACACGATCGGTGGTGGCCGGCTGACCGGACCCGACCTGAAAGACGTGACGAAACAGAAAGACCGCGCGTGGCTCGAGCATTTTGTGCAGAACCCTAAAGCTGTCCTTGATGCCGGCGACCCTTTCGCCTTGCAACTGCAGCAGGAAGCGCGAGGCGTAGTGATGCCGACCGTCGTCGGCTTGACGCCACAGATGGTGACAGCGCTCCTGGATCTGATCGAGGCGGAATCGAAGCTACCCAAGTCGCGCTTCGCCGGGATGAGCATTAGTGACCGGCCCTTCACGCCCTACGATGTCATGATCGGCACTCAGATCTTTCTTGGTGCGCGGAAACTCAGTAACGGCGGACCGCCCTGTATTTCCTGCCATACGCTAGGGACGGTAAGTGGTTTTGGTGGAGGCCGTCTGGGGCCGGATTTGACGCTGGTCTATGAGCGGCTTGGAGACCGAAAGGCAGTTGGCACATGGCTATCTGCGCCTCCCACACCGACTATGCAGGCAGTCTTCCGGCAACATCCCGTGCAATCCGAGGAGATCCTGCCATTGCTCTCTGTGTTTGAAGACGCCTCCCGGAGATCGCAACCGGCAGACAACACGACACAGGTCAATTTTTTCCTGGCCGGCTTGGTCGGCGCGTCAATGGGTCTTGCCCTGATGGGCTGGATCTGGAGAGGACGGATCAGGACCGTGCGGCGAACACTCGTGCGAGATGCTCAGCGAGGTGCGGAATGAAACGCAAAGACGGCGTGAGTTGGATTAAGGATGAAAACAACCCGCAATTGCGCAGCTGGGAAGAGTTCTATCGGAACCGGTGGCAGCACGACAAAATCGTCCGGAGCACACACGGGGTGAACTGCACGGGAGGATGCACCTGGCAGATTTACGTTAAAGACGGAATTGTCACCTGGGAGATGCAGGGATTGGACTACCCCGCGCTCGAAGCAGGTCTGCCTCCGTACGAGCCTCGAGGATGCCAGCGCGGGATTTCCTATTCCTGGTATCTCTACAGCCCGCTGCGCGTGAAGTATCCCTATATGCGCGGGGCACTGCTGGATTTGTGGAAGCAGGCACGGAGCAATTTTGACGACCCCGTGGAAGCCTGGCAATCACTGGTGGAAAATCCTGAAGCGCGACAGCGTTGGCAGCGCGCCCGTGGCAAAGGCGGCTTCCGACGGAGTGACTGGGACACCGTTCAAGAGTTGATCGCGGCAAGTTGCGTCTACACCGTCCGCAAACACGGCCCGGACCGCGTGGCAGGATTTTCGCCCATCCCGGCGATGTCCATGATCAGCTACGCCGCAGGGTCGCGCTTTCTGCAACTGATGGGCGGCGTTTCGCTTTCCTTTTATGACTGGTATTGCGATCTTCCTCCGGCTTCTCCGGAAACCTGGGGAGAGCAGACCGATGTTGCCGAATCCGCCGACTGGTACAACGCGAAACTGTTGGCCGTCATGGGCTCCAACTTGAACATGACGCGCACGCCCGACTGCCACTTCGCTGCCGAGGCCCGCCACAACGGCAGCAAAATGTGGGTCTTCTCGCCCGATTTCAGCCAGGTTTCGAAATACGCCGATGAGTGGGTGCGCATCAATGCGGGACAGGATGGCGCGTGGTGGATGGCCGCCAACCATGTTCTCCTGAAGGAATTCCACCACGAGAAACAGACGCCCTACTTCCTCGATTACACGAAGAAATATACGGACGCTCCCTATCTGGTCGAACTATCCGGGACTGGCGGCGTGTACAAGCCCGGACAACTTTTGCGCGCCAACCGCATCGCGGGCTATGAGGACATCGAAAACGGCGACTGGAAATTCCTGATGTGGGACGCGGCCGCCCGCCGGCCAAAAATGCCGGCCGGAAGCGTAGGATTCCGGTGGGGAAAAGAAAAAGGCAAATGGAATCTTGAATTGAAGGACGGCAAGGACGGTTCCGCGATTGATCCCGCACTTACTTTCCTCTCTGACAATGACGGTATTTTACAGGTTCAATTCGACAATTTTGCCGAAGGAAACGCGCTGCTGCGCGGTGTCCCTGTTCGCAGAATCCAAACAGCCGATGGAGGCACTGCGATCGTCACCACGGCATATGACCTGTTGATGGCGCAGTACGGCGTGAGCCGCGGACTTCCGGGAGATTACCCGAAGGACTATGACGATGAGGCCTCGCCTTACACTCCGGCGTGGGCCGAGAAATTTACCGGGATGGGCCGCGACGTTGTAATCCGATTCGCGCGTGAATGGGGCAACACGGCTCTACTCACAAAAGGAAAATGCACGGTCATCATCGGGGCTGGAATCAATCATTGGTATCACGGCAACTTGATGTATCGCGCCGCGATCCATGCACTGATGTTTTGCGGCTGCGTCGGCGTCAATGGGGGCGGCCTGGCGCACTATGTCGGCCAGGAGAAGCTGGCTCCCATGGAATCCTGGTCGGCGATCGCTTTTGCGCGGGACTGGAATCCGGCGGCGCGCCTGCAAAATGCACCGAGCTGGCATTACACTCATTCGGACCAGTGGCGCTACGAAAAGCAGTTCACGGACTACCACACCGTCCCATCGGGCCAGACTCCGAATTCGCTCGCTTCGGGACACACCATGGATACCCAGGTCCGCGCGGTTCGCAGCGGCTGGCTGCCGTTTTATCCGCAGTTCAATCGCAACCCTCTCGATCTGGCTCGCGAAGCCGAACAGGCCGGTTCCAAGACACAGGAGCAAGTAGAACAGTACACGATTAGCAAGTTGAAGAGTGGGGAACTGAAGTTCTCCGTGGAAGATCCCGACGCGCCGGAAAACTGGCCGCGAATCTGGTTCATCTGGCGGGGGAATGCGCTCATGGCCAGCGCCAAGGGCCACGAGTATTTCCTGAAACACTATCTCGGCACGCATACCAATACCATCGCCACGGATATAGCGGCCGATGCGGTCAAGGAGGTCGTCTGGCGGGAACCGGCTCCCGAAGGAAAGATGGACCTTGTCGTGGACCTGAATTTCCGGATGGACACCTCGGCGCTTTATTCCGACATTGTTCTGCCAGCCGCTACCTGGTACGAGAAGGCGGATCTGAATACCACGGACATGCACAGCTTCATCCATCCCCTATCAGCCGCCGTGCCGCCGTGCTGGGAATCAAAGAGCGATTGGGAGATCTTCCGCTCCCTCGCAAAGAAATTCTCCGAGCTTGCGGCGCGGTATTTCCCAAAGCCCGTCTGGGACCTGGTGTCAACGCCGCTGGCGCACGACACTCCGGCCGAAATCGCGCAGCCGGCCATGCTCGACTGGAAGCGGGGCGAGATAGACCCGATTCCCGGCAAGACCATGCCCGGTCTGAAGCTGGTGGCGCGCGACTACGCAAATCTCTACAACCAGTTTATCTCGTTCGGGCCGCAGGTTCGTTCGCAAGGGCTTGGCGTGCATGGCACCCACTATGCGTGTGACGACATCTACGACGAAGCTGTCCAAACTCTTCCGGCGGCCAAATGGAATGGGCAAGCGTATCCTTCGCTGGCGGCCGACGAAGATGTGTGCAATCTCATCTTAAAATTTGCGACGGTGACCAACGGCGAGCTGGCTTACCGTTCCTATCTCGACATGGAAGAAAAAGTGGGTTTGCCGCTGGCGCATCTGGCCGAACGCAATCGCGGAGTGCGTGTCAGCTACAAGGATCTGCAGTCACACCCCCAGCGGCTGCTGAACAGTCCGATGTGGTCGGGGCTCACAGAAAACGGACGCGCGTACGCACCGTTTACTTACAACTTGGAGTATCTGGTGCCCTGGCGGACGCTGACTGGCCGCCAGCATTTCTATCTCGATCACCCTCTATATATCCAGTTCGGCGAGCACCTGCCGACCTTCAAGCCGAAGCCGCTCCCGGCGCAGTACGCCGACCTGCGGCTGAGCCAGGAAGTCGGTCCCACCAAGGCGCTGAATTATCTGACGCCACACGGGAAGTGGCACATCCATTCAACGTACGGAGACAACCACCGCATGACGACGCTGTCGCGCGGTGTCGAACCGCTTTGGATGAACGACAAGGATGCCGCCGACATCGGGATCGAAGATAACGACTGGGTTGAAGTACACAACGATAACGGCGTGGTCGTGACCCGGGCAGTGGTGAGCGCACGGATTCCGCGCGGGATCTGCATCCAGTACCATTCGCCGGAGCGGACCTTATCGGTGCCGACTTCTCCGCTACGCAAGAATCGCCGCGCGGGAGGCCACAACTCGCTTACGCGCACGCGCCTGAAGCCCAATCTGATGGCCGGCGGCTACGGCCAGTTCACATTTCATTTCAATTACTGGGGCCCGACGGGCTGCAACCGGGACACACACGTATTCGTGCGGAAGCTGCCCGAACTGAAGTGGTGAGGAGGCCGATATGGACGTTCGTTCGCAAGTAGCGATGGTGTTTCATCTGGATAAATGCATCGGCTGCCACACCTGCAGCATTGCCTGCAAGAACATCTGGACCGACCGGCGCGGCACCGAATACATGTGGTGGAACAACGTCGAGACCAAGCCCGGCACGGGCTTTCCCACCGATTGGGAAGATCAGGAGAAATACCACGGCGGCTGGGAAGTGAACGGCGGGAAGCTTCAACTGCGTTCCACGAGCAAGTTGAAGACGATTTTCAACATCTATCACAATCCCAGCATGCCCACCATGGACGATTACTATGAGCCGTGGACGTACGACTACCAGCAACTGTTCACTGCACCGGAAGGTCCCGATCAGCCAACAGCTAGACCGATTTCGATGGTTACCGGGGAACTGATCCAGATCGAATCCGGCCCGAACTGGGATGACGATCTCGGCGGGTCACCGATTTACGCGGAAAACGATCCGAATCTGAAGTCCTTGAGTCCAGATCAGCGCGCGCAGCTCTCTGCGGTCGAGCGGCTGGTCTTCTTTTATTTCCCCCGCATCTGCAATCACTGCCTCAATCCATCTTGCGTTGCGTCGTGTCCTTCCGGCGCTCTCTACAAGCGAGGGGAAGACGGGATCGTACTCGTCGATCAGAAGCGTTGCCGCGGCTGGCGAATGTGCGTGGCGGCCTGCCCTTACAAGAAGATGTTCTACAACTGGGATACGGGAAAATCGGAGAAGTGCATCCTTTGCTACCCGCGTTTGGAGACCGGTCAGGCGCCGGCTTGCTTCCACTCCTGCGTCGGGCGTATCCGCTACCTTGGAGTCGTTCTCTATGACGCTTCGCGCATCGAAGCGGTCGCGTCGCTTCCTGACCAGGACCTGGTCGAAGCGCAACGGTCTTTGATTCTGGACCCGAACGACCCCGAAGTTGTGGCGGCGGCACAGAAAAACGGCGTTCACCAATCGGTTATTGAATCGGCGCAGCGCTCCCCAGTCTATCAATTCGTGAAAGTCTGGAAGATTGCTCTGCCGCCGCACATTGAGTACCGCACCATGCCGATGCTGTTCTACGTGCCGCCGATGTCCCCCGTCATGTCAAACCAGACCAACGGCACAATTCACCATGTTTCGGAAGATCTGTTTCACGATATCGAGGAATCGCGCGTGCCATTGCAGTTTCTCGCCAGTCTTTTCGGCGCGGGACATGAGGGATCGGTCCGCTATGCGCTGCGCAAACAGAAAGCCGTCCGGTGGTATCGCCGGGCGGTTACGGTCGGCGACGTCGATATGGCGACCGCTGAGCGGATACTACGTGAGGCGGATTGCTCAGCCGAAGAAGCGGAAGCGATTTACCGGCTGACTTCACTGTGTACGTTTGACGACCGTTTCGTGATTCCACCGATGCACCGCGAAGAGGCCATTCAGATGATGGAAGATCCGCTCGAGCACAAACAGGGTGTGGGTTTCGGATTTCTCGCCGGGCCACATCGGGGAATGTGATGGATAAACCAACCATTCCCGAGCTGCTCGCTCCGCTTTTCAGCTATCCAGGCGGCGACTATCACGCGCGTGCCGGAGAATGCTTGAAAGCGACGCGCGGCGAATCCCCCGAAGCCGGGACGCCGCTCGCGGAATTTTCTGCTTCCATCGAAGGATTGAGCACGGAGCAATTGCAGGAGCTTTATACCCGCACCTTCGATCTGAATCCCATGTGCACACTGGAAATCGGCTGGCAGCTCTACGGTGAAGATTATCACCGCGGCGAATTCCTGGTGAAGATGCGGCAGCAGCTCCGCAAGCACGAACTGCATGAATCCGGCGAGCTCCCCGACCACATGACACATGCGCTGGTGCTGCTCGCCAAACTGAGGCCGGAGGAAGCGGCGGAGTTTGCGGGGGAATACCTGCTCCCCTCGCTGGACAAAATGCGCGCCGGCTGGCGTGAAAACCGGAATCCGTTCGCCGCCTTGCTGGAGTCGGCATTTATTTTCCTGAAGAGCCGGTATCCGTATGAGCCTGCGCATACGGTTTTTCGGGGGCCAGAGTTGCACGTGCTGCAGTGAAAGGAAACGGAGATGACAAACTTCTTTCCATTTTCCAACGAACTCTATTTCATCGTATTTCCATATGTGGCGATGTTTATTTTTCTGCTCGGCACGATCCTCCGGTACCGCAAAGCGCCCTATTCGTATTCCAGTTTGTCTTCCCAGTTTCTTGAGAATCAGCGGCATTTCTGGGGACTCGTTCCGTTCCACTATGGCATCGTGGCGGTCCTGGTCGGGCACGTCGTCGCCTTCCTGCTGCCCCGGCAAATCCTCCAATGGGACAGCCGCCCGCTGCGACTTTACACGCTCGAGATCAGCGCGCTGATCTTTGGCCTGCTGACCGTAGTGGGCTTGATCGGCGCGATTGCCCGGCGGCTGACCGTATCGAAGGTGCGTCAGGTCACGAACGTATTTGACTGGATCGTGCTGATGCTGCTGTTGGTTCAGGTCGTGAGCGGCGTTTACGTCGCTGTCTTTCATCCCTGGGGGTCGGCATGGTTTGCGGCGGCTGTGTCTCCGTATCTTTGGTCACTGGTGCGGCTCAGTCCAGCCCTCGGCTTCGTGACGATGATGCCGCTCGGAGCGAAGCTGCATATCGTCATGGCCTACGTGATCATTGGCATCGCCCCCTTTACACGTCTGGTGCACATCCTGGTCGTTCCCAACCCGTATTTGTGGAGGCGGCCGCAAGTGGTGCGGTGGTACCGCGCAACGAAGGAAGTCTCGTGAGCGAACGGTCACAAATGTCGAAGGAGCGCCAGGGCCTTGAAGTTTGGCCCTGCGATCCTGCCAGGTTCGCCTGCGCTGCGGTCTTGCTCGCTTCGATGTTCCTTTGTACGGCCATCTGGGGACGATCGCAGTCGCAATCTGAACCGCAGCCAAAGAAATCAAGTCCAGCCTCCGCGAGCCAGCACAAGCTGGGACCGCTCACCATATCCGGTAGTTGGCGTTTCCGCATGGAAGGATGGGACTGGTTTGAGGGCAGCTCCGGCGATAGCAATTATGCTTTTCCCCATTCTCTCCTCCGCGTGGCCGTCGGACAGGAAACAGAGAAAATCGATTGGCAAGTCGAGGTTGCCCAAGACATGATTCTCGCCTTACCGAATAGCGCCGTCGTAGCCGCGCCGCAAGGGCAACTCGGATTAGGTGGCACTTACTACGTGGCGAATGGGAATCGTTCCAACAATGTCAACGCCTTTGCCAAGCAGGCCTATATCCGCTTCAAGGGCCTGGGCCGCGGAAGCTTGCGGCTCGGGCGTTTCGAATATCTCGATGGCACTGAGATCAAACCGAAGGATGCCACGCTTGCCACCTTGGTCCAGACGCGCATCGCTCAACGTCTCATCGGCAATTTCGGCTGGTCCGCGGTCGGACGCAGCTATGACGGCGCGCAGTTTGTGTACAACTTCGGCAATAAGAATTTTACGTTTGTCGGCGGGAGGCCCACACGCGGGGTTTATCAGACGGACGGAATGGGTGATCTCGACGTGGACCTCTACTACGGCGCTTTCACCGTTCCCGTGCAAACAAAGCACGGCACGGGCGAATTGCGCCTGTTCGGCCTAGGCTACATCGACCACCGCACTCTCGTTCTTAAGACGGACAACCGTCCACAGGCGGCTCGAGCCGCGGATCATGGCCGAATTCAAATCGGGACCTATGGCGCGGATTATCTCCACGTCTTCAATACGGCTGCGGCGGGCAAGTTCGACTTTCTTTTTTGGGGCGCTATCCAAACTGGCTCGTGGGGACTTCTCACGCAACGTGCTGGCGCATTCTTCGGTGAATTCGGCTGGCAGCCTCCGGTGAGCAGGCTGAAACCTTGGCTTAGCTTGGGATATTCCTACGCCAGCGGCGACGCGAATCCCGGCGACTCCCGCCACGGCACATTTTTCCAGGTATTGCCGACGCCGCGCCCTTATGCACGCTTTCCTTTTTACGACATGGAGAACAATGAGGATTTTTACGGGTCACTTGATTTGCATCCGCAGGCCAAGCTCGCCGTACGCAGTGAACTGCACGCGCTTCGGCTGAACCATGCAACTGACCTCTGGTATTCGGGTGGCGGAGTATTCCAGCCGCGGACCTTTGGCTACACCGGGCGTCCTAGTAACGGCAATCACAGCCTGGCGAACGTCTGGGATGTCAGCGCCGACTATCAAATGACAAAGGCGTTCAGCATCGGCGCGTATTACGGACATGCCTGGGGCAAAACCGTGATTGCGAGCATTTATCCCAACGATCGCAGTGGGCAATTCGCCTATGCGGAAACCAATCTTCGTTTCTGAACTAAGTCAGAATGCGCCGTCATCCAGCGCAAAAGGAGGCAGGTTGTGAACCAAATTCAGGGATCTCCCAAACTGGCCTTGTGGAGCGCGACGCTGGGATTCTTTGTGGGCTTTGCAGCGGTGGCGCTCTTTGGTCCTTCCGCGAGCCGCTTTCAGAGCGTCATGGGGCTGGGGCCTATTGCCATTGGGTTTTTGGTGGCAATCCCGTCTTTGTCGGGATCACTGCTTCGAATTCCGTTTTCGGCTTGGGTGGATACCACCGGCGGGCGCAAGCCCTTCCTGGTGCTGTTGTTTTTGTCGCTTGTCGGCATGGTGGGTCTTACGCTGGTCGCGTTCTTCCTTTACCCCGATCATCTGAGTGCTTCGTCTTATCCGTTGTTGATGGTCCTTGGCATGTTCTGTGGGTGCGGAATTGCAACGTTTTCTGTCGGCATCAGCCAAGTCTCATACTGGTTTCCGCAAAAACAGCAGGGTCGTGCGCTGGCGATCTTCGCGGGCGTGGGCAACCTCGCTCCGGGACTTTTCTCGTTGTTTTTGCCATTCTCGTTGTCCCGCCTGGGTCTTGGCAAATCGTACATCGTCTGGCTTTGCATTCTTTCTTTAGGGACTTTTATCTATGCACTTTCCGGGAGAAGCAGTATTTATTTCCAGTTCCTGAAGCAGGGGATTGCGCCCGATAAGGCGAAGGTGCAGGCCCACGAACTTGGGCAGGATTTGTTTCCTGCTGGAAGCTTGTTGGACAGTCTTCGGATTTCGGCAAGGGTATGGCGGACTTGGGCGCTGGTATGGATCTACTTCACAACGTTCGGTGGTTTCATGGCGCTAACGGCGTGGTTGCCGACCTATTGGACCAAGTTTTTCGGCGTAAGCCTGGTCCAGGCTGGGTTTCTCACCGCGACGTTCTCGATTCTGGCATCCCTGGTCCGTGTTGGCGGCGGCGTGCTTTCCGATCAGTTGCAGGAAGGCGGCGAAAACACGGCCATCCTGGCCTTGTTGATCACACTGGTCGGAGCGTTGGTGATGACCAGTTCACGTCAGTTCGAGCTTTCCGTTCCTGGCGAGATTCTCCTCGCTTTCGGGATGGGCATGTGTAACGCCGCAGTGTTCAAGATCGTGCCGCAGGCGGTGCCAAAAGCCGTAGGCGGGGCGGCCGGCTGGGTGGGTGGACTCGGAGCTTTCGGTGGTTTCGTCATTCCGCCAGTAATGGCATTCGCGGTGCACAACCTGGGCACGGCGGGCTATGCGATCGGATTTGTGACATTCGTATTCCTGACGCTGTTCTCGCTTTCGATGGCCTGGATTCTAAAATACACGCGCGACATCCCCATGATCGCAACGCCGGTGGTTTCACAGGATCTGCCAAGGCCGGAGATGGAATCGCGAGGGCCTGTCCGGCGATGAGCGAACTGGAACAACTCGCGCACGAGCCGGCGGGGAAAGTCCGGCCCGCACTTTCCGCGCTGGTTCGCGAGCAGGTGCGGACACTCGACCCGGCGTACTTCGCCATGGTTATGGCTACTGGCATCGTGGCCATTGCCGCGCACCTTACCGGAATGCCTTTGGTGGGCCGGGTGCTCGCGGCCATCAATTTCGCTGTCTTTTTCGTCCTGCTCGTGATGACTGCGGCGCGCATTACTTACTTCCCGCGCCTGGTTTTCCGGGATCTCATCGACCATCAAATTGGTGTTGGATTTTTCACTCTGGTTGCCGCGACGGCGGTATTCGGAAGCCAAAACGTGATCCTGTTCGGCATGTACCACCTTGGAATGGGTCTTTGGATCGCCTCGGCAGTTCTACTGCTCATGATCGTCTATGCAGTCTTCGCGGCATTCACAGTGAAGGAAAAGAAACCGTCTCTCGCTGAAGGGATCCACAGTGGCTGGCTGGTCGCTGTGGTGGCAACACAGGCCGTAGCCACGTTGGGCGCGCAGATTATGCAGGCTTTCCCGGCGCATATCGTAGGGATTGCTTTCGTTTCGCTGGTGCTTTGGTCAAGCGGCGGAATGCTCTATATCTGGATGATTTCGCTGATTTTCTACCGCTATACGTTCTTCCCACTGCAGCCACGCGACTTGAAAGCGCATTACTGGATCAACATGGGTGCGATGGCGGTTTCCACGCTTGCAGGAGCTATGCTGGTGCGGTTTTCGGCTGGCATCGCCCTACTCCAAGACCTGGCGCCGTTTGTGAAGGGCTTCACACTATTCTATTGGGCCACTGCCACGTGGTGGTTCCCGATGTTGATCATCCTGGCCATCTGGCGCCACGGCTACAAGAAATTGGGATTTGATTACGATCCTCTTTACTGGGGCATGGTTTTCCCACTCGGGATGTACACGACGTGTACTTATCGTTTGGCCGAAATTACGGGGCTCTGGTTTCTGCGGCAAGTCCCCCGGTACTTTGTTTTTGTCGCCTTGGGAACTTGGCTGATTGTCTTTGCTGGGTTTCTCCATTCCGCTTTCGCGCGCATCACCGGAGAGAAAAGTCTTGAGGAAGGCGCGGCATGAACTCGAGAGTTGTCACCGCTGTGCTGATCGTTGGACTCGCATTTAGCTTTCTCACAGTGACGCAGCAACTTGGGAGCTGGCATCTGCCGGGCAACCAGCAGGGCTATGAACCGGTGCAGCCGATTGCCTTTTCACACCGTTTGCATGCAGGCGAGATGCAGATTTCCTGTTTGTACTGTCATTCCGGAGCGGAAGTCAGCCGCCACGCAGGAATTCCGGCGGCAAGCACATGCATGAACTGCCATCGTTTTGTCTCAGCGCCGCTGGGCGCGCTTCGCGCCGAGGACGAGAAGGCAAAGCAGGAAAACCGCAGGCCGCGGCCATTGGTTTCGCCGGAAATCCAGAAAATCTATGACGCGCTGGCGCTCGATGACCATTTGACTCGCGATCCGCAAAAGTTTCTGCAGCCGGTGGCATGGACCCGCATCAATCGTCTGCCGGATTTCGTTTATTTCAATCACAGCGCGCACGTGAACTCCGGTGTCGCCTGCCAGAAGTGCCATGGCCCGATTGAAACCATGGATCGCGTTCGACAGGCGCCCGATCTGACGATGGGCTGGTGCGTGAACTGTCATCGCACCGCGAACGCCGCCGGAGTGGCAAGCAGACCCGTGCAGCCTTCGACCGACTGCTCGACCTGTCACTATTGAGGAGTATCCATGGGTTCGGAGAAACCATCACGCTACTGGAAGAGCTGGGAGGAAGGCCCGGGCGCTACCGGTCTGGTGCAAATCTCCACGAGCGAGTTTCCGGAGCCCCTTGATCGCCCGGCTGAGCAGTTCAACCGGCGCTCCTTCCTGAAGGCCGCGGGCTTCGCGGCAGCCGTCGCCGCCGCTGGCGCCGGCTGCTCAAGAGCTCCGGTCGAAAAGGCCATTCCGTACCTGATCCAACCCGAAGAGATCGTTCCAGGTGTTTCTTACTTCTATGCGTCAACGTGCGGCGGCTGTGCGACCGGATGCGGGGTTCTTGTAAAGAACCTGGATGGAAGGCCCATCAAGCTCGAAGGCAATCCTGAGCATCCGTTATCGCGCGGCGGCCTCTGCGCGGTGGGACAAGCCTCGCTCCTCGCACTCTATGATTCGCAGCGTTTGAAAGCCCCTCAGGCCAAAGGCAGGATCGCTTCATGGCAGGAGGTAGATGAGCAAATCGCCGCGCAGTTGGCTTCGATTCGGACCTCCGGAGGCGCTGTGCGGGTTCTTTCCGGAACCATATCAAGCCCGACGCTCAACGCCGAAATCCAGAAGTTTCTCTTGCAATTCCGCGACGCCCGGCACGTTGTTTATGACGGCTTGTCAAGCTCCGCAATTCTCGACGCGCACCAGCAAACTCACGGCGAGCGGCTGCTCCCTCACTACCGGTTTAATCGCGCCACTGTGATCGTGAGCTTCGACGCCGATTTCCTCGGCACGTGGATCTCACCTGTCGAGTTCAGCCGCGACTTTGCGGATGGACGGCGCATTGATTCGCGTTCTCCGCAAATGTCCTATCACGCGCAGCTCGAGTCGCGGATGTCGCTGACCGGAAGCAAGGCCGACCGCCGCATTAGCGTCGAGCCGCACGAACTGGGCGAAATCATGCTGCGGATCGGCGCGCGCCTGGCTCAACTGGCCGGCTCAGCGTTTCCGATCGCAGCACGCACGCAGGACAATTCTTACGACACTGTGATTGAAGACCTCGCGCGGCGACTGTGGGAATCGCGCGGGCGAAGCCTTGTCGTATGCGGATCTCAGGATGTTCGTCTCCAGATCCTCGGTAACTTCATCAACGACTTGCTTGGAAATTACGGCGCGACGCTCGATATCGAGCGCCCTTCGCAACAACGGCAGGGCAACGACGCCAATCTGCAGAGCCTCCTCGATGATCTAGACAAGGGGAACGTCGCCGCGCTTTTCCTCCATGGCGTCAATCCTGCATACGACCTGCCGGGAGGCCAGGCGTTAGTCCAGGCCATCGAGCGAACGCCGCTTGTGGTCAGTTTTGCGGAGCGGCTTGATGAGACTTCGGCCCTTGCGCATTTCATTTGTCCCGACCATCACCCGCTGGAGTCCTGGAGCGATGCCGAGCCCGTGCGCGGAACCCTTGGCATTTTCCAGCCCGCCATTCATCCGCTTGGCAAAACGCGGCCCGTGCTCGAAAGCCTCGCCATTTGGCGTGGTCAGCCGCGTCCGGCATATGACATTTTGCGCGATCACTGGCGCGGCAGCGTCTTCCCGCAACAGACCATTGAACCGGATTTCCAAACCTTCTGGGATCGTTCGGTCGAAGCGGGATATTCCGAAATCCGGCTGAAGACATCGAAACCACCGCGGTTCCAGGCCGCATCTTTGAAGCCCTTCTCCCAATCGTCGCCTGCGGCGGGGGAACTCTCACTGGTCCTGTATCCCAAGATTTCCATGCTCGATGGACGGCACGCCGAAAATCCCTGGCTGCAGGAATTGCCGGACCCGATTAGCAAAGTGACTTGGGACAACTACGCATGCCTTTCTCCTGGCACCGCACAGCGTCTCGGACTTCGCGAGGGCGATGTGGTGCGCTTAGAAGTGGATATCGACGCGGTGCACTCACCCCCGCTGGAATTGCCCGTGTTCATCCAGCCTGGACAACATGATCAAGTCATTGCCGTGGCACTTGGTTATGGCCGGAAATCAACGGAACGCTTTGCCAATGCGGGTCCGAAATGGCTCTTCGGCGGATCGGATGTGGATGAAGACGGCCGGATCGGCAAGAACACCGCGCCGATGCTCGCTCTAGTTGGAGGGAGTCTGCAATATATTCGTGACAATGTCCGTCTCAGCAAGATCGGCAAACGGCATGCACTCGCTTCCACCCAGACCCATCACAGTTTGACGATGCCGCGGGAACTGCCGATTGTCGGAGGGGAGCATCGCGACATCGTGAGGGAGACAACCATTGCTGCGTTGCTCGCGGGCGAAAAGAAGACTGTGCCCGTCTCGCCTGCCACAAATGGCCTTTGGCCAGCGGATCACCGGTACACCGGCCATCGTTGGGCCATGGCCATCGATCTGACTGCTTGTACGGGCTGTTCGGGCTGCGTCATCGCGTGTCAGGCCGAAAACAATATTCCCGTCGTCGGAAAAGACGAAGTTCTGCGACACCGGGAGATGCACTGGATGCGTATTGATCGCTATTACACCGGCGAACAAGACGTGGATGTGGTGTATCAACCGATGCTTTGCCAGCAATGCGACAACGCGCCCTGCGAAACTGTTTGTCCTGTTCTGGCCACCGTTCACAGTGCCGAGGGTCTGAACCAACAAATTTACAATCGCTGCGTGGGCACGCGCTATTGCGCCAACAACTGCCCGTACAAGACGCGCCGGTTCAACTGGTTCGACTATGTCCGGAATGATCGCTTGCAGAATCTCGTTCTCAATCCGGATGTCACGGTTCGCTCCCGCGGCGTGATGGAAAAGTGCTCCTTCTGCGTGCAGCGAATTGAAGTCGCGCGGATCGAATCGAACCGTGTGGGCAAACCGATCGCCGATGGACAGATCCAGACCGCATGCCAGCAGTCCTGCCCTTCGCAAGCCATCGTTTTCGGCGACCTGAATGATCCAAACAGCCGGGTCGCACAGATGGCGCGCGATCCGAGGAGGTTCGGAGTGTTGGAGGAGTTCAATTTCCGTCCGGCTGTGAATTATCTCACTGTTGTACGGAATCGCGATTCCCATGAGGAAAATTCGAAAGTGAACCAAAATAATGGCTGACTTCGTCCTTACCACCCGCGCGCCCCTGATCGCCGGCAATAAAACACCGGCAGATGTCACACGTGATATCTGCCACTCTCTCGAAGGCCGGCCGACACCGCTTTGGTGGGGTTCTTTCCTCTTCGCTGCTTCGCTGCTCCTGCTTGGCACATTGGCGGTGAGCTACGAAATTGCCACCGGAATCGGCACTTGGGGCGTGAACCGCACAGTTGGCTGGGCAGTGGGCATCACCAGCTTTGTTTTCTGGATCGGCATCGGTCACGCCGGCACACTGATCTCAGCGATTCTCTTCCTTCTGCGCCAGCGCTGGCGCACATCGGTGAACCGCTCAGCCGAGGCGATGACAATCTTCGCGGTCATTTGCGCGGGAATCTTTCCGGTCATTCACCTGGGCCGGCCGTGGATGGCCTATTGGTTGTTTCCTTATCCCAACACGCGCGGATCGTTGTGGGTGAATTTCCGTTCGCCGCTGGTTTGGGATGCTTTCGCCATCAGCACGTACTTCACGATTTCGCTGGTTTTCTGGCTGCTCGGATTGATTCCAGACCTGGCGACGGTCCGCGACCGCTTGCGCGGCGGCTTTCGCCAGCGGCTGGCGTCCGTCATGAGCCTCGGCTGGAACGGCTCCTTCCGGACCTGGCATCGTTATGAATCGGTGTACCTGATGCTGGCTGGGCTGGCCACCCCGCTGGTGCTTTCGGTGCACACCATTGTGAGCTGGGATTTCGCAACCGGAGTGATTCCCGGCTGGCATGCCACGATCTTTCCTCCCTACTTCGTGGCCGGCGCAATTTTCTCCGGCGTCGCCATGGTCTTGACGCTGGTGATCGTCGCGCGCAAGACCATGCACCTGGAGGACTACATTACGCTGCGGCACATCGATGTCATGTGCAAGTTGCTGCTGCTGACCAGCGGCATCGTCGGCATCGCCTATGTGACCGAATTTTTTAACGCGCTCTACTCCACGAATCCTTACGAGGAGTTCGCGTTTCTGAACCGCGCATTCGGCCCGCTTGGCTGGGCGTACGCCATCATGGTTAGTTGCAATGTTCTGATTCCACAGCTGCTCTGGTTCCGGAAGGTTCGGCGCACTCTCTGGATCGTGTTCCCGATCTCGATCCTCATAAATGTAGGCATGTGGTTTGAGCGATTTGTCATCATCGTGACCTCGCTGCAGCGCGATTTTCTGCCGTCAAGCTGGGCGGGCTATCGCCCCACGCCGATTGAACTCTCCATGCTGCTCGGCAGCTTTGGCCTGTTCTTTACCCTGTTTCTTCTTTTCTGCAGGCTTCTGCCGGTTGTGGCGATGGCGGAGGTGAAGGGTGTTCTGCATGTCGGTCGCGAACCGCGAGGACCCGATCCAGAGCGCGTCATGGTGGGGAGCTCGGCGCAAGGACGCGGGATGGATGCAGCAGGGATCAGGGAAGGAGGCCCGGAATGAGCCCCGGAATGAGCCATCGAGTCATTATTGGAGTTTTCGATGACGAAGCAATGCTGCTCGAAGCCACCCGTGAGTTCCGCGCAAAGGGTCTGAAGATTATCGACGTCTTCACGCCGTATGCGGTTCATAAACTGGACTCGGCGATGGGATTGCGCCCCTCCCGGCTCCCGTGGATCTGTTTTTTCGGGGGATGCGCTGGAGGCGCCTTGATATTGTGGTTTGAATTCTGGGCCACAATGGTGGATTGGCCGCTCAACATCGGCGGCAAACCCTGGAACTCTCTGCCTGCCTTTGTACCCGCGATGTTTGAGGTCACGGTTCTCTGCGCGGGACTGGCGACCGTGTTTGCTTTTCTGGTGCTCGCTCGCCTTCGCCCTGGCAAACGTCCCCGCACATGGTTCCCGGGCGTCACCGACGACCGTTTTGTTTTGGTCCTCGAGGAATCCGACGCGCGGTTCGACCTCGCCCGCGTGCGCAGCCTGTTCCAAAGTTTTGGCGCCGTCTCAATCGAGGAACGGATCGAGGAGGCGTGATGCTAAGGAGAATTGTAAATTTCTTTTTGGTTGCAGCTCTTCTGGCGAGTGTCGGGTTGAACTGGGCGCTGCGCCCGCAACCCTCCCAGCCAAACCGTGAGTTCTTGCCGGAGATGGTTCGTACCCCGCGGTATAACGCCTATTCCGCGAATCCCATCTTTCCGGACGGCAAGACACTGCAAACGCCTGTCCCGGGAACGATCGCGCGCGGGTTTCTGCCGGCGCACTTTGTGCCGACTCCGGAAGATGCAGCGAGAGCCGGGCAGACTTTGCTGAACCCGGTCCCGCCCGGCGACGCACGAGCTGTCGCGCGCGGCGCCATCGTATTTGTAAATTTTTGCGTGCCTTGCCATGGCGCTGCCGGAAAAGGTGACGGAATGGTGGTACAGCGAGGCTACCCCGCGCCACCGTCGCTGCTTGCAGATAATTCCTTGAAAATCAAAGATGGCCAGATTTTCCACATCCTCACGTACGGCCAGAAGAATATGCCCTCCTACGCTGGCCAGCTTTCTCGAGAGGATCGCTGGAACGTCATTGCCTATGTACGCTCGCTGCAAAAGCAATCCAAACCGGTCCCAGCGGAGGGTCAGCCGTGAGCACTCATCCATTATCCGCTGTAATCGTCTCTTTCTACCGCTCGATGCAGGCCATCGCCGGAATCGGAGGTGTCATCCTTCTCGCTGGACTTTGGATTGCTCCCGAGCGCGCCTGGCCGGACTTGCTCCTAGCCAGCTTTGCAATGGTGTGTCTGGGCCTGGCCGGCATATTTTTCGTTGCGCTGCAGTATGCGAGCGGGGCCGTGTGGAGCATCGTTCTGCGACGCGTGGCGGAAGCGATGGCCGCCGCTTTGCCCTTGGGAGGGATCGGGATTCTGGCGGTGTTGATCCTAAGACCTTCGCTCTACCCCTGGTACAGGCAATCTGAGATCGTCACCGAAGGCTGGGCCGGGTTCAAGAACGCCTGGCTTTACTATCCTTTTTTCATCGTCCGCGCTTTCATCTATCTCGGAACGTGGCTGGGATTTACCTGGGCGATTCGAAAGAATTCACTTCGCCAGGATCGCGAGGGTGGAATTGAGTTGAGCCGGCGGAACACGCGCCTTTCGGTCGTGTTCATAATCGTCTTCGCCGGCACCTTTTGGCTGGCCAGCACGGACTGGATCATGTCACTGGAACCTCACTGGGCCAGCACGATTTTCGGGATCTATCATTTTGCTGGAATGTTTCTGGCGGGCTTGGCCGCGATCACATTGCTCGCCATCTCATTTCGTGAGGCTGGGCCTCTGCGCCACAGCGTGAACGAGGAACACTTCCTGGATCTGGGTCGCCTGATGGTCGCTTTCACGACGTTCTGGGCCTACATTTGGTTCAGCCAATACATGCTGATCTGGTATGCGAACCTGACCGAAGAGACTACCTACATCACACTGAGGACGGCAGCAGGGTGGGAGAAGCTGTTTGTCGCGAACGTCTTCTTGAATTGGGCGCTGCCATTTCTGTTGCTCTTGCCCCGGTCAAACAAGGCCAATTCGCGAACCCTTGCCGCGGCCGCGACGCTGATCCTGCTGGGGCGCGCGACCGATCTCTACCTGATGATCATCCCTCCATTTTCGCCGGCCAGGCCCTGGCCCGTGATTTGGGATGTCGCGACATTCGCGCTGGTCACCGGAGGCTTCGTATTAGTGACCTTGCGCTCTTTTTCCCGCGGCGAGCCTGTTCCCGTCGGCGACCCGTTGCTGCCCGAGAGCGTTCATGGGCATGCTTGAGCAGAATGTTCGATTCTGTTTCATGGTCGGCGATCAGGTTTTTGTTGCTCGCATTTCTAGTTAGGAAAGATGGCTGCAATGATGGGCAATTCACAATTACGGTAGCGTCGGGGGACTACAAACGCATTTTTGCGACACTAGATTCGTTTGTGCCAAGTGCGCTGGACCTATCGAAGAAAAAAAGTGTAAACTGTGTTCGTCGGCTGCACGTAAGTTCAAAGGGCTGACCTTCCACGATCTACGCAGGTCCGCTGTCCGCAACATGGTGCGCTGCGGAATTTCGGAAAATGTAGCGATGAGCATTTCGGGACACAGATCGCGGGCCGTGTTTGATCGCTACAACATCACGAGCACGGACGATCTGCACGAGGCAGCGCAGCGTCAAAATCAGGACGTCGAGGACGCGATAGTCACAAGACAGTCAAAAGGGCCGGGTTTTCCAGAGTTTCGCGACGCCGAGAAGAGGTCTTTAACTCATTGAAGGCATAGGGCATAATCACAAAATGCGCCCGTAGCTCAGCTGGATAGAGCGTCTGGCTACGAACCAGAAGGCCGGGAGTTCGAATCTCTCCGGGCGCACCACTACTTTTCAAGCCTTGTTTTCAATTACTTCGGGACAGACCCTTCGCGCATTTTGGAACTGTAGCGACCTAATGTGAAGCGGCACTTTGCGATGAGTACTTTGTGCAGACAAGACCATTACTTCCGAGTGCGCCGTCATCCGCCCGCAATAGGCAAGCGCCAATCGATTTTCTAATTTCCCACAAGCGGACTTCTGGGCAGCTTCGCAGAACCGCCAGTCAAGTGCCGAGCTACCTTGGCGCCTCGTGCTACGAATGCCTCAGCTGTCGCCCGATCAATCCCACTGCTCGCGCCGGTAATCAGAGCTACTGTGTCATTCATTTCTGACATCTGTGGCCTCCAAGGACCTTGGTTGGTTGACTCGATCACACTTCGCCTAACGCTCGACATCAGCGGTGGAGCGAAGCGCCGTCCGCTGCATGCCGTTGTTACGCCGCTCCTGACTCAAGAGGTGACCCGTTGGGCACGAGCACGATCTTGCCCGTCACGCCTCCCTTCCCGAGCAGCTCGTGCGCCTGTCTTGCCTCGGCAAGAGGAAATCGATGCGCGATGAGTGGCTTGATCTTCTGCTGTTTAAGCAGGTCAAACAGGGCGATCAAATCCTGCCGAAACAATGCCGGTCTCAGCCGTTTGAGCCACTGGATGCTGTAGGGGACCACCCGTTTCCGGCTCGGGAGAAGCCAGCCGCCAGCAATGTACAACCCGAAGATAGCGATTGCACGAAAGCGATGACGACGGCCTGGACGACCTGAAGCCAATCGCCCCCCACGTAGCGAGGAAGTAAGACCGTAAGCCACCACCGTCCCGCCAGGACGGAGAGCCTTGCGAGAACGCCAGATATGGGTGCCACCGATGCTCTCAAAGACAACGTCTACGCCCCCGTTCGTGAGGCGGTGAATTTCTTTCACGAAGTCGAGTTGTTGGTAATCAATTGGGATAGCACCCAGTTCGGAAACGACCGACGCGTCTCGCGATGAACAGGTACCGTACATCTCCAGCCCGGCGAGGCGCCCAAGCTGCAATAGTGCCGAGCCGACCCCGCCAGCCGCGCCGTGAATCAACACGCGCTGGCCCAGTCTGACCTTAGCGGAGCGATGCAGCATCTGGTACGCCGTGACGTAGTTCAACACGAGGCTGACAGCCTCAGCGGCGTCCAACCCAGATGGCAC
>JBGOVX010000173.1:0-7642 GCA_041478355.1 Terriglobia bacterium | reverse complement strand
GTCACAAAGAACAATCCACTTTCCGGATCGAACGTCGGCGGCTGGAAGTTCGTGCCGCCGTGATTGTCGGGCAGGCACTTGTCCGGACTGCCCGTGTTGTCAAGGACGATCGGCCGGCCGTCGGCGCCAATCTCCTTGGCCCAGTTCGATCCGTCGATAAACGTCTTGGCGACCAGTAGTTTTCCTGATTCGCGGTCGAGCGTATAGAAAAAGCCGTTTCGGTTCGCGACCATGATCACTTTTCGGAGCTGGCCGCCGATCCTCAGGTCGGCTTGGACCGGCACGTGTGCCGAGTCCCAGTCGTGCACGTCATGCGGAGTGAATTGAAAATGCCACCGCAGCTTCCCGGTGTCGGCGTCGAGCGCCACCAGTGAGCAGGTGTAGAGATTATCGCCGCTCCGATCGTCACCGTAGTAATCGGGATTGGGATTGCCCGTGCCGTAGAACACTAGGTTGAGCGCAGGGTCGTAACTCCCCGTCACCCAGGCCGCTCCGCCGCCGCGCGCTGCGACCTCGACGTTGGGCCATGACTCGCTGCCCGGCTCGCCCGGCATAGGAATCGTGTTGAAGTGCCACAGGCGCTCTCCGCTTTGCGCGTCGTAGGCATCGATGTATCCGCGGCTCGAGAAATCCCCCCCTGCCACGCCGATAATCACTTTATTTTTTATGACCAGCGGCGCCGCCGTGATTGCGTTGGCATTCTTGAGATCGCCCACCGCTACGTCCCAGATGACCTCGCCAGTCTTCCGGTCGAGCGCCACCAGGTGTGAGTCAAGTGTGCCCATAAATAGCCGATCACCGAGGATCCCAAAGCCGCGGTTGACCGGCCCGCAACAGACCGATGCGGAAAAATTGGCAGGCAGCCTGCGACGATAGCTCCAGATCGGACGACCCGTCCGCCCATCAATCGCCCATGCCTGATTGTTGTTCCCGGTCACGTACAGAATGCCATCGACGACCAGCGGCGTGTTCTCGATCCCACGCCCGAGCAGGCCCGGAATATCGGTTTGGAATACCCACTGCGGGACAAGTCCCGCGACATTTTGCGTCGTCAACTGCTTCAAAGGGCTGTGCCGCTGCCCAGTGTAATCGCCGGAAAACGTCAGCCAGCGCGAGGGATTCTTCAAACCCTCGAGCAGGTCCTGGTTGGTGATTTGAACCGGCGCCGCTTGCTGCTGTCCGGCGGCTGCCAGCATGCCGAGCGTGAGGGTAAGCACTGTAAGGGAAATGATGCGTCGTATCATCGTGGGCTTCTCGCCGAAATATCTCATTTGGACCTCTGACTCGGGCATCGTACGCTTCTGCTGCCCTCGGCACAACCAATTTGCCGTCAGAGCAGGTCTCAGCAGGATCGCGCGCTTCCGACGGCTCGTTCCTGCCGTCTGACGAGCCCCGCTTGCTGCCAGGGAGCAATTTCTCAGATATTGCTCCAACATCACGGGTCAAGTTTCCGAGTCGGCCAACTCATGGTAAACCCCCTTATCGGTGCCGTGGATTCTGCCTGTGTTTGGTCAGGAGTCAGTTACCGATAATCCGACTTCGCAGGAGTTGGAAGGGGTTGGATGACTTTTCTATTGCTGTGGGATAGACTCGCGCCTCAGCCTAGTGCGGGAGATGCTGATATGAACTGGAAATTGATCTTCCAGCTTTCGTTGTTTGGGCTGGCGATGGGTATAGCCACTGTCTTCCTGATTCCCTCGACTATCGAGCCGGCATTCTGGTTCGTCATTTTCTTGATCTGTGCTTACTTTATCGCCAAGCGGCGTCCGACCAAGCTTTTCCTTCACGGATTGCTCCTCGGATTGGCAAACTCGGTATGGATTACGTGTGCCCACGTTTTGCTGTTCGACCGTTACATCGCCCGTCATGCTCAAGAGGCGGCGATGATGCAATCCGTGCCCTTCTCCGCTTCTCCTAGGCTGATGATGGCTGTCACCGGGCCGGTAGTCGGCCTAGCCTCAGGCGTGGTCCTCGGTCTATTCGTGCTCGCAGCAGGCAAACTGATCAAGAGCCCTCGTGTGCCTACCTACAAAGCTACGGCGTAACCCCTTGAGAAACCCTTCCGTGAAACACGGGGTTTTGCTGAGCGCAGGCTAATCGGCCAACGCGTACGGCAGCCGGTCCGTGCATGGAGTTAGCGATGCCCATCCTACTCCCCTTCGATGATCCGCAGCACAGTCGCAACTTGCTAGCGATGCAGCAGACACTTCGCACGCAATTTGCGAAAGACCGCTAGATTCCCGTTCCAGCTCGACATGATTGCGGCGGGCGCCTAACCGTCAGTCAGTTGTTTAGTCGCCTCGGTGTTTCCAACCAGCGTGATCATTGTCGACATGTCGAGCTCCCCCGGGATAAAGCTTCTCGAGCGCGGAGGCAATCTCCATCCCCATTCGGTTTCATCTTAAACGACTCGAATCAGACCCTTGCACTCTGAGTATGTTTGTTATATGGTGACGGCCAAATGGGGAATCAAACCAGAAATCCCGGCCTATGTAGTTTGGTGCGTGTTGCAAGCGTTTTTTAAAACAAAAAAATGTCGTAAGAAATGTACCCTTAGGTAAACGGCCATCCAAATGATCCAGTCTAAGGAGGCTATCCATGCAACGCACAGTGTTGGGAAGAAAGATTTGTATCGCTCTCTCGGTATTCGTTATTTGGGCCATTAGTCTTCCTTGGGCCAATCCGGCATATGCACAGGGCGGAGGAGCGACACTTTCCGGCACGGTAACGGATCTTTCCGGCGCTGTTATCCCGAAAGCTCAAATTTCTGTCAAAAATACGGCCACTGGGGTCACCCGGAGCAGTGAGACGAACAGCGATGGATTTTTTACGGCCCCCGGCCTTCCCCCCGGCAACTATGCGGTAAGTGTTACGGCGACAGGTTTCAGCACTGCGCTGCGGTCGAATGTAACGCTTACGGTAGGAGCTCAGCAGGTCCTTGATTTCACGATGCAGGTTGGGCAGGTGAGCCAAACGGTTGAGGTCACTGTGGAAGCGCCTAACGTAGAACTGGCTTCGTCAACGATCAGCGGCAATGTGGATCAGCGATCCGTTGTTGAGTTGCCCCTCAACGGGCGATCCTGGAGCGATTTGGCGACCCTTCAACCCGGAGTTACAAGTATCAAAACCTTGCCCAACGTCACCAATCCTGACCGAATCGGCCGCGGTTTGGGAAATCAACTGACCATCACGGGTGCTCGCCCACAGCAGAACAACTATTTAATTAACGGCATCAGCATGAATGATTATACCAACGGTGCGCCGGGCAGCATGTTGGGAGGGAATCTAGGGGTGGATGCGATTCAGGAGTTTTCGGTATTAACAACAAATTATTCTGCCGCCAACGGACGCACCTCGGGCGGGGTGATCAGCGCGGTCACAAAGTCCGGGTCGAATACGTTCCACGGAAACGTATATGAATTCCTTCGGAACAGTGCGCTGGACGCGCGAAACTTCTTTGACGGAGATCAAATTCCGCCCTTCCGCCGCAACCAGTTCGGAGCATCGGCGGGTGGGCCGATCCAGAAGGATAAGACTTTCGTTTTCGGTGACTACGAAGGGCTGCGCCAGAACTTGGGTGTAAGTAACTTTGACACCGTGCCTTCGCCTGCGGCCCGCGGGATCGGGACTGGGCCAGGTGGAGGGCCAGGACCTGCTACGCTCTGCTCGATTCCAAACGGCGATCCGAATAATCCGTGCACCACTCAGGCGCTTCCGGCAAAAGGCGCAGGTACCCTTCTCAATCCGGAAGCTCCGAATCCGGACCCGGTGACGCACATAGACCAGGCAGTCTTGCCCTTCCTCAACGCGTTCTATCCCTTGCCGAATGCAGGCTTGATCGGGAACGGCGACACGGGAATCTTCCAATTTGCCGGCTCCCAGATTTCGACTCAGAACTATTTCACAGTCAGACTGGATCATAATTTCTCTGCCAAGGATCAACTCTTCGGCACTTATATGTATGATGCCTCCCCCCTGGCGCAGAACGATGAGTTCAACAATAAGATCATCTATGCCAGGACGCGGCGGCAGATGGTGACGGCTCAGGAAAACCACATTTTCAGCCCCAGTTTTCTGAATTCCCTGCGGCTGGGCTTCAACCGGTCATTCGGTGCGTCTCCATTGAATGCTACAGCGGTCAACCCGCTCGCGGCAGACACCTCTTTTGGATTCGCGCCCGGGAACAGCGTTGGAATTATACGTGTGGGTGGCGGGGTCTCGGATTTCTCAGGCGGGTTGAGCACACAAGCACCACAACTGTGGGCTTGGAACTCCTTTCAGGAAGGCGATGATATTTTCCTGACGCGAGGTGTTCATTCTATCCGGTTCGGTGCGAACGTTGAGAGAATCCAGGACAACAGCTTCTCCGTAACCGCTCCGGGTGGAACCTTCAAGTTCAGCTCTCTTGATAACTTTCTTACCAATCAGCCTGACAGCATAAGGATCGGTCTTCCCAGCTTGATTACTCCGCGGCACATTCGTCAAACCATCTTCGGTGCGTACCTTCAGGATGATATTCGAGTATTTCGGAACTTGACCGTCAATTTGGGTCTTCGCTATGAAATGGCCACAGTTCCATCGGAGACATCTGGCAAGCTAGCTAGCCTAACTAGTTTAACCGGCACCGATCTGCATCTTGGCAACCCTCTCTTTAAAAATCCAACGCTTCGCAACTTCGAGCCTCGGGTGGGCCTGGCGTGGGATCCATTCCACAACGGCAAGACGGCGGTACGTGGCGGGTTCGGGATGTTCGACGTGTTGCCCCTCCCCATCGAGCTACGGGGCGCGGTTTTCGCCGTATGGCCATTTTTCGATGCGGCTAGTCTAGCCAATTTGCCTGCGGGAACTTTTCCAATCGGCGCATTTTCGCTCCTGAAGCCTAATGAGAGCAACGCACGCGTTGATTATTTTGAACCAAAACCGCCGCGCAATTACGTGATGCAGTGGAATTTAAGCGTTCAGAAAGAGATTACTCCAAACACGGGGATTCTCATTGCATATGTCGGCTCCCGGACAGTACACAATGTTTTGCAGACGGACAACAGCAACATTGTGTTGCCTACGCTTACGTCTGCGGGATACCTGTGGCCTTGCGGACCAGATGCTGCTCCGCCAGCAGGGACAGGCAGCCCTTGCGCCTCGGGCTTTTCGCCGAACGGTACTCAGCTCATTCCCGTACTAAACCCTACCCTCAATCCCAATGTGGGCAGTATTTCGGGCACCTTTTTTAATTCTGACGCCGTGTACCATGCTCTTCAAGTGCAAGTCACAAAGAAAATGTCTCATGGGTTCCAGGCCCAGGTGGGTTACACATGGTCAAGGAGCATCGACACGAGTTCGGGTTCGACGGATGGCGACCAGTTCCTGAATGGAATTTCAAGTCTGTTATTCTTTGACCGAAGGGTGAGGCGCGGTCCTTCCGACTTCAATGTGGGCCAGAATCTCGTGCTTACTTATGACTGGAATATTCCGACTCCACGGGGACTCTCGGGGCTTCTTGCGTGGCCGCTGAGCGGCTGGGAATGGGGAGGTATCTTAACGGCCCAAGGAGGCGTTCCCTTTACGCCACTCGTCGACGGTGATTTCCTCGGCCTCAACAATACCGATCCCTTCGACTTTCCAACCCGATTGAAGGGACCGGGATGCCAGTCCGCTGTGAACCCTGGGCAGCCCGATAACTATATCAAGCTCGAATGTTTTGGTCTTCCAACGGCGCCAGCATCGATGGCGGCACAATGTGCGACTTTGACAGGAGCAGTCTCGCCTGCGCCTAGCGGCCAGGTCTACTGCTCAAACCTGCTCGTTAACTCGGGTCGAAATACTCTGATCGGACCGAGTCTGGTAACCTTCGACATGTCATTGTTCAAGAACAATCCCATCAAGAGGATTTCAGAAACCTTCAACGTGCAGTTTCGCACAGAGTTTTTCAACATTCTCAATCGACCCAATTTCAGTCCCCCCACGGACAACAATATAATTTTTGACGGGTCCGGAGCCCCGGTTGGGGGCGCTGGATTGGTTGATTTGACGTCGACAACCTCCAGGCAAATTCAGTTTGCGGTGAAGATCGTTTGGTGATGAAATCTGAATGAATAGAACAGTGTACATGTCGCAAATGAAATCAGCAGGGAGGTTAGTGGTGAGTTTTTCTTACAGAATCGCCTGTCTCTTGCTTTTGGCGTGCGCAGTGATATTCACGACAGCACTTGCAGCTCAGGAATCCGGCGGACGCGCGCAACGCGAAATAGCGGCTGATTTGCCAGCCTGGGCGTATGGCTTCGACAGTACAACGGGCGATCCGCCGGCGGATCGCCCCGATTCCGAGGCGCGCGGGGGGCCAGATAAAGGCGTTCTACAACACCTTCCTGGGAGCAAGCTGTCATTCACGCTCACGCAGATCCGCGATAACTCCGGCCCGGCCGACTGGTATCCCAACGATCACCCGCAGATGCCGGACATCGTGGCTCATGGCCACAAACCCAACGTGACCGCCTGCTCTTTCTGCCACTATCCCAACGGCAAAGGCCGTCCGGTAAACACGAACCTCACGGGTCTCCCTTACGATTATTTCTTGCAGACGTTGGCCGATTTCAAGAGCGGCGCCCGCAGGAGCTCAGACACCAGAAAGGCCAACACGAACATCATGATTGGATTCGCGAAGTCCATGAGTGACGACGAGATGAAGGCTGCCGCTCAGTACTTCAGCTCGATGAAATGGACGCCGTGGATCAGGGTAGTTGAAACCAACATGGTGCCGAAGACGCGCATCGCCAACGGCATATTCCTGCGGGTGGGAGGAGAAGAGAATGAGCCGCTCGGCCAGCGCATCATCGAAACGCCGGAGGATGTGCATGCCATGGAGGTGCTTCGCGACGACCGATCCGGATTTATCGCCTACGTGCCGGAAGGCAGCATCAAGAAGGGCGCGTCGCTCGTAATGGCAGGCGGCGCTGGCAAGACGATTCGGTGCACGATCTGCCACGGCGCGGACCTGATGGGTCTGGGCCCAGTGCCGGGACTCGCGGGCCGCTCTCCCAGCTATCTGGTGCGCCAGCTCTATGACATGCAGCACGGCGCGCGTTCCGGGGAGTGGACGAGTCTGATGATACCGGTGGTCACCCAATTGGCGCCCGGCGATATGTTGGCGATAGCCGCCTATCTAGCGTCGCTGGACGTCTCGTCGGCGTCTGCTACCACCGCGATAAACTAGCTGGCTGCAATATCAACGAGACCTTTTCAAGAGTTCGTCAATCCAATAAAAAAGGGGAGGAAGCATAACGCTTCCTCCCCGTGGATCTTTAACTCTACCCGCTTAGATAGGGCTTGAGGAGACTGTCGCAGCCCCTGCGGTGTTGGCGCGGATCACACCCGATGCGTCCGTGAAGAAGTACCGCTGGCCGCTCGAGCCCACTGACGTTGGAGCGGCAGTGAGTGTGTACGACACATTGCTGGCGCCGGCAGTGTAGGTAAACGTGTATCCGGACTTGGCTCCAGCGGCCAGCACGGCGTCAATCAGGTCCGCCTGAGTCGAAGTCGGTGCAGACCCTGCGGCCAATCCATTGGGCCCTATATCTACAAGCGCTGGGGGATAGTTCCCAAAGGTGGTCGAATAGGCTACCGAAGCGGTATTGATCGTTCGCAG
>JBGOVX010000079.1:0-15279 GCA_041478355.1 Terriglobia bacterium | reverse complement strand
GCCGGTGGAGGAACAGACAGCGGCCTGGAACGCTGTCGCGCGGATTGCCTCCATCGCGTTCCACTCTATCCTGATTCTCCTGATATTTTTCGGACCGGGGATTTTTCCCTCCAGGCAGCCAAGCCAGGAGGAAATTGCGCGGCAGCAAGTCACCAGCCTCTACCTGCCGCCGGATGCGCGCGACATCCCGAAAGCTTCTCCTGCACCGCAACCCAGGAGTCCACAGCTGCGCGTGGACCCGCGCCTGCTTCGCCAGTTGGCTCCGCCACATGAATTGCAGCCCGCGCCAGGTCCCCCGGAGCCGGAACGCGTCGTCAAGGACGCTCCCACGACACCCAAGCCATCTGTAACCGCGCCCATGCCGCAACCGCGAACGCCGCCGCAAGACAGCCCGGTCCGGCTCCCGCAGCAGCCGCAAGAAAATCCTTCGAACGGTTTAGTGCTGCCCCGTTTTTCACCTGGGAAAGCTCTCCAGGAAAGTCTGCACGAGGCGCTGAAGGACGGCGGGACATCCAGTGCGCAGTTTGGCGGCCCTGCACCCTCACCGGGAGGTGGAGGGATTGGAGGCGGAGGTGGCGGGGGCGGGCAGGGTTATCTCGGCGGGAACGTGGAAATACTCACGCCCACCGAGGGTGTGGACTTTACCAACTACATTGCGCGAGTGCTGGCAAGCGTGAAACGCAACTGGTACGCGGTTATGCCGGAATCGGCGCGTTTGGGCGACCGGGGAAGAGTGGTTCTGCAATTTCACATTATGCACAATGGCGTTGTGCCTGATGCGGAGCCGGTCATGGCGGGCACTTCCGGCAAAGATCCGCTGGACCGCGCCGCAGTTTCCGCAATCCGCTCGTCGACTCCGTTTGAGCCGTTGCCGCCAGCTTTCAGCGGCCCCTATATCGAGCTTAGGTTCATTTTCCTGTATAATCTTCCCCTGAGCACACAGTGAAGCCAGCCCGTACACAAGTGTCGGGAATCCTATTGCTGGCTGTGTTGTTTCTGATCTACCTGATGATTCGGTACTGGAAATTCCTGCGATGAGTACGGCCCCAAAACCTACCCCCAGCCTGGAGCAACACCCAGCCGATAGCCCCCGGAAATCCGGCCAGGGACTAGTGCCCCTTATAGCCATCGTGGGGCCAACGGCAACGGGCAAATCCGCGCTGGGAGTCTGGCTGGCCCGCCGCTTTGGTGGCGAGATCATGGCCTGCGATTCCACGCAAGTCTATCGCGGCTTCGATATCGGCACGGCCAAACCGACGCCTGAGGAGCGCGACGGCGTTCCTCATCATTTGCTGGACCTGGTGGACCCTGGTTTTCCCTTCACTGCGGGCGAATATCGTTTCAGGGCCATTGCCGTCCTCGAAGACTTGCGCCGCCGCTCGCGCCTCCCCGTACTCACCGTGGGAACGGGCCTGTATCTGCGCGCCCTGCTCGAGGGCTTGGCGGATACTCCGGGGCGCTCTGAGGAATTGCGCGCGCGCCTGGAATCCCAGGCTGATAAGCTCACGTTGCAATACCTGCATCGCGTGTTGCGGCGTCTCGATCCCGAAGCTGCGGCGCGCATCGGGTCCCGCGATCGTCCCAAAATGATTCGCGCCATCGAGATTTGCCTGCTCACCGGGCGTCCGCTCACCGAAGTCCATCAGGCGGGCCGTGCGCGTCTGGAGGGTTACGCGCCAATTAAGATCGGCTTGCAGCCGCCGCGCGCCGCGTTGTATGAACGCATCGAGCGCCGCGTCCACACTATGCTCGATCGCGGCTGGCTGGAAGAAGTAGCAGGCCTGGTCCGCAGTGGCATTTCCCGCGACTCGAAGCCGTTTGACTTTATCGGGTACGGCGAACTGCGCACGCATCTCGAGGGCACAGTCACGCTAGCTGAGGCGACCAAAGCCAGTTCCCAGGCGACGCGCCGCTACGCCAAGCGCCAGGTCACCTGGTTTCGCAAGGAGCCGCTGGTGCACTGGTTGCCCGGCTTTGGCGACGATCCTGCCATTGCCGCCGCCGCCGAGCGGTTGGTGGTGGGACATCTGCGCGCCAGCGCGTCATCCTAGTTCCGCCTATCTGCCGGGTGTATAATGGTTTTGTGAAAGTACTCCTCTTACCTTACCCCTCTTACCTATCCTCGCTCCCACTCGTTGCACCCGAATGAAGACGACACGTTCTACAGAATCCCGCGAACGCGTTTTGCTGGTTGGCGTGGGTTTGAAACGTCCTTCGCATGTCCCGGGCATCGACGCAGGCGAAGCCGAGCGGGCTTCGCTACTGGAACTTGCGGAACTGGCTCGCAGCGCGGGCGCGCAGGTTGCGGGCAGCGTCTTCCAAATGCGCGACAAAATTGATTCCGCCACCATGATTGGGCGGGGCAAGATCGAGGAAGTAAAGATCGAGGCGCAGCTTCACAAAGCTCCTCTGATTGTTTTCGACCGCAATCTCACCCCGACGCAACTGCGCAATCTCGAGGAGGGCACCGACTGCCGCGTGATCGACCGCACGCAGCTCATCCTGGACATTTTTGCGCGGCATGCGCGCAGCCGGGAAGGGCAGCTTCAGGTCGAACTCGCCCAGCTCAACTATGCGCTGCCGCGGCTGGCCGGAAGCGCCAAGGAACTCTCGCGTCAGGCTGGCGGCATCGGCACACGCGGTCCTGGCGAGCAGAAACTCGAAACCGATCGCCGCCGCATCCGTGACCGTGTCATCAAGATAAGTAAAGCCATTGAGGCAATTCGCAAACAGCGCTCGCTGCGGCGGCAGGCTCGGCAAGCCGTGCCCCTGGGAGCGGTGGCGCTGGTGGGCTACACCAACGCCGGAAAATCGACCCTGTTTAACGCGTTGAGCCGCTCGGGCGTGCTGGTTTCCTCGAAAATGTTCGCGACGCTCGATCCGACCGTGCGCGCCGTGCGTCTCCCATCCAATCGTCGCGTTCTGCTTTCCGATACCGTAGGGTTCATTCGAGATCTCCCGCCGGGACTGATCGCTGCGTTTCGCGCTACTCTGGAAGAAGTGCAAGAGTCAGCGGTGATCCTTCTGGTCACGGATATTTCGAATCCTCAACATGCCGAACAGGACGCCGAAGTGGAAAAGATCCTGAAGGAACTGGGCGTGGCCGACCGACCGCGTCTGCATGTGCTCAACAAGATCGATCAGCTTACACCTGAGCATGCTGCCGCGCTGAAAGGGAATCGTGCTTCCGTGTGCGTCTCCGCGCTAACCGGAGCGGGTCTGCATGAACTTCTCGCCCGCATCGATGCGGCGATGCCCGTCGATCCTGTCCTGCATCTGCGCTTTGAACTCCCGCTGGAAGACGGGCGATCGATTGCCCTGGTCCATGCCATGGGCCGCGTGCTGCACTCGGAAGTGCGTGATTCGGCCATGGCTATGGACGCGGAGTTGCCGGAATCGGTGGCCCACCGGCTAAAAATTAGCACTAAATCTGTCATCGCATGACCGATTTCGCGCCCGTGGATCGCAGCGTTTCCGCGGTTATTTCCAGGGAACGCGCGCACCGAAACCATTCCATAAGCAGCCATAAATCACATCCTGGGCGTGTATTGGAGCTGGTGCCATCTATGTCCCCCGATGGCAACCAAACTGTGGAAAAGTTGTGAATCAGAAATCACTGTAACAGTAAATATCAACAGTTTTGATGCCTTCGGATCATCCTCGATCTGTTGAATGCACTCTAAGTTATGCAGAATCAGTGTCTTGCGAGTTGCCCTGCTGTATTGCTGTGCATTCATGCGATTGGCGCTCCTCCTTGCCGTAAACCACTGATTTGCACAGCCTTGCAGGATTTCTGTTTACCATTAGTAAATGACTGTGCAGCATACATCCTGGTCTGACGGCCTGCAGTACAACTTTGCTGAACTCATTTTTAGCAGTCGTTGACTGGCCGCATGTGTACGTCTATAGTGGGGAACGCCTCGAGACTGGGCGGGAAATTGCAAAAACGATCAGGGAGCCCGCCAGGTGCGTCATGAACTTGCCAAATAGCCTGACGATTCTGCGCATCTTCTTCATTCCGGTGCTGGTTGTTGTCCTTTTAACTCGCGCACCCAATGTTGTCTTCTTCAGTGTGCATATAAATTTTGCCGAATGGGGCGTTCTCATCCTGCTTGCAGCGGCGGCGACCGATTGGGCGGACGGGTATTATGCCCGGCGACGCAGCGAAGTTACAACCTTAGGCATCTTGCTCGATCCCATTGCGGATAAACTTCTGATGTCGGCGGCGTTTATCTCCCTGGTCGAAATGCACTTGGTACACGGCTGGATGGCGGTCATCATCATCGGCCGTGAAATTGTTGTGCTAGGTTTGCGCAATATCGCCTCCGCTGAAGGTTTTACGATTCCCGCCTCGGCGCTTGGAAAGACAAAGATGGTTCTGCAGGTCATGGCCGTTTGCGCCGTCATCCTGGGGGCAAAACACTCGATCATTCGGCCGCTCAGCGTCTTTTTATTGTGGCTGGTAGTGGGAAGCGCCATTGTTTCCGCCGTTCAATATTTTCAGAAATTTTGGGGCCGTGTCGACGACAGCCTGAAACAAAGGCGCCACATGAGAGTACTCGAGCGGCGCAAGAAACCTCAAGATGTTCCCACTGTCCAGTGACGATGGACGCGCCCTGCTGAATATCGCGCGGCAAGCGATTTCCAGCGCCGTCATAGAGAAATGCCTCCCGGATTTTCCGCCGCATCCCGCGGCGCTCAGCGTTCACGCGGGCGCATTCGTGACGCTTCATTGCCAGGGCCGGCTCCGGGGGTGCGTGGGACAGGTGGGCAATACCGAGCCTGTTGCGGACGCGGTCGCGCGCGCCGCGATCAACGCAGCCCTGCACGATTCCCGCTTTTCCCCCGTCGCCATCGAGGAAATTGCCACCCTGGAAATCGAAGTTTCCGTGTTGTCGCCCCCGCAGCCCATTGCACCGGAACAAATCCTTCCCGGGCGACACGGAATCATAGTTGTCAGCCATGAACGGCGGGGCCTGTTGCTTCCCCAGGTGGCCGCCGGCCGGCAGTGGACCTGCGAGCGTTTGTTGGAAGAAACTTGCATCAAGGCGGGCCTGAGTCCGGATGCCTGGCAAAATCCTTTGACCCAGATTTTTGGATTCACCGCGGAAATCTTTTCCGAGGCCGGAGATCACGCAGTTTCAGGTTTCTGACCCTGCGTTTCACCGTGATGGTTTCAGTGATGGAATCCGCCGCCAGCGACGCTCAAGTATCTGCGCGAAAAGCAAAAAGGCCCTGTTCCGAATCACGAAACAGAGCCTTATCGTATTCACCCGGGTCCACCGGAGTCCACCGCGGTCTACTGTGGATTCGGTGAAGGAGTTTTCTTGCGGGGTTACTCGAGTTCCACGTAGTCCCCGGCAAAAATTTCTTGCCTCGCATCTGTCAGCAGCACAGTCGAGGCGTTTGGCCCTGTCCGCAGGACTATTCCCTCGCCCACCACTTGACGTGGAAGGTTTTCCCCTTCATAAGCGACTGGTGTGCTCCCGAATCCGTACACCATATAGGCAGACCCTCGGACCTGGTAAAGCAAATCATTCTGCGTCCCTTGGTACCGGAAGACACGGAAATAGTTGCCCACCTGCACGCCCTGTCCGCTGCCAAGATTGATATAAACTATCTGGCCAGGTCCGCTGATCACCCCAAAGCGCTTCGTCATCACGACCATGGCCTTCTTACCAGCGGGGGGAGCATACGGATCGAATTTTGCTTCATGGTACGGTGGGACCGGTCGCGCAGTGAACGGGCGAACAATATCGCCGCGCTGCATCGAATCGCAGGACAGATTTACTGTCGCGATCGACGTCTTTGCCTGGACATTAAACACACGCACTCGCCCGACATCGCCATACACCTGTCCCATGGCGTGAGAAAGCTGTGACTGCTGCTTAAACCACTGGCTGGTCAAAAGGTCATGGACGGGGCGTATGACTTCAAATTCATCACCAACCTTAATGCCTTGTTCGGCGCCGCGGTTCAAGTACACACTTTCTCCCTGCGAAAATATGACCTTATAGTTGGAGTCTTCGCCAGAGATCAGGTAGGCATCAGCGGGAATGGCTTCGGGGGTTGCTATGCCCGTGCAGTAGATATCCGCTTCTTTGGGAGTCCTGGGAGATTGCTGTGCCATCGCCAGACCGGCGGATAGAGTAATGCCCAGTCCTACTCTAAGTCCCATTTTTAGAATACGATAGCTAGTCAACTTATTCATGGAGACTGCTCCTTGTTTTGCTGCAAAATGGCTCTCGGCGTTGGTCAGATGCTCCATCCCAACCTAGCACTGAGCGTGGGGACCGTCAAGAAAACCTGTTCCCGCACTTTACACACTTGTTACCGGCATGGTAGAAGCCATAGGTTTAGCTAATGGACGGGGGAAGCGCTTGGAGAGATCGTTCGAAAAAGATCGCGTTTGCGGAGTAATCGCCGCGAGTACCGCGCGCGAAATGAGATCCCTGATACGTCGCGGGCTTCGCACGACCCGAACGCTGGAGTTGCGCCTGGATTATCTCAGGGACGCTGGTGAGCGGACTGCCTTCCTGGGCTGGTTGGGCCGCGAGAAACCCCGCGCGATATTGATTGCAACCTGCCGAAGCCGCCAGGGAGGCGGGATGTTTCGGGGCAGCCCCAAGGCGCAGATTGAAATTTTGGCGCAGGCGGTGCGCGCGGGTTGCCGCTGGTGTGACCTGGAAATCGAAGTCGCGCGGCACTCTCTACCCGCCGAGATTGAGGAGGCGCTTGGGCCTGCTCGTGTCATAATTTCGCATCACGATTTTCGGCGAACGCCTGGAAATCTTTCGGTAATCGTTCGCCGGCTGTTGCGTAGCGGCGGCAGGATAGTGAAAATCGCGGCGCAGTGCCATTCCATTTCCGACAGTGTTCGTCTGTGCGAACTCGCTCGCGGTCGCGGCGGCATTGTCGTTGTGCCGATGGGAAAAATGGGATTGGCCGGACGGGTGCTTTCGTTGCGTGCAGGCAGCGAGTTGGCCTACGCCGCGGTGGATCAAGCTACTGCGCCCGGCCAGCTCTCACTCGACGAGATGGAACATCTTTACCGCGCCTCGCGGATTGCCTCGCGAACTCGCGTCTATGGCGTGATCGGCAATCCGATCGGCCATTCTCTTTCGCCGTTGCTGCACAACACCGCATTCCGTGCGCGCAAGTTCGACGCTGTTTTCGTGCCGTTTCTGGTTCGGGACCTTGGCGATTTCCTCGGCGCCATCAAGCCGTTTGGCATCTCGGGTTTCGGGGTCACGATTCCCCACAAGGAGACGATTCTCCGGCGGCTTGACGACTGTGATCCACTGGCCGCACGCATTGGTGCGGTCAATACTGTAGTTGTTCGTGGAGGAGGCCGCCTCTACGGGTACAATACGGATTACGTTGGCGTGCTGCGGAGTCTCGAGCGCCGCATGCGGCTGGCGGGGAGCCGTGTTCTTTTATTCGGCGCCGGCGGCGCGGCGCGCGCGGCTGCTTTCGCGCTGGCACAGGCAGGCGCCACCGTTTGTCTGTCCGCGCGGCGTCCGGAACGAGCTCGCGCCTTGGCGCGTGCCCTGGGGCGTGTCGCGGACGCTGAAGTGGTGGCCCGCGCTGATCTGCGCCGGGAATTTTTCGATGCTATCGTGAATTGCACGCCCGTGGGCATGCATCCGAGCGGAGGCTCGCCGCTCGAGAGCGCCGAGCTGAATTGCCGCGTAGTCATGGATATGATTTACCGCCCGCGCACAACTGAATTGTTGCGCCGCGCGCAACGCCGGGGTATTGAGGCCATTTCCGGAGTCGAAATGTTTCTGGCGCAAGGGTTCGCACAGTATGAAATCTGGACCGGCGAACGCGCTCCGGAAGCCGCCATGCGCCGGGCGATTACCGAGATGCTGGGGCGGGAAGAAAAATATCAGGGAAGAAAACTCCGGTAAGCAGTCTTAATACAGCAGCGGAAAGCAGCGTTGCTTGAGCCGCGGTAGACAGCCTTAAGTAGTGACAACAAATATGATTCAACCCGACTTCAAGACCTTCAGCAAACTGGCGCGCCAGGGAAACCTGGTGCCGGTCTACGACACCTACACCGCCGATACGATCACGCCGGTCTCGGCCTATCAGCGCCTCGCGCATGACGCGCGTTACGCGTGCCTGCTCGAAAGCGTCGAAGGCGGCGAAAAAATCGCACGCTACACGTTCGTGGGCGCCAAACCCGCCGAGGTGTTTCGCTACCTCAACGGCGCGTGCGTGCTGGAGAGCGAGGCCCGCACTTCCTGGATACAGTCCAATCCCCTCGATTATCTGCGCAACCGCGTGGAGCGCTATCGCCCGGTGCGGGTGCCGGGTTTGCCGCCGCTGGTGGCGGGCGCGATCGGCTATTTTGCCTATGACATGGTGCGCCTGGTCGAGCGCATTCCAGACACTGGGCTCGACGACGTGGGCATGGACGATGCCGTAATGATGTTCTTCCTCGGCCTGGTGGTGTTCGATCATGTCCGGCATCGAGTCTGGATTGTCCGCAACGTGTTCACAGACGGCGAAGGCAGCCTTCGCGCCAAGTACAATCAGGCCGTGCGCGAAATCAAGGCCACGCGCCGTCGCCTGGACGAGCCGGTGACCACCGAGCGTCCCCAGCGCCGCAGGCCGCGTCCTCTCAAGGTTACTTCCAATTTCACGCGCGCGCGTTTCCTGGGGGCCGTGGACAAGGCCAAGGAATACATTCGCGCCGGCGACATTTTTCAGGTCGCGCTCAGCCAGCGGTTTGCCGCCAAGACCGACGCCGATCCGTTTGAGATTTACCGCGCCCTGCGTGTCGTAAATCCGTCTCCGTATATGTATTTTCTGAAGCTGGGTGACATTTCCGTTGTCGGCAGCTCGCCGGAAATGTTGCTGAAGGTCCAGGGCCGCGAAGCCTTTTACCGCCCCATTGCCGGTACGCGCCCGCGTGGCCGCGACGAATCGGAAGACCTGCAGCTCGAAGCCGATCTGGCCGCCGATCCAAAAGAACGCGCCGAGCACATCATGCTTGTCGATCTTGGCCGCAACGACTTGGGCCGCGTTTCAGAATATGGCACCGTGCAGGTTGAAAAACTCATGTTCGTCGAACGCTATTCCCACGTGATGCACCTGGTTTCCAGCCTGCGCGGGCGCCTGCGCGAAGAGGTGGACTGCTTTGAGGCCTTGGCCGCGTGCTTCCCCGGCGGCACGCTTTCGGGCGCGCCCAAGGTTCGCGCCATGGAGATTATCGACGAACTCGAGCCCACGCGCCGCGGCATCTATGCGGGAGCGATCCTGTATCTGGATTTTTCCGGAAATCTCGATTCGTGCATCGCCATTCGGACCATGGTCGTGAAGAAGGGAATGGCATACGTGCAAGCCGGCGCGGGCCTGGTCGCGGATTCTGTTCCCGAAAGCGAGTATGTGGAGACGGTCAATAAAGCCCGCGCCTTGCTCACCGCGCTCGAATTCGCGCATAGCGGGGTAGATCCCGCGGGAGGATACGCGAAGTCCCGTCACAACCTGCGAAAGCAGGCGACCCGGCGTCGAGTCTAATCGCCTGCTCAGCAAATTCATGTAAGATAATGTTTTGGAGTCACGGGATACGGCCGCACCGCAGGTATTCACTGGGAGCACTGAATGAAAACGCAAGCCATCCGGGCCATCGTGATCGCTACTCTATTCCTGGGATTGGGTTTTCTGCGAGCTGATCGCGCGCAAGGCCGCGGACCTTCGACTCCCGAGGAGCGCGCCCGGGCCGTGAAGATCGCCCATGATCTGGAGCAGGACCCTCTTGCCAAAGATGCAAAGCAACAGCGCCAGTGGGTCATTCAATGGATCGTTGCGATTCCAGACATTACAGTGGATGTGTGTTTCGATTATTTTGGCGAGCTCCCCGATCCTCCCCGAGGCCACTCCGAGGAGATCACCAAACAGATGGTTATTTCCAGCGCGGCGTTCATGATCGAGCACTCGGATAAGGCCAAGGATGAACAGGCGGTGGCGCTCGCCGGGCTGCTGGGATCGCTCAAGGCCTATGACGCGATCCTCAAGCAGGACTCTTCCGCGCGCTGGCCCTATGTGGACAAGCTAGTCCACATGCGCGAGCAGGAGAAACTGGCCGATTACGTCAGCGAGACCCGAAGAAAATGTGAGCAAGACCAGGAAGAGCCGGACCCGGACACGATGCGAGCGCAAGCGCAGTGATTTGTGAGGCTCGCCGGCCAGCCTTATAATTAGTCCGGTTTTATCACCCAGCATATCTTTTGTGGCTCGCCTCTGTTGTCCAGAGCGGACGCGAAGGATTAGAGGCGAGCTACAAAAACGGGACACATTCGAGCCTAAATTAGTGATTCTGCTTCTCGACAACTACGATTCGTTCACTTATAACCTGGCGCAGTTTCTCGGCCAGTTGGGCGCGAAGCTGGAAGTGCATCGCAACGACCAGATCACCCTCGATCAAATCGCCGCAAAAAAGCCGGAACGCATTGTGATTTCCCCAGGTCCCGGCACTCCGGAGGATTCGGGCATCTGCGTGGATGTGATTCGCCGTTTTGCCGGCGCTATTCCCATACTTGGCGTTTGCTTGGGCCACCAGGCGATCGGGTATGCCTTTGGAGGGCGCGTGATCCGCGCGCCGAAAATCATGCACGGCAAGACCAGCCGTATCCATCACGACAATAGGACGATCTTTAAGGGCCTGCCGCAGGATTTCGCCGCCACGCGCTACCACTCGCTGATTGTCGAGGAAGAATCACTTCCCGAGAGCCTCGAAATCTCCGCGAAAACCGACGGCATCATCATGGGATTGCGCCACCGCAAAATGCTTATCGAAGGCGTGCAGTTTCATCCCGAATCCGTCCTGACGGAAGTGGGAATGCAACTCCTCCGCAATTTCCTCTCGCTGTAGTTCTGTTGCGCTGCGTGACGGAGTTAGCGTTTCATCATGGCCGGGCAAATCTCTTTATACTCACACCAGTCGCACAGGGGCGTAACTTGAGTGGGGAATGATGTCGCTGATTCAATCCGCCGGATCGCGCTCAAAGTATTCTCCTTGACCGTTTCCAGTTGTTGCGGTGTTTTGGTGATCTGAATTTCCTGATCGAATGCCAGGTAGTGCCAAGTCAGGGAAATGTGGCGGGTTTCGGGCCAGCGATGCCTCAGGGCGATCTCGTATAAGGCGAGCTGTGAATCGCCGGCGACTTGCGCGGCATTGGGCAGGCGGCGTGAAGTCTTGTAGTCATGAATTTCCAGTGAGCCATCTTTATTTCTAGCCAGTCGGTCGATGATGCCTCGAATGTCATGGCCGTCAGAAAGCGGAAAAAGGAATTTCTCTTCCAACTCGAGCGTTGTGGATTGTGTGAACGGATAAAACCTCTGGTGATAACCCGCCAGCATGCGCCTTCCCATCTCCAGATAAGTCCGGGCAGTCGTCCCCGATCGGACGATTCGCATTTCGGGCGTGTAGCCTTCTTCCCATTTTTGTTGATAGAAAGCGAGAAATTCATCGCAGGAAAGAGTCTGGCCGCGCCTGGCATCCGCGTACAGCCTTTCGAGAGCCTGATGCACGGAGTTTCCTAAATGCAGCTCGATACTTCGTACGGGAGGAGAAATTTCGTCAATGTAGCGAAATTTATATTTCTGCGGGCACTTCTCATACGTCGCGAGCTTACTATGTGAATAGCTGGGCGCAGTTATATGGTCCGTAAGAGGGGGCAATTATTCGATGGATTGTCCGGCGGGTCAAGCAGCCCTATCGTTGGGTAGTAGACTAAATTCCGTGTTTCTGCGAGTCCCGAAGGGATGTCACGACGTAGCCCACAGCGGAAGCCGTGGGAAAACATGGTTCTTGATATTGATCCGCGACGCTACAGTCTGGGCGTGAACGCGATAAGAGCATCCAGTTTTTTGCGGGCTTCGCCGGAATCGATCGATGCGGCGGCGAGTTGCGCGCCTTCCAGGAAATCGGCGGCGCGTCCGGCGGCGACCAGCGCGGCGGCGGCGTTGGCCACGACGATGTCGCGGCGCGGCCCGACCTCGCCGGCGAGGATCGCGCGGACGATTTCTGCGTTGTGTGGAGCATCGCCACCAATGATCGCAGTGAGCGGGGCGCGCTCCAGACCGAAGTCTTCGGGCGTGATTTCATAGAGGCGCACGGCACTGCCGAGCACTTCGCCCACTTTCGTCTCGCCGGCCAGGGAAATTTCGTCCAGCCCTCCTGCGCCATGCACCACGAAGGCATGCTCGACGCCGAGTTCACCGAGCACGAGCGCAACTTTTTCCACCACCTTATCGGAAAAAACACCGACGACTTGCGCGCGCGCCCCGGCTGGATTGGTGAGCGGGCCAAGCAAATTGAATGCGGTCCGCCCCAGGCGGCGCCTGGCCGGCATGGCATGCCGCATGGCAGTGTGCAATGCGGGCGCGAAGAGAAATCCGATTCCGATCTCCCGAATCGCCGCGCCCACCCGTTCGGGCGCAACCTCCAGCGAAATTCCCAGCGCTTCCAATACATCCGCCGAGCCGCACTTCGATGAGATCGAGCGGTTGCCGTGCTTGGCGACGCGTACGCCCGCGCCCGCCGCGACGAACGCTGCCGTGGTCGAGATGTTAAATGTGCCCGAGGCGTCGCCGCCGGTGCCGCAGGTATCGACCAGCAAATCGTCCGGCCGGGATGAATCGGAAAAAATTGGCGTGGCATGGCGGCGCATCGCCCGTGCAAAACCCACCAACTCCTCGACGGTTTCGCCCTTAGTGCGCAGCGCGGCGAGCAACGCGACAATCGATTCTTCCCCCGCGCGCCCGGAAAGAATCTCCTCCATCGCCGCTTCCGCTTCCTTACGCGAAAGATGCGTTCTGGCTTCTACCTTCTCGATGAGAGCTTTCATCACAGGTGCGCGCACCGCGTCCCGCGACAACGGCTTGGTGACACCCCAAGACCAGCGGCTGTCCTGTTCCGAAATGGCATCGGTTGCGAACTCACCCCGGCTCCTTTCGCTTGCCTGACTCGCGCCTTACCTATAAACTTCTTAGTTTCGACTGCACGCAAATTCTAGCACTGATGGACGGGTGATGAAGATCCACGAATATCAAGCCAAGGAAATCTTCCGGCGGTTTGGCGTGCCAACCCCTCGCGGCGAGATGGTCACCACTCCGGACCAGGCCAAGGCAGTGGCACAGCGCCTAGGAACAAAAATTGTAGTGGTGAAGGCGCAAATCCATGCCGGAGGCCGCGGCAAGGCGGGCGGCGTAAAGCTCGCAAAATCGCCGGAGGAAGCAGCAGATCTGGCGAAGGCGATGCTGGGCATGACGCTTGTGACGCCGCAGACAGGTCCAGGCGGGCGCATCGTCAAGCGGCTGCTGATTGAAGAAGGACTCGATATTAAGCGAGAACTTTACTTGAGCATTCTGGTGGACCGTGCGGTGGCCGCGCCGGTAATTATGGCCAGCACGGCGGGCGGAGTTGAGATTGAGGAAGTCGCGCACACGAGTCCGGAGTTGATCCTGCGCGAGACGATTTTTCCGGCGACCGGATTGCAGCCCTACCATGCGCGCAAGCTGGCATTCGGCCTGGGACTTTCCGGCGACGCGGCGAGCGCGGCGACGCCATTCCTACAAGGGCTGTACCGCACATTCCTTGAGACCGATGCGTCTTTGGCGGAGATCAATCCGCTGATCGTGACCGGCGACGGCAAGCTGGTGGCCCTGGACGCAAAGATGACTTTCGACGACAACGCGCTCTACAGGCACAAAGACATCGCCGAGCTGCGCGATTTGAACGAAGAAGACCCGCTCGAAGTGGAAGCATCGAACTTCAAATTAAATTACATCAAGCTCGACGGCAACGTCGGGTGCATGGTCAACGGCGCGGGGCTGGCCATGGGCACGATGGACATTATTAAGCTCTCGGGCGGCTCGCCCGCGAATTTCCTGGATGTCGGCGGCGGCGCTTCCGCCGAGCAGGTGAAGAACGCATTCAAGATTCTGGTGAGTGACCCAAGCGTGAAGGGCGTGTTCATCAATATCTTCGGCGGAATTCTACGCTGTGATGTGCTGGCGGCGGGCGTGGTGGCAGCGGCAAAGGAGTTGCAACTTAAAATACCCGTCGTCGTTCGCATGGAAGGAACCAACGTGGAAAAGGGACAGCAAATCTTGCGTGAGTCGGGTCTGGGACTCGCTATCGCGCAGGGAATGAAAGATGGCGCGGAGAAAATTGTGGCGCTAGCAGGAAGTAAAGGAAAGTAAGGAAGCAAAGGAAGCAAAGGAAATAAAGGAAATGGCAGAACGCGCGGGCGCGGTGCGCACATATTCGGACCTGCTCGTTTACAAGCAGGCCTACCGGCTGGCGTTGGATGTATCCAGGCTCACCAGGGAGTTTCCTCGGCAGGAACAGTTTGAGATGGTCCGGCAGATTCGCAACTGCAGCCGCTCGGTGGCCGCAAATATCGTGGAGGGCTGGGCCAAACGGAATTCGGCAGCAGAATTTAAGCGCCATCTGATCATTGCCATCGGAGAATGTGCCGAAACAAAATTCTGGATTGATCTCGCGAGCGACGAGGTTTTGGTCGAAGCGAAGCGCGCTGGGACACTGGGTTCTGAATACGGAAAGTTGGGGTTTATGCTTCATAATCTATGGAAGGAATGGAGGAAATTTTGAGGGCCAGGGTATATTCCTTTACGTCCTTAACATCCTTTGCCTCCTCAACCTCATTATCATGAGTGTTCTCGTCAGCGAAAAGACACGCGTCGTCGTTCAGGGCTTTACCGGCCGTGAAGGAAGTTTTCACGCCCAGCAGATGATTGAATACGGCACCAAAGTGGTTGCGGGCGTGACGCCCGGCAACGGCGGGGCAAAACATCTCGATGTCCCCGTATTTAACACGGTTGCCGAGGCTGTCCGCGAGACTGGGGCGGATGCTTCGCTGATCTTCGTGCCGCCGCCATACGCGGCAGACGCGATTCTGGAATCGCTCGATGCCGCCGTGCCGCTGGTCATTTGCATTACCGAAGGCATTCCCACGCTCGACATGGTTCGCGTGGCGGCAGTGCTCAAGTATTGCAAGTCGCGCTTGATCGGACCGAATTGTCCGGGGATCATCTCGCCGTGGAAATGCAAGATGGGGATCATGCCGGGGAGCATTCACAAGCAGGGAAACGTCGGAGTAGTAAGCCGCAGCGGCACGCTGACCTACGAGGCCGTGGATCAACTGACCAAGCTGGGTATCGGCCAGTCCACCTGTATCGGAATTGGCGGCGACCCCATCATCGGCACTTCGTTCCTGGATTCGATTCGGCTCTTCAACGAAG
>JBGOVX010000207.1:0-5913 GCA_041478355.1 Terriglobia bacterium | reverse complement strand
ATCCACCATGATCGCCCCTTCGGTGCCGACCATTTCGATCCAGGTAGATGAGAAATTCGGATAGGCGGGAGGAAGCACCCAGCCGGCCCCAATCGTAAACACCGAGCCGTCGTCCAGGGTGACGATAATCCAAACGCAATCCGGCACATTATGGGTCGGCTTCATGATTTTGTTCACTTGCTGCGCATAGACGCGTATGGGTTTCCTGGGAGCAAAACACCAGAGCATGAAATCGATATCATGCGTTGCTTCCATCGCGGCGGGTGAGAGCTTGATGCGGCCGCCGATTTTATTGCCCAGATTGCGTGTGACGTGCCTGCTTACCAGAGCGCTGATGGGCTGGCCAATCGTGCCATCCTCAATCGAGCGCTTGACGTAAGCAAACTTGGGATTGAAGCGCTGCGAATATCCAATCGTGAACAACAAGGACTTCGACTTTGCCAGGGATATCAATTCATCCGCTTCGGAAAGTTCCAGCGCGATCGGCTTCTCCAAAAACACATGCTTGCCTGCCAGCAGGCTTTCCTTGGCCATCGGGTAATGGGTGGTTTCCGGGGTCGCCGAAATAATAATGGAGTTGATATTTTTATTTTCAAGCAATGTTCGATAATCGGTGGTGGCCGTGGCGGGCTTTGTTTTCTGCGCAACTTCCTTCAGCCGCTCCTGCTTGATCTCGGCGATGTGCAGTTCGCTCACATAAGGGCTCGCCGCGCAAACTTCGGCGCGTATCCCGCCACACCATCCGGTTCCGATGATTCCCACGTTCACTTTGTTCATGATTTCACCGCCACACAGGGTCGTTTATGAATGTAAATTTGCCCTGCCGATTCAATCCCTTTCCATTCAATTAGAGATCAATCGTGAGCTTAGCAAAACATCACTCCAAATGCACGAGTCGCGGGGCTACCGCAACACATCCGGGATCCAGAAAATTACGGATTTCCAGGAATCGTGCGGAGATAGCCTACCATCTGCCAGACTTGCTCAGAGGTCTCCCGCTTCTCGTATCCCGGCATCCTGCCTTTACCCTTAACGATGAGGTAAAACAGCTCGCCATCGGTGAAATGAGTGAGCGCAGCGGGGTCCCGCCAATTGCTGACTTTCATGTTTATATCCTTGGCCAATACTCCTTTGCCGTCGCCCTGCTTTCCATGGCACATCGCGCAGTCGGTGTCGCCGTACAACCGTTTCCCCTCGGCAATCGCGGCTGGGGTGGGTTCAACCGGATTCTTGCGGGCAACCTCTTCTGGAGGAATTGTAGTTTCTCCCGCCGGCTTTCCCTGGCAACCGGCCAGGCCAGCGCACAGCAAGGCGCAGCCCAACAGGATTCGCTTCCACATAGCAACCCCCCTGACATAAAAACAGATAGCCGCGCGCGGCGCCCGTATCAGACATACCGTTCTGCTGAGAACGAGAATTCTATTTTTCAGATGACCGGTAATATACATCCGGGTATCAGGGCACACAACTTTGTTCACTCCCTATAATGTTGAATTAGAACGCTGCCCCATGCGATCACCGGTTGACATGCCGGCAAATGGTTTGAATAATCTCTCTATGTCGCGTCCCGATGCCGTGCGTCGAGTAAAAAGCTACTCCGCTGCGACTGGCTATGTTTTTCAATATTATTTTTACCAGGTAGAAAAAACCCGCGACGCCTCCTCGCCAGGCACCGAATACGTCTACATGGTTTCAGTGGATCGCCAGGATGTATTCCCGGTGCGCATTTTTGTTGTGCAGGAAGCGTTGCGAGGATGGTCGGTGCGCACCGGGCAACTGCTCACCGGTACCGAAGAATATGCCATCGCCAAGATGCGCCTATTCCAGGCATTCGATGAAATCGAAGGCCTGGATGGCAGGACACCCCGATTAATCGTCGATCACTCGAACCTCGAACCTTTGCTCGCGCAACTGGACCTCTGAAAACCGTCTGTGTGAGAAAACGAGATTTGAGACGCTTTTGCCGCGCAAACTTCTTAGGTCCTAGGTTCGAAATATTTCGGCGAGAGCGGTTGCCAACTCGGGTTGCGCAAACTGATAGCCGCACTGCTCGAGTTTCGAAGGGACAACTCGCTGGCTGGCGAGCAACAAAGAATCGGCCATTTCTCCCAGCGCCAGGCGCAGGGCGAATGCCGGTGCGGAAAATAGGGCCGGGCGGTGCAACGTCCTGGCAAGGATGCGAGTGAATCCCGCGTTTTGTATCGCGGCCGGGGTTACGGCGTTGGCTGGGCCCTCGATCGCAGCGTTGGTGAGGACAAAGTGGATCATGCCTACGGCTTCCCTGAGAGTAAGCCAGGACATCCACTGCCGGCCTGACCCGAGCCGCCCTCCCGCGCACAGCTTGATCGGCAAAGCCATACGCGGCAGTGCACCGCCATGCGCCGCCAGGATGATTCCGAACCGCAACATCGCCACCCTCGCTCCAAACGCGGCCCCTTTCGCCGTTTCCGCTTCCCACTCGCGGCACAGCACCGAGAGAAAATCGTTTCCTGGAGCGCTGGCCTCGGTGAGGATTTCATCGCCACGATCACCGTAATAGCCAATGGCCGAAGCGGCCACGATGACACGAGGCGGACGCTGCAATTGGGAGAGGGCTCGGATCAAATGACGCGTCGCGTCGATCCGGCTGGTGCGCAACAGTTCCTTGCGCGCAGTATTCCATCGTCCGCCCGCGATGGATGCGCCGGCCAGATGCACCAGAGCGTCCACGCCCTCAGCGGCTGCCGCGTCAAACTGGCCGGTAACAGGGTCCCATCGGACGGCTTTCCCGCGAGCGCCGCTGGCGTTCGGTTGCCCGGATTGCGGCCGCACCAGCGGCACAATGGTATGACCTTTGCGCTCCAGAGTGGCGATCAGCGAAGTTCCCAGAAATCCCGTTGAACCTGAAACCAGGATACGCATGGCTGGACGCGCCTCCTCTCAACCGTCGTCTGACACGCTACGGCTATGCCCCGTAGAGGTCAACTGATTTACTGGAGGGTGGCCATCCCTAATTCGATTAGTACCCAGGAACTCGCAGAGTGGAACTTTTTTACTCGCGCGGATAGAATAGCCCGATGCGTGTACGCGTGCTTTTCTTCGGCCGACTGAAAGACATCGTGGGCAAATCGGAAGAAGACGCCGAACTTTCCGAAGGCGCGCGCGTCGAGGATTTGTTTGCGCGCTACGGCCGAACTTTTCCCGAGCTTGCTCGATTCCGATCTTCGGTGGTGGTCTCTGTGAACCAGGCATTCGTCGAATGGCATACTCCACTTTCTTCCGGTGATGAAGTAGCCTTTCTCCCGCCCGTCAGCGGGGGCGCTGCCCCTGCCGGTTCGCCTGTTTCCGAAAATCTTTGCGCGCTGGTTCGCGAGCCGATTGATACGCCCGGGATCGTGGCGAAACTCAAGGCCCCGCCCGATGGCGCAGTGGTGGTATTCGAAGGCATCGTGCGTAACCACTCAGGGAATCGCGCCACGGCGTATCTGGAGTATGAAGCCTACGAACCGATGGCGGTCGTCAAGATGCGCGAAATAGGCGCCCAGATGCTCGAGAAATTCTCCATCCGGCGTTTCGCGATCATCCACAGGCTGGGACGCCTGGAAATCGGCGAAACCTCCGTGCTGATCGTAGTCTCGTCGGCGCATCGCGCTGCCGCGTTCGATGCTTGCCGCTACGGCATTGATACGCTCAAGCGCACCGTACCGATCTGGAAGAAGGAGTTTTTCGCCGACGGAGCCGTGTGGGCCGAAGGAGAAATTCCTTCCGCATAAGCTATCCTTTTCGCTCCCGCATGAATCTATTCTTTCTGCCTATCTTTCTACCAATGACTTTGTTGCCCACCGCGCTTCGACCCAAGCTTCCAGTCAACAGGACAAAACCCCGCGCGAGCATGTTGCTCGCGCCCCTGCCGTTCCTGATTGCCGGGGTACTGCTTGCGATGGCCGCTACGACATCAGCGCCTGCCGCGGCGCAGCAGCAAGGCGAAGACCCGCGCGCCCGCATCCGCTCCGAGGTGAGTCTGGTCAGTTTGCTTTCGAGCGTGCTGGACAAGGATGGCCGCCCGGCCCTGGACCTCACGCCCGACCAGTTTGAAGTCTATGAAGAAGGCGTCAAACAAAAAATCGAGATCTTCGAGCCGGAAACACAGCAGCCTCTGGACCTCACGTTGATGATTGATTCCAGCTTGAGCGAAATCAAGGACCTCGAATTTGAGACCGAGGCCGCATCCCGCTTCATTCAGAAAGTGGTGCGTCCCGGCGACCGTCTATCAGTTTATGAGTTTGCTGACGTGGTCACGCAACTGGCGCCGTTTTCCTCCAATGTGCCCGCGTTGCGGGCCGCGCTCAAGCGCATTGTCCCCGGCGACGGCACGGCGCTCTACGATGCGGTGTACCTGGGCTCGGAGGCGCTGGCTCGCAATTCTGCCGGGCGCCGCAGGGTGATCGTGCTGGTAACCGATGCGGGCGAAACCACCAGTCGCGCCGACTTCGAGACCGCGCGCCGCGCAGCGCTTCGTGCCGATGCGCTGCTCTACACGATTATCGTGCGCGTGGTGAAGTCGGAGGGCGGCCGCAACACCGCCGGAGAACATGCTCTGGAAACTATTGCGGAGTCGACTGGGGGCGCGACCTATTTCCCCAATAGCGTGGGCGAACTGGGCGAAATGTTCGACCGCATCGACAAGGAACTGCGCACGCAATACCGCCTGGCGTATTATCCCGATCCGCGCCCTGCCCCGGGCGTGTATCGAACACTTGAAGTGCGCGTTCATTGCGAATGCAAGGTGCGCAGCCGCAAAGCCTATTACTCTGGCGGGCGTCTCGAGTAGTCGCGCCCCTGCTGCAGCTCCTGCATATCCTGGATTTCCACGGTTTCCTACCTAACCACGTTCTGGCATGATCGGTACGGGGGCACACCACTGGCATGAATCCATTTCTGGAAGTTGCCGTAGGCGCGGCGCGCGAAGCAGGAGCCATTCTGCTCGAGGAGTTCGCCCGCCCGGTCAGAATCAGCTACAAGGGAGAAGTAGATATTGTGACGCAGGCCGACGAGCGCTCCGAACGGGCCATCGTGACGCGATTGCGGACGCATTTCCCCAAGCATGCCATTGTTGCCGAGGAGGGCGGGGGCGCGGAAAGCGAATCTCGCTTCCGCTGGCACGCCGATCCACTGGACGGCACCACCAATTTCGCCCATGGATACCCGTGCTTCGCCGTTTCAATCGGCCTGGAGGAAGCGGGAGAACTGCTCGCCGGAGCCATTTATCAGCCCGTGAGCGGCGAACTGTTCACGGCCGTTAAAGGGGAAGGCGCGGACTTAAATGGGAAGAAGATTTGCGTCTCGCCGATTGAAACGCTGGCGACCAGCCTATTGGTCACCGGATTCCCCAGCAAAAAGCGCACACAAGATCCGAATATTCATTACTACTGGGATTTCACTCTACGCTCCCATGGGGTCCGGCGCGATGGCTCGGCTGCGCTCGACCTTGCAGGTGTCGCCTGCGGCCGGTTCGAAGGATTCTGGGAATTTGGCCTGAACTCCTGGGACACCGCTGCGGGCGTCTTGCTGGTTCGCGAGGCTGGAGGAATGGTGACGCGTTTTGACGGTCAGCCGTACAGGCTCGGCGATCGAGAACTTCTGGCAACCAACGGCCATGTCCAGGCGGAGATGCAGAGTGTAGCAGCAGATATCGCCGCGCGCGTGAGGACTCTGGAGCCGCGTACGTAACGGAGCACGAAAAGGCAGGGAGCCGGCGGGACGCCGGCGCTACTGAATCCGGCGGATCGCCGTTTTTTGGAAACTGGGTCACAACCCTACAGGTGACATTTTGTGCATAAGCCTGTAAAATGTTGCATTGACTCGGTTTCTGGCCAGTGATAGTCTCGCCTGGATTGAGTGACCTGCTGCGGTAACCTGCTGCGGTAACCTTTT
>JBGOVX010000007.1:0-49649 GCA_041478355.1 Terriglobia bacterium | reverse complement strand
GACGCATTACTTGATGGCAAACGTAGCAGCGGGCGTGGTCCTCCGATCGCTTTTTCAGGAAGATAGGCTCGACGCGCGTTTTGAAAAACTCATAATCAAGCTGCGGTTTTTTCGCGTCGGGGCTCCCGGAGGTCTGCGCCTTAGTAAAGGGAGCAAGCACACACAGTAAGACGGCAGCCGCTACCACGAAACCGGCAGAAACTATCTTTAGCAGAACGCTCGAAATCATAAGCACCTCACATGCGCTAGCTCAAAGTCTGCGTGACAGCCAGCAGTTCCACGTCTCCGGCAGAGGGCCGAATCACATCTTTAGGGCAGCACCAACGTGCTGATCCGGTCGGGCATCTCCCCGACCGGGATGCGAGTCACTTCTTTCATTGCTTCCACATCGATGGCGGATATAGTCTTGGTCCCGCAAGTGGAAACGTAGACGGTCTTGCTGTCGGGAGTGAAAGTGATCCAGGCCGGTCCCGCTCCCCTAGGGTGCTTTCCCGGCACATTGACTTCAGGCAAAGAGACATGTCCCAGCAATTTGAGGTCAGGAAGCGAGTAGGCGAAAACAGAATTGGCCGGCCTGCTGTTGGCCCACAGGGTCTTATTGTCCGGAGATATGCCGATGCCGTGGCTGATGCCCTCGCACCCGGAAGGGAACCCATTGGGTTCATCGGGGAACTTGATTCTATCCACCTCTTTGTGCGTCGCGAAATTCACCACTGAGAATCCACCCGATTGGCTAAGCTGTGCGAAGATCCGGCGGCCCGAGCCGTCCGGGTTACTCTCAATGATTAAGGGTAGTATTCCCTGGTCGTACGGAAGCTCCCAAGCGATCTCCATTTTCTGGAGGTCAAATACGGTTATAACATGTCCGCTCGGCGATCCGGCGGCCGCATACTTGCCGTCCACCGTCAGCGACACGTCGTGCAGCCCTCTTTTCACCGGGATGCTCTTGACCTTTTCCAGGGAGGCGGCGTCAATGATATCCAGCGCCCCGACATCCAACGCTTCTGTGCCGCTATTACGGATGCAGACAACAATAAGCTTTCCATCGCTCGTCACTGCTGCATCGTTGGCCCAACCGCTGAGGGGCACCTTCTTGATAATCTTTCCGCTCTTTCGATCCATAACGTCGAGGACGTCCTCGCTCCTAGTAGCGATATAGAGCCGGCTTCCATCAGGAGAGAATCGCACCACCTCGGGCGACTCAATGTCTCTGATCGTTTCCACAACCTTGTTCGTCGCAGGGTCGATCACATCAATGGTGGTTCCGCCTCTATTCGTGACATAGATCCGGACCGTACCCGCCGCTAAGGGCATCGCGAACATCACCCAGAAGATGCTTACGTGCCTCAGCCTGCAGAAATATCTTTTCATGGTGGTCGAGGTCATAGTGCGAAGGCGCTCCTTACCCTTCGGCGCGTAGAGTAGAGCGGTGCCGGCCCCAAGTCAAGCGACTCAGTATGGAGAACTTATTGACGGGTCTGCAGCGGGTTTGCAGATCGGAACCGCATCGCTGGGCTCCGCGCGCGTCGGAATGCGCGGCGTGAGTGATGGAATATATTTGACACCAATTGGAAAAAAGCAGTGGTGCCACACCTTTAACAACTCAGGACCTATTTTTGGACCTGCAATTTCGATCCCCACCGCCCCTGCCAAATCCTTACAAATAACGGGTTTTTTCACTCCGTTTACTTAACTGATATAAACTCTCTCACTCACCCTGGTACAAAAACTCGGTCTTGTCAGTTGAGCACAGCTTTTGTACACCAAGCGCTCCTTCAATGACTTATTCATTCAAACATGCCGGGAGTTGCTTCCTATTGCCGAATAGCCGTCACTCGCAGCGAACCGGGCTGTCCTCTATCCAGCTGGAAGATTATGCGACGAAAAACAATTTGGTTCGCTCGGAAGGGCCTCGGGTGTATAAGGATGCCTGTCCTGGAGGTCAAAACGGAAATCCCAGGTTACAATTCGCCCCGTCTGTAGTGTAGGCCTTAGAGGAGACCAACATCGGTAAGGGCCGGTGCGTCGAGATTTTTTAAAGGTTTTAGCACGGGGATGGGTGTCCGAGGTAAATGCAAAATAGGAGACAAGCCATTATGAAACTGCTGAGACTCATCCCTTTGTGCTCATGTGCCCTCTCAATCTCATTGGTGGTTCCGGCGTTCGGCCGGGCGCACCAACCACCGGGCGTACAAAAAGCCGCCGAAGCTGCCAATGACAAGACCGCATCGACAGGCACGGAACCCCTGAAGCTGGTCGATCACTATGATTTCCCAAGCGACGTGAAGGGCCGTTTCGACCACCTCATTGTAGACCTTCGCGGGCACCGGCTTTTCACGACTCCGCAAAGCAGCAAGGCGGTCATGATTTTTGATTTACGGACACATAAATTAATTCACACCATCAGCGGGATCGAAATCCCCCACGGCCTGCTGTTTCGCGGAGACCTGAACCGTTTGTATGTTACTGATGGAAGCCCGGGGGAGTTGAAGATCTACAGTGGGGTGGACTACCATTTGATCAAAAGCGTAAGACTTCTCGCCGACACGGACCCAATCGTCTACGATCCTGCTACCAAATATCTTTACGTTGAGAATGGCGGCCGCGATGCCAAAATGAGTTATTCCACAATTAACATCATCGATACGACCAGCGGCGACAAAGTCGATGAAATGAAGGTCGATAGCCCTGGGCTGGACGGAATGGTAATCGAGAGATTCAGTTCAAAATTATATGTTAGCGATGTAGCACAGACCAAGATTCAGGTGATTGATCGAAAAACCCGTACCGTCATTGCAAGCTGGCCTATCACATTGGGTAAAGTCGACGTCACCCTGGCATTGGATGAACCCAATCATCGGTTGTTTGTTGGATGCCGCAGCGGGCAAATTGTTGTCTTCGACACAGAGAATGGCAAAGAGCTAACTGCGCTTCATATAAATGAAAATATCGACGACCTAGTGTTCGATCGCGTGAGTAAGCGTCTCTATGCTGCCACCGGAGGCGGTGCGGGGTCCATAGATGTATTCGAACAAACAGATCCTGATCATTACAAGTCCTTGGGGCAGATTCCAACTGGACCGGGAGCGAGGACCGAACGATACGTGCCCGAACTTAAAAGACTTTTTGTGGCCGTGCCCCAGCACGAAAACACGAATGCTCAAATCCTGGTTTATAGCGGCCAGTAGAAGAATTCGTGCGCCGAGATGAGATTACAACGGATTTGAGGTGGTGCTAACCGCGAATTGTCGCGCTTGGTGTCCGACCAACCTTCCTTTTGAACTGACACGATGTTCCTTTCCGGCGTTTTGCAGGATACTCGCTCCGGGCAGTTCGTGCAGGCTGTTAGCATTTGCAGGCATGCTCGGAATTGGCGAATTCAATCGTCTCGTCATTTTCTCCAAGTAATGGCAGAACGAGCACAAAAATGCGAGTATAGGTCCGAGGCACGGTATGTTGAATCGTAAATTACCACTTTGGTATCAAGTTGAGCAGAGTTTACGTTCCGAGATTCTAACTCGACAATTTGTAAAAACAGGTCGTCTTCCTACTGAAGTACAACTTGCGAAACGCTACGGTGTGAGCCTCATAACGGTCCGGGAAGCGCTCGGGTCTCTCGAAGAAGATGGAATGATTGTGCGGCGACGGCGTTTCGGCACTTTCGTTCGTCCAGAAGTTTATGATCATCAGGAGTTACGGGTACTCGGTTCGATCGAGACGGTCGTCTCTCACCAGGCCAATGAGGATACTGAAGTGCTGGAACGAAAAAAGATTGTCGTGCCTGAGGAGTTTAAATCATTTTTTCGCGATTCTAGAAAAGTCTTTTTGTTTCGGCGTCTGCGCCGCAAAGATGGTACACCGCTGAGTTACGTCCTCAACTACGTCGTTCCGGAATACGGGTCGCGGATACGTGCAAATCAACTTAAACGCGCATCAATGACCGAAGTGCTGAGTAGAAATGCCGGCGCCAAGATTGCGCGAATTCAGAACAATGTCGAAGCGCGTCTCGCAAGCCCGGAGATTGCGCAACTTCTTGAGATTCACGTTTTGAGTCCGGTGCTCTACCTCGTTGCTTATGTTTACGACAAATCTGACCGCCTGATCGATCTCGCATGTATTTACTATCGTGGTGACCGCTACAAATTTGCCATCGACATAAGCTTGAACATTTAGGAGCAGCTACCTGGGACAGCTTTGTCCAGCCATTTCTCCCTTGACTTCCATTCCTCCTATAAGTATAAGCAATGCCTGAATATGAACAGGCACGCCTGAGTGTCCACCCGGTCGAAAAAAGTGAGGGATCCGATGAATAGAGATTTAACTCCTACCAGGTCCTTTCCAAGATTACATGCTGTGGGATGCATCATGCTGATAGTTGCGCTCAGCGCAGTGATTCCTATGCGAGTGCGAGCGCAGGTGGCCGGGGCAACACTTTCTGGGACAGTGACTGACGCTTCCGGCGCAGGCCTTCCTAAGGCACAAATCACCATTAAGAATGTCGCGACCGGCGTTACGCGTGAGCTCACTACGGATGCTGCCGGCTTCTACACTGCGCCGAATTTAATTCCGGGAACCTATGAGGTGGCGACCTCGGCTGTAGGCTTTACCACCACAGTCCGGACAGGAATCACGTTAACGGTTGGGGCGCAACAAGTTCTAGATCTAACATTGCAGGTCGGCTCGATGACACAAAAAATCGAAGTCTCCGGCGAGGCCCCCACCGTCCAGTTATCCTCGGCGACCATTAGCGCTACAGTTGATTCGACCACGGTTCGCGAACTACCGTTGAACGGTCGCAGTTGGACTGACCTGGCCGTCTTACAGCCGGGCGTACTCGCAATACAGACTCAAACCAGTTTTACAGCGGGCGCCGACCGGGGTAACAAGGGTTTCGGAGCGCAGATAACCATCTCCGGGGCTCGTCCTCAACAGAATAATTATCGGCTCGATGGAATCAGTATCAACGACTACTCGAATGGCGCTCCTGGCAGCGTCTTGGGTGGCAACCTCGGCGTGGATGCGATCCAGGAGTTCTCAGTCCTAACTAACAATTATTCAGCTGAATATGGAAGGACAGCTGGCGGAGTGGTGAACGCCATCACACGTTCAGGGGCTAATCAGCTCCATGGAAGCGTGTATGAATTCCTGCGCAACGGCGCTTTGGATGCTCGTAATTTTTTCGATGGCGCTAAGATTCCGCCGTTCAGGCGCAATCAGTTTGGTGCTTCCGCTGGGGGTCCAATCATAAAGGACCGCACATTCTTCTTCGGGGACTATGAGGCCGTACGTCAGTCAAAGGGCATAACCTACATTGATACTGTTCCCTCCCCGGCAATTCGCGGGATTGGGACTGGTCCCGGTGGGTCGACGGGCCCTTCAACTGTCTGTTCAAACCCACTCGGTGCCGATCCGACCAAGCCCTGTTCGACGCAAACCCTTGCGAGCTACGTTATTCAAAAAGGTCTGTCGAACCTTAATCCGGATGCGACGACTGGGATAGACAAGTCAGCACTGCTATACCTACCCTTCTATCCCTTGCCTAACGGTCCTATCTTGGGGAATGGGGACACAGGACGGTTTAGTTTTGCAGCGCAACAGGTTGTCAGCGAAAATTTTTTTACAACTCGAATTGACCATAAATTTTCGGAAAAAGATAACATTTCCGGTACATATCTATATGACGACACGTCTTATCAATCCCCAGACGCACTCGAAGTGCAATTGTTGGGTTCGCACACGAACCGTCAGGTAGTTGCGATCGAGGAAGGACATGTTTTCAATCCGACCTTGATCAACACGGTTCGCCTGGGTTATAGCCGCGAGCGTGTCACCAATAATGGGGGCGTATCGGCAATCAATCCCCTAGCGACCGACACTACTTTAGGTGCCGTAGCTGGAGGAAATGCCGCTCAGGTAGGGGTGGGGGGTGGTCTTACACGGTTGTCTGGGGGTATTGGAGGCCTTTCGACATTCCTGTACTTCTGGAACTCATTCCAAGTGTATGACGATGCCTTTGTCACACATGGGAAGCATTCGTTGAAATTCGGTGTGTCTGCGGAGCGAATCTTTTTGGATGTATCACAAAAAACGAATCCCAACGGAGTTTTTAGCTTCGGCTCCTTGCCTGCTTTTCTCATCAATAATGCCAGCCGTCTTAACGGCCCCTCAGGCACACCGCGAGATTTGCGCGAGACTGTCTTTGGAGCCTATCTCCAAGACGATTGGCGCTGGCGTCCCAACCTGACTCTAAATTTAGGCCTTCGCTATGAATTTGCGACTGTGCTCAAGGAGGCTCATGGTAAACTTTCCAACCTCCTCAATATCACGGATACCACGGCACACTTGGGCGACCCATATTTCTTAAACCCTACGCTCCGAAACTTCGCCCCACGAGTGGGATTTGCTTGGGACCCATTTGGGAACGGTAAGACCGCTGTTCGCGGTGGTTTTGGAATGTTCGATGTCCTTCCCCTGCCATATCAGTTCATGCTCGCGAGCTCCTCGCAACCATTTACCTTTACGAGAAGTATTCAACCCTTGCCTCCTGGAGCCTTCTTCGCAGGTGCCGCCGCGTTGCTGAAAGCCCCAAATTCCTTAGGGCAGACGTTCATCGAGCATGCCCCCAAGCGCAATTACGTGATGCAGTGGAATGTCAATGTCCAGCGCCAGGTGCTTCCCAGCTTAACCGCGCTAGCTGGCTACGTGGGCTCACGAGGCGTGCACCAGCCTATTCAGACGGATGACATGAATATCGTGATGCCGGTACTGAGCTCCGCGGGCTACCTGTTTCCGTCGCCCGTCACTAGTGGCGAGAATATTAATACCACGTTTGCCGCGATTCGCGGCATTCTATATCAGGGCAACTCTTCGTACAACGGTCTATTAGTCGGAGTTCAAAAGAAAATGAGTCGAGGTTTTCAGATGCACGGCTCATTCACTTGGGGTAGGAGCATTGACACGGGTTCGGCGACTGTAGGTGGAGACCAATTTGGAAACTCGATCTCCAGCCTGTGGCCCTGGACTAATCCCAATGCGAACCGCGCACTCTCCGATTTCAACGTTAGCCGGACGTTGGTGTTCAGTGCTACCTGGGACATTCCAGGCCTGAAGTCGGTGTCTGGACCTTTGGGTTGGGCCACCAATGGCTGGGAATTGGGCGCGATTTTCACGGCGAGTGACGGCGTGCCGTTCAGTCCCACCTTCGGGACGGACGGAGACCCCTTGGGGATCAATAGCAACGATCCGTGGGATTTCCCAAGCCGGCTGAAGGGCCCTGGATGCGGATCCCTCATCAACCCCGGCAACCCGGACAATTACATCAAGACGCAGTGCTTTGCCGTCCCGACAGCGCCGTCCGCCGCTTTTTGGACAGCAAATTGCGATCCCGCTTTTGGCGATCTCACTAACCTGCAATGTATCAATCTGCGCGGGAATGCGGGGCGCAACATCCTGATCGGTCCGGGAACGTCAAATCTCGACTTCTCGATATTCAAGAACAACCCAGTCAGGAGGATTTCGGAGAGCTTCAACATACAGTTTCGGGCAGAGGTCTTCAATATTCTCAACCACGCGAACTTTGCCGTCCCTGTATTGATCGACAATACGGACATTTTTGATTCAGGTGGTGCACCCAATGATGCCGCGGGATTGTTGACTTCAACAACCACAACGGCCAGGGAGATTCAGTTCGCGTTGAAGTTCATTTGGTAAGCTGCTTACCTCAAAGCTGCGCAACAGGTTCGGTCCAATCATTGTGGCTTGAAGGAGGACGAATGAAAGATTTGTCCCGCCGGAGTTTTGGCAAGAGCATCTCTTTGGGAGCTTTGGCTGGTTTGGCGGCAGGCGCTGCCACGCCTCTGGCCAGAGCCCAAGGTGAAGTCGCCTCCCCGAAAAGTTCGCCCAAACGAATGACGACTTTGTTGCGTGAGCTCATAGAAGGCCCTGGGATTGTAGATTCTCCAAGCATTTACGACCCTCTTTCAGCCAAAATCGCCGAGTCGGTAGGATTTCGATATGTCAACCTGGATGGTAGTGCCCGGGGCATTGTTACCTGCCAGATTGAATCGGCGCTTAGTCTGGACGACTTGGCCGAAACCACTCGAGCCATTACCAATGTAATAGATATCCCGTTGTTGGTTGATGCCGGAGGCGGATTTGGCGAGCCCGCTCACGTTTTTCATACGGTCCGCGTGCTCGAACACGCTGGCTGTGCCGGCGTCTGCATTGACGACCAACTGTTCCCTAAGCGGTTTCATTACTACATGGACGGAAGGGTGGAGACCATTCCAGTCCAAGAAATGATCGAGAAAATCCGCTACGCCGTTCAAGCTCGTCGCGATCGCGATTTTGTGATTGGCGCGCGCACAGATGCCGTCAGCACCCACGGCTTTGCCGAAGGTGTCCGCAGGGCCAATCTTTATCTCCAGGCGGGCGCCGATTATGCCTTATTGTTTCCCAGAACCGTGGAGGAAACTCGACGCATCCCCAAGGAGGTTCACGGTCCGCTCAACTTTGTGAATGCGGAGCAGGGACTTCCCAATCGGCCTAATTTCACGGCGCAAGATCTCGGAGAAATGGGGTGGAAAATGCTGAGTCACCCTTCTGCAGCGATCCTGATGTATTACAAAAGCATAAAGGACGCCTTTGTGCGACTCAAGGAGACCGGTACCATGGGAATGGATCCGGCTATGTACGGTGCCGTTCATAAAGAAGTCTATCAAACGATTGGCATCACAACTTATTACGACATCGAGTATTGGACCAGCCGGCTAGGGTCCCGTGGTGCTCCCGGAACTGCCGATCCATCATTCAAGCCCAAAGAGTGACACGGATGCGAGAACAAAGGATGTGGAGCTTTGGTCTGGCTTGATCCTTGAGATTTTGTCCCTACTTAGAAGCTTGCTGGCGAGAGGAACATTGATGAGAACCATGGGAAAACAAATTATCTTACTAGTGTCGATTTTCGTTCTGCTTGTCCTTAGCACTTCCCAAGCGGCCGAGCCGCTCACATTGGTACAAACTATTCCTTTGCCAGCTCTACGCGAAGGCGATTTTGATCACTTTGCGGTGGATCTGACAGGTCACCGCCTTTTCTTAACCGCAGAGCAAGGAGTGGTCGAAGTCTTCGATCTTCGCACGAATAAACTGATTCATACCCTCACGGACCTCAAAGAACCACACTCCCTCGTTTATCGGGACGACATAAAAAAACTTTTCGTCGTCGACGGCGGGGCGGCAGAGCTAAGAATCTACAAGTCCGACTCTTATGAACCGATAGGGAGCGTCAAGCTGATCGTCGACTGTGATTCCATGGCCTATGATTCCACATCGAAGTATATGTATATAGTCGGCGGTGGCCGAGCAGCTCACACGCCGTATTCCTTCATCACCATCGTTGATACTACGACCGCAAAGAAAATAGCTGACATCAAAGTTGACACAAATCGTGTGGAAGCGCTGGCGCTGGAAAAATCAGGGCCGAGATTCTTCGCCAGTTTCACCGCTATGAATGCTTTGGGAGTGATAGATCGAAAGAAGCGCAGTCTTCTGGATACCTGGTCGATAACTGCGGAAGGCCAGGAGAACGTTCCTTTGGCGTTCGATGAAAGCGATCATCGCTTGTTTACCGTTACGCGCAAACCCTCAAAACTCGTTGTTCTGGATTCGGATTCGGGCAAGGTCATAGCTACTCTCCCTTGTACAGAAATGGTTGACGATCTAGCCTACGACTCTAGAACACGGCGCATCTACGCTCCAGGAACTGAGTTTGTCGATGTATTTCAGCAGCGTGACGCTGATCATTACGAACAGATCGGACATGTCGTGGGCGCCTTTCGCGCCAAGACTGCGATTCTGGTCCCCGCTCTGGACCGATATTATCTGGCGGCGCCTCGTCACGGGGACAAGGCGGCGGAGCTCCGAGTCTACAAAGTGATGCCCTGACTTAACAGAGTTCGAAATTTGGGGTCGGAAGAGGAGTGACGACATGAATGTGAAGGGGAAGATAAGCTCCCTCATGATGGCCGGGGTATGCGCAGCACTAGTCTTGGTGTTCTCGACCTTTTGTGCCTTCCCCTCGCAGGCCCAGGGTACTCCGCCCAAGTACGAAGTCGATCCTTCATGGCCCAAACCGATGCCTGACAAGTGGGTAGCGGGGTCCGTGAGCGGGGTGTGCACGGATTCTCAAGACCATGTGTTCATTCTTAACCGCGGGAATCTGACAGAGAATGAACTTGACTCCGGGCGCCAGGCGCCCCCAGTGATCGAGTTTGACCCGCAGGGGAATGTCGTTAACTCTTGGGGAGATCGAGAAGCTCTGCCAGAAGGGCTCCACGGTTGCTTTGTCGACTACCAGAATAACGTGTGGGTTGCCGGCAGCGATGATGGCTTCGTCCAGAAATATTCACACGATGGCGGCAAACTCTTGCTCCAGATCGGGACAAAGGGCGTTGCTGATTCATCAGACGGAACCATCAAAGGTATGGCTTTGAATTCCAGCCATACGGGATTCTATCGACCGTCGGGTATCGCGATTGATCCCAGCAACGGTGACGTCTATGTCGCTGATGGCGAGGAACCCGGTAGTAATCATCGCGTGGCTGTGTTCGATCGAAACGGGCGATTCCTGCGTCAGTGGGTTCTGCAACGTAAGGCCGAATCGGAAGGCCGCCAGGGCGACGAGTTCATGCAGATTCCGCATTGTGTGGCGATCGGCAACGACGGCCTGGTATACGTCTGCGACCGGCGCGGCGACCGGGTTCAGGTATTCGATAAGATGGGGAAATTCCAAAAGGACATACTTGTACCTTACGAGAAGAGAAGCCAGTACGAGCCAAAACCCGGTCACGCGCAGCGCGCGTTGGGTACGGTTGTGTGGCTAGGTTTTTCTGCTGGTCAGTCGAAAAGGTTTATATACGTTCTGAATGAAGACAATGAGCAAGTGGATATCCTGGATCGCTCCAGCGGGGAAGTCCTGTCGACCTTCGGGCGTGCGGGCCACCAAGTCGGTGAATTTACATTTGCACATGCCTTAGCGGTGGACTCTAAGAACAACGTGTACGTTGGTGAGGCGGGAGGAGAGGAAGCCGGCAACAGAGTTCAGAAATTCAAACTCATGGGAAGTCAATAGTGGGAACAAAGAGACCACGGAACTCAAGAACCGAGGCGGAGACGCCGAAATCGGGTGGAGGCCACAAGGGACCGCAGGAGGCGTTGCTATGAGCAGGAAGAAAAGGAAGACATGGTGTCTGGCTTTTGCCGCGACGGGCGCGGCGGCGTTGGTCATTGGACTTGTGATGTCTTGCCCACTGCCACTGGAGGCCCAAGGTACCCCCAAATACGAGGTGGATCCTTTTTGGCCCAAGCCTCTGCCTAAATTGTGGGTGACTGGGTCCGTGGGAGGCGTATGTACTGACGCTCAGGATCATGTATTCATCGTAAATCGGCGCAACTTGACCGACAACGAGCTGGACGCTGCCTATCAGGCGCCCTGGGTAATTGAGTTTGATCCCGAAGGGAATGTCGTTAACTCCTGGGGAGATGCGAACGTCCTCGGGCCAGGGCGTCACGCCTGTTACGTGGATTACGAAAACAACGTGTGGCTCCCCAGCAACCAGGACGGCATTGTGCAGAAATATTCGCATGACGGGAGCAAGCTCTTGCTCCAAATCGGTACGAAGGGGATAGTAGATTCATCGGACGGCACGTTGTCAGGTCGAGCTTTGAATTCCAGCCATGCGGGGTTCTACAGACCTGGTGGGATCGCGGTTGATCCCAGCAACGGTGACGTCTATGTCGCTGATGGCGAGGAACCCGGTAGTAATCATCGCGTGGCTGTATTCGATCGAAGCGGGCGGTTCCTACGTCAGTGGGTCCTGCATCGTACCAAGGCCGAAACCGAAGCCGGCGAAGGCGACGAGTTCATGCAGGTGCCGCATTGTGTGGCCCTAGGCAACGACGGTCTGGTATACGTCTGCGACCGGCGCGGCGACCGAGTGCAGGTATTCGATAAGATGGGGAAATTCCAAAAGGAAATACTTATCCCTTATGAAATGCAAAGCCCCCACCGAATCAATTATGGGGAGAGAACTCAACCGCCTGGGCCGGGACACCTGCCGCGGGCGTGGGGCACGGCTGGGTGGGTCGGTTTCTCGCCCGATCAGACTCAGAAATTCATGTTCGTTTTAAATGAAGAGAACGAGCAAGTGGATATCCTGGATCACGAAAGTGGCAAGATTTTATCAAGTTTCGGCCGACCCGGTCATCAAGCCGGTGAATTTTCGCATGGTCACACCATGGCGGTGGACTCAAAGGGTAACGTGTACGTTGCTGAGGTTGGAGTAGGGAACGAGGCAGGTCACAGAGTTCAGAAGTTTAGGATTGTGGCAAGTCGCTAGATGGTGGGTCAGGTCAGCGTCGAAGTGGCTTCCTCATCGATGTATGTTCTGCTGCTGGGATGAAATCTAGGTTATCGCACTGTTGTTCCAAGTTGGTTGAGGCTGCTTTCGCAGTCCGTTCATTTACTCAGAGTGTTTCGTATTCACGGGTACATATAGAATGCCGATTAAGGTGAGAGCAGTTGCTGCCACTGGTGGAGTAGGATCCGGATTCCTAGAAGAAAGTCTTTCAACAGCCGTTAGCCAAGGTGCGGATTTCATCGGGTGTGATGCTGGTTCTACGGACGCCGGGCCCTATTACCTCGGGTCGGGGAAAGCAAAAGCATCCCGTGAGGCCATTACGCGGGACACTCGAGTGATGATGCGGCACGCGTTGGATGCCGGTATTCCTCTACTGATAGGCACAGCGGGTTTCTCCGGAGGAAGGCCGCACCTTAACTTCATGCTCGGCATTGTACGCGAGTTGGCAATATCCAATGGTTGGCATTTCAAGCTCGCATCCATTAACAGCGAGATAGACAAGGACACTTTGGTCGATGCTTATCGCGCTGGGAAATTGTCTCCCCTTCAGCCCGCTCCGCGGTTGGACGAAGACACAATTAGAGGCGCCGAGCGTTTCGTAGCTATGATGGGCATAGAGCCGTTTCAGCGGGCATTGCAAGCGGGCGCTCAGATCGTGATTGCTGGTCGATCCAGCGATGTCGCAATCTTTTCGGCACTTCCCGTCCTCCGCGGCATACCAAAAGGCGTGGCTTTTCACGCTGCGAAAATTCTTGAATGCGGAACGGGTTCCGTCGCTCAGCGCCTTTATCCGGATTCCATCTGCGCGGCCCTTGATGAGGAGGGCTTCACTGTCGAACCCCCCAATCCTGCGATGCGCTGCACGCCAGAGAGTGTCATAGCACACACGATGTATGAAAATGCTGACCTCTATCAACTCGTCGAGCCGGGGGGCGTACTTGATACATCGGCCGCCCGCTATGAGGCCGTGAGTGAGCGCGCTGTGCGGGTTACGGGAAGCAAATTTACGACCAGGCCATATACCGTCCGAGTGGAAGGGGCATCGTTGGTCGGCTACCGATCTGTAGCTTTTGCTGGTGTTGATGACCCGTTAGTTTTGCGCCAATTTGATAAGTTTCTCGAAGGACTAAAAGCTGTCGTCCATAAAAAGGTACGTGATGGCGTGGGTCTTGAATCAACAAAATACACTTTGAATTGGCGTGTATATGGCCGTCCCGGCGCGGCTGGATTGCCCTGTGAAGTGCAACGGAAGGGGGATCACACGGTCGGCATACTCATCGATGTGGTAGCGCCGACCCAGAGCTTAGCAGCAGCCGTAGTCGCGATTGCATGGCACACGGGTCTTCATCACCCCATTCCCGAATACGATGGGCTGATAAGCAACTTCGCGTTCCCAATGTCACCGCCCGGTATTGACGCAGGTGCGGTGTATCGATTCTGCGCAAATCACGTTTGGAGCCTTGATGATCCCTGTGCGCCATTTCAGATGACGCTGGAAGATATATAAATTTGCTTGCGATGAAATCGAGGAATGTAAGTCGTCACTGGAGAGAAACGATGCCCGAGTTATGGCAGCTTACCAGACTCATCCGAAGCAAGAATGCTGGCCCTTTTCAACTGACATTCGATATTATTTTTAAGGACCAGAAGAGCTTTGAGCATTTCCGGAAGAGCGGCGCGCTTTCTGCTGAACAGGTTTCTCGTATCTATGGTGTCTCACCTGATGAAGTTCGCATCTTTGTGCTCCCGCTCCTCTTGGCGCTGAAAATATCGATTCCCCGGCCAGAGTTTTCCGGGGATCTGAATGACACGGATATTTACGGGGGCCAGTTCCATAGTCGACTTGTGCGTCTTTCAATCGATGACGAGGTTCGCGGAGAGACAGCGGTCGTGGGTAGGGATTCTAAATTGCTGTGATCGCATGCTGGGAAATGCCTTTTCACTTTAACTTCTCCGACTTTGAAGATTCCCGGCGGCTGCGATCCATTTGTTGCTTAGGAGCTAGAGAATATGGATGAAGGTCGTTCCAGCACTGAAATGTCCCGCAATTGGACCTCAAGCTCGCGTTGGAAAGATGTCCAGCGTCCTTACTCAGCTGAAGACGTGGTCAGGCTTCGTGGGTCTATTCGGGTCGAACATACTCTGGCGCGAATGGGCGCCGAAAGGCTCTGGCGTTTGCTGGGCACAGAGCCTTTTGTTCAGACTATGGCCGCTTATTCGGGCATTCAGGCCATCCACCAGGTCCGGGCAGGGCTCCAAGCGATTAATGTGAGCGGAGCCTGTGTGGCGAACGATGGTAACGATTGGGGCGAAATGTACCCGGATGAAGGCCTTTACCCAATCAGTAGCGTACCCAATACTGTTCGTAAAATTAATAACGCACTCAGGCGGGCTGACCAAATTGCACATGCCGAAGGTAGGCGGGACTTTGATTGGATGGTCCCTATCAAAGCAGACGGTGAAGCAGGGTTTGGCGGCATCCTTAATACATTTGAACTCACCAAGGCCCTGATCGATGCCGGAGCTGCAGCAGTGAGTTTTGAAGATCAGCTTCCTGCGGCAAAGAAGTGCGGCCATTTAGGAGGCAAGGTATTAGTCCCTACGTCGGAGCATATTCAAAAGCTTATTGCGGCGCGACTCGCGGCTGATGTGATGGGTGTTCCGACCATTCTTATAGCGCGAACCGATGCCAAAGATGCCACTCTGATTGCAAACGATATCGATCCCCACGATCGCCCGTTTTTGACGGGCGCAAGAACACTCGAGGGTTTTTGGGAAACTCGGGGAGACCTCGCCGCAGCTATTGCACGAGGACTGGCTTATGCGCCGTATGCCGATCTGCTTTGGTACGAAACCTCCGGGCCGAACCTGGAAGAGGCGCGGCGGTTTGCTAACGCGATCCATGGAAAGTTCCCAGGCAAACTTCTTTACTACAACTGCTCATCCTCATTCAACTGGAAGAAGACTTTGGATGACCGGACAATAAGCCAGTTCCAGCCGGAACTCGCTAAATTAGGGTACAAATTTCAGAACTGCTCGCGGATGGGACTCGCGTCCATGTACCTCAGTCTGTTTAACTCCGCGCAAATGTATCGGAAAGAGGGTATGACGGCTTACGCAGCACTGCAAGATTCGCAGCTACAGGCAGTCGCAGAGGGAGATGAATACGGGGACTGGAAGCACCATCAATTTGTTGGCACTGGTTATTTTGATGACGTGGCGCGGACAATAATGGGGGCAGGATTATCTACAGCTGCCCTAAGCGGCTCCACTGAGGAAAGTCAATTTTGAAATCAACGATCGCAGCCCATGCGGAAGGCCGAGGCGGACAACTGACCGCCATGTCTGACCTTCGTGCTACCAACGTCCGTTGGCGGATTATGGCTATGGTAACGCTCGTCAACATGCTCCCGTCATTTGGAAAGATAAGTATGGGCATCACGGCGAAATATATTCAGGAAGAATTCTCTATTAGTACCACGAGCATGGGATGGATTCTGGGGGCGTTTGCGATCGGATACGCTCTTTTCCAAGTTCCAGGTGGTTGGGCTGGAGATCGATATGGCCCACGCAAGGTCTTGACGCTGGCAATCTTTTCGTATTCTCTTTGCTTAGCAGCGATGGCCATTGTCCCGCAACTTCCGCTGTCGCGGTGGATCGGCTTGGCTGCTTCATTCGCGGCAGTTCGTTTTTTGATTGGCGCCGGAGAGGCATTTACGCCTCCCAATTCGGCCCGAGTTGTCGGTTCATGGATGAGTGCAGGAAAGCGCGGTCTGGGCATCAGCTTTACCACCGTGGGGGTTGGCGCCGGCGGCGCGGTTACACCATTTGTTATTGCCTGGACAGCTCAGCATTGGGGCTGGCGGACTTCCTACTGGTTTTGCGGATTGCTGGGAGTTGTTGTCGCGCTCTGTTGGGGTATATATGCGAGAAATCGCCCAGAACAGCATCCCGGCATCAATTCCGCAGAGTTGGCGCTGCTTCATCCCTCAGGAGGAACCGCAACCCATCGTCCTACAGCAAATCTCGCTACCGGGAGAACGCCCTGGGGCAACATTTTTTCGAAGGGCTCAACGTGGGCTTTGCTTTTGAGCTACGCGGGCCGTGCATATACGATGTTTTTTTTTGATACCTGGTTTTTCATCTACTTGGTCAAAGTCCGCGGTCTCACTATTTTGAAGGGAAGCTTGTGGGCCTCCACTCCCTATCTTGCCGTGTTGTTGCTCTCCCCCTTGGGTGGGGCGGTTTCCGATCTTGCTGTGAGAAAATTTGGTAGAAGGCGCGGCCGGCAAACCGCCGTCTGGCTGGGAATGGCTTGCTCGGCGATTCTGGTCTGGGCTGGCTGTCACATATCCAATAATTCGCTTGCGATTCTGTTAGTAGCCAGCGCTGCGGGATTCAACATGTTTGCCAATGTTACTTGGTGGGCGACATGTATCGACCTTACGCCGAACTACGCTGCATCGCTCACGGGCGTAATGAACATGTGCGGAGGGCTGGGGGGATTTGTGGCACCAGTAGCGACGGCATATATCGCGACCAGGTTTGGATGGACTTGGGCCCTCAATTCTATTGCAATACTTTCCGTCACCAGCGGTTTGCTCTGGGTTTTCGTTAGAGCGGATCAGAACCTTGAGCAAGAAACGGCTTTGACAGGGTAAGGCGATGGCCCTAGCAAATCTTTGTGATACACGCTCGAGAGTTTGCACTTCTGGACTGTGACGCAGGCATAAAACCAACTGCTTTGCCCGGCGCTCTCGATCGAGATTGGCGGAGTGGCCATGCTCATGAGCTCGCCTCGATCGCAAATCAATATGAACGTTGGTAATCCGGCAAGCCTGGAATATTTAAAATAATAGCTTTGGCATGATCTTGTTCCAGCAGCCGAATTACGGAAATCCCAGATTGGGGGCCAAGCCCTCAGCCGGGGATCTCATGCACTGCCGGAATCACGGCGAAGAATTTTCAAAGGATTTCGATATTGAGGAGGGCGAAATGAAAAAACAAACCTCGGCAGTTATTCGCAGCCCGCATGCGGGCAAATTCGTGGTCGTGGCGATGTTTCTCTGCGGGCTCTGGGGTTTAGTTCCAAATCTAGCCTATCCGCATAATCAAAGCGAAGTCGCGACCGTGCCGGAGCCAGCCCTGTTGTCTATACCCTTTGTCGGCGCGATAAGCTTGAAACAGAACCTGTTCCAAATGGCCTTCCAGCAGGCTGACGCCAATCTGTCGACGGAATACTCCGTGGGAGCCGCGCCGGTTGGCGTAATCTTTGACGGGGCCAACATCTGGGTGGCCAATAGGGGCAGCAACAGCGTGACCAAGCTGCGAGCGAACGATGGCTCCAACCTCGGAGTCTTTGCGGTGGGAAGCGGCCCCCAATTCGAGGCCTTTGATGGGACCAACGTCTGGGTGGCAAATACTAGCAGCAACAGCATAACCAAGCTGCGAGCGAGCGACGGGGCGAATCTCGACACCTTCGCCGTGGGGAGCCGGCCCGAGGGAGTTGCCTTTGATGGGGCCAACATCTGGGTGGCAATCGAGGGCAGCAACAGCGTGACCAAGCTGCGGGCGAGCGATGGGTCAAATCTCGGCACCTTCGGGGTGGGAAACAGCCCCCATGGCGTGGCGTTTGATGGGGCCAACATCTGGGTGTCGAACGAAGGCAGCAACAGCGTGACCAAGCTGCGGGCGAGCGATGGATCGAGCCTCGGAACCTTTGCCGTGGGAATCGCCCCCAATGGCCTGACCTTTGATGAGGCCAACATCTGGGTTGGAAATGAAGGGAGCGCCAACATGACCAAGCTGCGGGCGAGTGATGGGTCGAATCTCGGCACCTTCGGGGTGGGAACCAGCCCCCATGGCGTGGCGTTTGATGGGACCAACATCTGGGTGGCAAACGAAGGCAGCAACAGCGTGACCGAGCTGCGGGCGAGCGACGGGGCGAACCTCGGCACCGTCGCCGTGGGAAGCAAGCCCCACGGCGTGACCTTTGATGGCGCCAGCGTCTGGGTGGCAAATTTGGGTAACAACACCGTGACCAAGCTGCGGCCAAGCAATGGCCTCAAACCTCGGCACCTTTTCCGAGGGAACCAATCCCGAATACGCGGCCTTTGATGGTGTCCTTCGCGAAAATTCTGATCTGCTTTGTCGTCAGCGTCCTAAGCCTGCCCATCGGATTTGCATCCAGGTATAACTCCTGCCCATGTTCCGTCTTCTTCGCCAGATGCTGGGCTCTCCAGTTAGTCATTTCGCTCCCATAGCATTCCTCTCATGGGAAACCTCGTCCTGACACCACAGCTCTCGGTTCTCAAGAGACGACAGCAGTCGCTAAGGCGGAACAAAGTTTTGTCCCAAAACAACCACGGCCGAGCAACCGAAGCGCGTCGATTTCTGTGCGGCGATCAAAGCGATAGCTGGCTCGATCATTGGAAGGAATTCAGCAATCAAGTCTTACCCCCATCCTGCCGGGAAAAGGCCTGCCCCAAGCCGGGATTCCTGCTATGCCAGAGCTGTGGCTTGCGGCACAGGTTGGCAGCCCTCTTTTAGTTTACTTGTCAGCCATGATCTGTGACTCGGATCACAGACCTGTGCGACAAAAGTCTTATACAAAAGGGAGTGTCTTGTGTTTTGAGCGTTCTGCGCGATGTGAACAAGCAATGGCCAAGCGGAAAGCGCATAGCGAAATGGCGGGAGACGAGGTGCCGATCAGCCTGCTCGAAAGGCTGCCTCTCTGGCAACTCGATATCGTCGAGCTTACCGGCCACAACCTGGAAACCCGGGGCCGAGAGGAAGTGAACCGGCTTCTCGATGCAGGCTGGCGGTTGCTCCACATTTACACGTTGAAGTACCAAGAGGACGGCGTGTGGCGTGAGCGGCCAATGGGGATTCTTGGGAGATTGAGAAATGGTCGGAAACAAGGTGACGTAGAAAATGTGCCGCCACTGAAACGATCATCCGAACTGTAATGCGAACGGGAGGAGCCGCCATGAAATCAGAATTGCAGATTACATTTCGAAATATGAAGCCATCGAAAGAGATCGAAAAATGGATTCGTGCCCATGCGGCCAAGCTCGACAAACTTTATGGTCGAGTGATGGGATGTCGCGTGTCAGTTGAAGTTCCGCATCATCACCATAGGAGGGGAAGGCTGTATCACATCCGGATTGATCTGGCCGTGCCGCAGGGAGAGATCGTAGTGAAGCGAGAGCCAAGCTTGAGAGCTCGAGCCCGCCAGTTAGGCGAACGAGAGATCAAGAAGCATGCGGAAGTGAAGATCCAACATAAGGATTTTCGGAGGGCAATCAACGATGCGTTCAAGGCTGCTGGCCGCCGTTTGCAGGACTATGCCCGCCGTCAGCGAGGCGACATAAAGAGTCAAGCACTACTTCCCGAGGCTCGCGTAAGCAAAATCCTTCCGGACGAGGGTTACGGATTTCTGATTGCGGACGATGGACGCGAAATCTATTTTCACAAAAACAGCGTTCTTGGCCGGGCTTTCCCACGTTTGAAGGTCGGGACAACTGTGAGGTTTGTTGAAGAGCCGGGAGAAAAAGGGCCACAAGCCAGCACCGTCCGCGTCGTTCCCAGGCAACGAATTCAGCAAGCGTCTAAAGAGATGGCGGCTTCAGCTGATTGAACTACGCAGTGATCTCGCCCAGATAGCTTCTAGCCATCTAAGTGTGACAGTGATACGTGTCACTCATTTTCGTGACAACTATCACATCAAAACAAGCCATACAAGGCTAGGCTGTCGTCGACGAGTTGAAATTCATCCAGACGTTCCGTCCTGAGGAATGGAGGACAATATGGAGAAACAGTATATCTACCGAGTGAGCGCATCTTCGACGAGCCTTCGTAGCGGCATTGCAGTGGCCGAGAATGTTCAACCATCTATTGTATTTAGCGCTCCTCCCGAATTCCAAGGAGAGGCGGGCCGTTGGACCCCGGAGCATTTTCTGGTGGCTGCAGTAGCAGGCTGTGTTTTAAGCACTTTTTCCGGAATGGCCCACTTTTCCAAGTTCGAGTTTCTCTCCCTTGAGGTGGAAGCCGAAGGAGTCCTGGGAAAGGACGAGGGGGGCTGGCGCTTCACTCAGATCAACGTGCGTCCACGGTTGAAGATAGCCGAAGGAAAAGACTCGGAACGCGCGAAACGCCTGCTCGAGAAAGCGGAAAAGACCTGTCTTGTGGCACGTTCCCTCGCCTGTCCAACGATCATGGAACCTGAAATAGTGGTCGAAAAGGACGTGCTGGAGATAGAAAAGATGGGCAATTCGATTCCGATCAGCTAGTGTGGCGCCAAAATGGCCCGCCATTTCGTGAAACGAAATTGGATGTTGGAGTGTGTCTTTCGGACAAAGACGTGACTCTCTGCGTTCATATCGAACGCAGTCAGGAAACCCTGATGGCATGGCAGACGATCGTGAAATCAGAGCGGGACCGGGTCGTCGTTCCCAACCTTGGAAATTATGAAGAAGTCAGGAGCACATTCACCTGGGAAGGCGCTCGTCAGGAACTGGACGGCCTCCCCGGAGCGAAAGGACTAAATATCGCTCACGAAGCCGTCGATCGCCATGCGAACAGTCCGCGCCGGGATCGTCTCGCTATTCGCTGGCTCGGCAAGAACGGCGAAGTGGAGGATTACACTTATCGTCAGCTTCACCGGCAGACGAATCGTTTTGCGAATGTCCTTCAGGCCCTCGGAGTAGGTAAAGGCGATCGGGTGTATCTGTTGGCTGGCCGAATCCCTGAGTTGTATATCGCTGCGCTTGGCACGCTCAAACATCGAAGCGTCTTCTGCCCCCTTTTTTCTGCGTTTGGTCCTGAGCCGATCCGTGCGCGGTTGACCATTGGGCAAGCGAAAGTTCTTATTACGACGCAATCGCTCTACGAGAGAAAGGTAAGAGCGCTACGACCTTCGCTTTCCTTCCTCGATCATGTCCTATTAATTGGAGATGACCATGGATTCACGGATGTTCCCGGGACGAAGAGTTTTCGCTCGCTGATGGAAAGTGCCCCTGATTCCTACGCCATTCAGCCGACGGACCCGGAGGATACCGCGCTCCTTCACTTCACAAGTGGAACCACCGGCACGCCGAAAGGAGCGGCACACGTCCACGGCGCAGTTGTCGCGCATCACATCACTGGAAAACTTGCCTTGGATTTTCACGATTGCGATATCTTCTGGTGCACTGCCGATCCAGGATGGGTGACGGGCACCTCATACGGAATCATTGCTCCCCTCACGAACGGCATCACCAGCATCGTGGATGAGGGCGACTTTGACGCGGACCGGTGGTATGGAATTCTTCAATCGCAAAAGGTCACAGTCTGGTATTCGGCGCCGACTGCGATCCGCATGTTGATGAAGGCAGGTTCGAGCATGGTTCGTAAGTATGATCTTCGTTCGCTCCGGTTCCTTTCCAGTGTCGGAGAGCCCCTGAATCCCGAAGCAGTCGTCTGGAGCAAGGAAACATTTGGAATTCCGTTTCACGATAACTGGTGGCAGACCGAGACCGGGGGAATCATGATTGCCAATTTCGCTGCCATGGAGATTCGGCCGGGTTCCATGGGCAAGTCCTTACCCGGCATTGACGCGGCCATCGTGAGAACAACGGATGACGGCTCGGTCGAAGAAATTCTTGAGCCCGACGTGCAGGGAGAGCTGGCCCTGCGTCCCGGCTGGCCCTCGATGTTTCGGGCTTACTGGGAAGAGCCGGAGCGATACAAGAAGTGCTTTTCTGGAGGGTTCTACTTGACCGGGGATCTGGCCAAGAGAGATTGCGATGGCTACTTCTGGTTTGTGGGACGCAAGGATGACGTGATCAAGACCTCGGGACACCTCATCGGGCCATTCGAGGTAGAAAGCACTCTGATGGAACATAAAGCTGTGGCTGAATCCGGGGTCATCGGCAAACCTGATCCGATGGCGTTCGAAATTGTGAAGGCGTTTGTCGTGCTTCACAAAGGGTATCAGCCGACGGAAGATTTGAAGCGCGAGTTGCTCGCGTTTGCCCGCACGCGATTGGGCGCGGTGATCGCCCCGAAAGAGATCGAGTTCGTGAGTTCGGTGCCGAGAACCCGGAGCGGCAAGATTATGCGCCGCCTGCTGAAGGCGCGGGAACTCGGATTGCCCGAGGGGGATATCTCCACACTGGAGGTCAACTAGATGCCTGCCACTACGACCATAGATCGCCCGCCGGTTAGCCGGGAGCATGGGTTGTTTTTACTCCGTGAAATGCTGCGCATCCGCCGATTCGAAGAGAAAGCAGCGGAGATGTACAGCCTCCAGAAGATTCATGGTTTTCTTCATCTTTATATCGGCGAGGAAGCAACAGGTGTCGGATCCATGCAGGCATTTACGCCCGAGGATGCCATTGTTGCGACGTACCGGGAGCACGGTCAGGCGCTGGCCCGAGGGATGTCTGCGAGTGTATTGATGGCGGAGATGTTCGGAAAGGCCACGGGATGCAGCCGTGGACATGGTGGCTCGATGCACTTTTTCGATTTGAGTCGCCGCTTCTATGGTGGGTATGCGATTGTGGGAGGCGGCTTGCCGATCGCGGTCGGATTGGCTCTGGCTGACAAGCTCCAGAATCGGGCCAGAATCACAGCCTGCTACTTCGGAGACGGCGCAGTTGCCGAAGGCGAGTTCCACGAATCCTTGAACCTTGCTTCGCTTTGGAAGCTCCCTGTCCTTTTTCTTTGCGAGAATAATCTCTATGCGATGGGCACAGCACTCGCGCGCCATCAGGCACAAACAAACATCAGTCGGAAGGTTGATTCCTATAGCATGGCTGCCAATACGGTGGATGGAATGGATGTTCTCGCCGTCGAAGCGGCTGCGAAGCAGGCCTCGGATTTCGTGAAGAGCGGGAAAGGCCCGTATCTGTTGGAGCTCCAGACCTATCGATTCCGTGCTCATTCGATGGCTGATCCTGATTTGTATCGAACGAAGGAAGAAATCGAGGAATGGAAGAAGCGCGATCCGATCTTGCTTTTCCAATCTCGACTACGAGAGTGGAGCCTGCTTGCCGATGGAGATTTGGCTCGGATGGAAGCGGAAATTGGTGTGGAAGTGGACGAAGCCGTCCGTTTTGCCGAGACGAGCGAGCTGGAACCGGTCGCCAACCTTCTCAAGGACGTGAAGGGGTAAGGGAGCGCATGACCATGATGACTTATCGTGAAGCGGTGCGTGCGGCGATGCGCAAAGCTCTCCGCAACGATCCTCGTGTGTTCTTGATGGGGGAGGATGTCGGCCGTTACGGCGGCGCGTTTGCGGTCAGTCTTGGCCTTTTGGAAGAATTTGGACCGGAGCGCATCCGCGACACTCCCCTTTCGGAATCCGGTTTCGTGGGCGCTGGAATCGGAGCGGCCCTCGGTGGAATGCGCCCGATTGTCGAGATTATGACTATCAACTTCAGCTTGCTGGCCTTGGATCAGATTCTGAATAATGCCGCGACTTTGAGGCATATGTCCGGCGGGCAGCTCAATGTACCGCTTGTTGTGCGGGTGGCTACCGGAGGGGGTCGTCAAATGGCGGCACAACATTCTCATAGCCTGGAAGGTTGGTACGCGCATATTCCCGGCATCAAGGTTCTGACACCGGCGACCGCAGCCGACGCGTACGGAATGTTGTTGGCCGCGCTTCGTGATCCCGATCCTGTCTTTATCTTTGAACACGCAACCTTGTACCCGGTGGAAGGTGACGTCAACGAGACGGAGGAATTTATTGATATTACGCGAGCCGCTGTGGTCCGGCCAGGCACGGATGTTACGCTCGTCACATATGGAGGAACCCTGGGGAAAACGATGCAAGCAGCCGGCCTTCTTGCTGGAAAAGGTATCGAAGCCGAAGTGATCGACCTGCGCACCCTTCGCCCACTCGACATATCAACGATTGTGAACTCCGTTGCCAAGACGCACCATGCAGTTATCGTTGATGAGGCTTGGCGCACGGGAAGCTTTGCGGCCGAGATCAGCGCTCAAATCATGGAGAGAGCGTTCGATGATCTCGACGCTCCCGTGGCGCGTGTTTGTAGTGCCGAAGTGCCCATGCCCTACGCGAAGCATCTCGAGTCAGCCGCTCTCCCGAAGGTGGAAGAAATTGTCAACGCAGCCGTGGAGATGACCTCTCATCATGGCTGAGTTCGTCATGCCTCAACTCGGAGCGGACATGAGCGCTGGAAAGCTCTTGAGATGGCGCAAGAAGGTCGGAGACCGGGTGCAGCGCGGCGACGTCATCGCGGACGTCGAGACCGATAAAGCGGATATTGAGGTTGAGGTCTTCTCGACCGGCGTTATTGAAAAGCTTTTGGTCCATCCAGGAGAAAAAGTTCCCGTCGGAACCATTCTGGCCATAATCCAGGAGGAAGGAAAACCCGCCGGAGCCGGGGTCCCTCCTGTTACCCAACTTGCGCCCGCTATAACAGCTCACGTGGCGCCGACGGCTCCGATGCGGCCATCCGTAGGCGTTGCGGAGGCGGCTCGGGTGTGCATCTCTCCCGCCGCAAGAAAACTTGCTGCTGATTTGGGGATTGACCCGGCTTCCGTTGCAGGAACAGGCCCGGGCGGCAGAATTACTTTGGAGGACGTCAAGCAGGCAGCTAAGGCTGGCGCGCCTCAGCCCACGCCGGAAGCAGCGCCAGATCGTCAAATTAGAATGCGCCAAGCCATCGCCGCGGCCATGGCTCGGTCCAAGCGGGAGATTCCCCACTACTATCTAAGCACCACGATTGACATGAGCCCGGCCATGGCGTGGCTCACTCAGGAAAACCTCAAGCGCTCTGTGGAAGATCGGCTCGTGTATGGTGTGCTGCTTCTCAAAGCGGTGGCTCTCGCGCTGCGTCAAGTGCCGGAACTGAATTCCAAATGGACTGGAGGAAAGGTTGTTGCTTCTCCGGGAATCCATGTAGGGGTGGCCATCTCCCTGAGAGGCGGGGGCCTGGTTGCTCCAGCTTTGCATCACACCGACCGGCAGAGCCTCGATGGGCTCATGAAGGATTTTCGCGATCTGGTCCAGCGGGCGCGTTCGGGGTCGTTGCGGAGTTCTGAGCTTAGTGACCCGACGATCACGGTTACAAGCCTGGGAGAACAAGGCGTTGAAACCGTATTCGGGATAATTTACTCACCCCAAGTCGCGCTGGTGGGTTTCGGCAAGATGGTCGAGCGTCCGTGGCTGGCAGGCAATCAAGTGGTATCGCGACATCTAATCACGGCAACCCTGTCTGGGGACCATCGTGTAACGGATGGCCACCGAGGGGGGCTTTTTCTGACGGCTGTGGAGCGGCTCCTCCAAGAACCTGAAAAGCTATGACGAAAGATGAACTCAGAGGAACGGTGTTGCGAGTCCTGGGACAGATTGCTCCGGAGGCGGATCTGTCTCAACTCAAGCCGGATCGGAGAATTCGCGATCAATTGGACGTCGATTCCATGGACCTGTTGAATTTTGTCATCGGGTTACATAAGGAACTGCAGGTGGAGATTCCTGAAGCTGATTATCCGAGGCTTTCGACCTTGAATAGTTGCACGGAGTATCTTGCCTCTCTTCTAAGTTTGGCATAGCTTTGGGCACGCGTTACATAAACGGCTCATCGAAACGACAAGAAGAAACTCTTGAGTTGCTGCTGCTCGGCGATTGCATGTTGGGACGGCTCGTGGACCAGGTCCTGGAGAACCAACCTTCGGAATATCCTTGGGGCGACACACTGCCCATTCTGCATGGCGCCGACTGGAGGATTTGTAACCTGGAGTGCGTGCTTTCCAACCAAGGGACACCATGGTCAGCCTATCCCAAGGCATTTCACTTTCGCTCTTCTGCAAAAAATGTTGCCGTCCTCAATACCGCACGGATTGACGCCGTTTCACTGGCTAATAATCACGTTCTGGACTTTGGTTACGACGCGTTGTTCGAAATGCTGGAGGTCCTGGACCGGGCGAACATCATTCACACCGGAGCGGGTGAAAATCTTGAGCAGGCATCGAGGCTAGCGACCGCAAAAGTGCGCGGCAAGAAGCTTGGGTTATTCGCATTCACCGACAACGAGCCGCCATGGGAGGCCACCGCCAATGGCCCAGGAGTTTTCTATGTGCCGACGGACCTCGACGATTCCCGGGCTCAATACCTACTGCGCATCATCCGAGAGCAGAGAGAGCGGGTCGATCTTCTGCTTGTGTCCGCACATTGGGGATCCAATTGGGGCTACACTCCCCCGGAAGAACATGTCGAGTTCGCTCATGCCATGGTAGATGCGGGCGTGGACATCGTCTTCGGCCATTCGTGCCATGTCTTTCGTGGAATTGAGGTCTACCGGGGGCGTCCCATCCTGTATAGCGCAGGCAATTTTGTGGATGACTATGCGGTTGACCAAGTCGAGCGCAATGACGAATCGTTTATTTATGTGGCACACATCGGGGACCGGATTACCCGCAACCTGCATTTATATCCCACACTAATTCGCCGATGCCGGGCGTTGCGTGCAACAGGGATTCACGAGATGCGCATCGTTGAAAAGATGAAGGAGCTTTGCAGACCTTTCGCCACGATAGCAAACTGGAATCAAGAGAGCCGATGCTTGGAAATTCTCTGCTCTACTCGACAACCGGAAGACCTGATTCGCCCGTCCGAGTGATTGACGACTCCAATTACCCCTTGAGCCTGACGCCCCTGCGCTTATTGGGCCGAAGGGCTTGCACGGCTAGATCTAGACTCTATCTCAGGCGTTCGGAGTACCTTCTTCGTGGAAAGGATTGTTGGTATCGTGCTCGTCCCGACACTCGAAGCACACAGGTGCCTCACACCAGTCGCATGTCTCAAGATGTTTGTCGCAAAAGTTTCGGGAACACTCCGAGCACTGCTTATCTGCGTCACGTAAACAGCCTGCGGTCGCGCACTTCATAGGTCCGATGCTACACGCAGGATGCACAAGCAGTCTAACGAAAACTTCCGTTTGACCTGTTCTGCCGCGACCCGGAGTGGCGTTCGGCTGAATCTTAGTGCTGGAATCGTCCAACCATTTCAGCCTGCGCCAGGATGTGACCTTTCATCGCGCGCTCAAGCTCGCTCTTTCCGGCCCCGGCTTTGAGATTTGTCTTGAGGTCTAAGGCATAAAGCTTAAAAAAGTAACGGTGTGGACCACCCTTGGGTGGGCATGGTCCGTTATAGCCAATCTTGCCGAAATCATTCCGTCCCTGACGCGCCCCCTCGGGAAGCTGCCGGTCCTTTGGCACACCCTCGGCCAATACGCGCGTGTCGGCGGGAAGATCATAGAGCACCCAGTGAGCCCATGTGCCGGCGGGAGCGTCCGGATCATCCACAATCACCGCCAGCGTTTGCGTTCCTGGAGGCGGTTCAGTCCAGGCGAGCGCCGGCGAAATATCCGGTCCGTCGCAGGCGAATTGTTTCGGGATGACGCCACCATTTTGGAATGCCGTCGTAGTCAGCTGAAAAGACATGACGGTCCCCCTTTATCGGCTGTCGCACGCATAACGGCGTGGGTCGGAGTGATGCTGGAGCGCGTGGCATGGTCGTGGAATGCGTTCAACGACCTGACGAAGCATTGACCGAAGCTGATCTAGCAGAAACAAAGTGTCCGCTGAACCAATCTGCGGCAAGTCGCGCAACCTCCTCCAATGTCCCTGGTTCTTCAAATAAGTGAGTCGCTCCCGGAACAATGACGAGCTTCTTTTCCTGGCAGCAGAGTTGGTCTAATGCTTGCCGGTTCATGCTGATCACTGGTTCGTCGTCCCCTCCTACAATCAACAGTGTTGGCGCTCGCACAGATCCAAGTGCGCCTTCGGCAAGATCGGGTCTGCCGCCACGTGACACGACTGCCGCAACCACATCGGGGAGCTGTGCGGCCGCGACGAGCGCTGCGCCCGCGCCGGTGCTCGCTCCGAAATAACCCAGCTTCATCCGTTTCATGTCAGGACGCTGCAAGACCCACTGAGTCGCGTCTGTCAAACGAGCTGCCAAAAAGGGGATGTCGAAGCGAATCTGGCCCGTCCGCTCATCGACGGATTCTTCTTCGCGAGTCAAGAGGTCGAACAGCAATGTGCCAATTCCCTTGGACTGGAGTACCTTTGCGACATAGCGATTTCGAGGGCTATGGCGGCTGCTGCCGCTCCCATGCGCGAAAAGAACGACTCCGCTTGCCCCCGTTGGAAGATTCAGCATGCCTTCCAGCGTAACTTTCCCGGCCTCGATAGAGACTTCACTTTCTGAGCCATCCCGCGTGGATTTTCGACCCGGAATCATGCGTTAGTTCCTTTCTGGAGAACCTAATGTTTCTGGACCGTTTTCTGAACCGGCGGCTGCGAAGCACGATGAAGCAAGAGAGTCACTTCCTCGTCCGTCAACTGAGAGAAATCTTCATAGAACTGGCCGATGGCGAAGAAGGGTTCGGGAGTGTCGATGCAAACCAGTTCATCTACATCTTCTCTGAGACGTTCGCAGGTGGAAACAGGGGCGACGGGGACCGCGATTACAATGCGCGCCGGCTTCATCTGCCGTAAGGCATTTATTGCGGCGCGCATGCTGGAACCAGTGGCAATTCCATCGTCCACCAGAATAACTGTTTGTCCTTCCACATCGAGGGGCGGCCGGCCGCTGCGATAGACGTCCTCGCGCCGTTCCAGCTCCATTTTCACGTGCTCGGTAATTCGCTCAATTTCATGTTCGGGAATGCCCACTGCATCGATGAGTTCGTGGTCGAGCACCCGTATACCGCCTGTGGCAACTGCGCCGAATGCAAGTTCCTCTTGCCCGGGAACACCGAGCTTGCGTGAAAGAAACACGTCTAAGGGAGCATTCAGTGCGTTGGCCACTTCAAAAGCGACCGGAACGCCGCCCCGCGGGATTCCAAGCACAATTACGTCACTGCGATTTGCGTATGTGCTCAATTGCTTGGCCAGCTTACCTCCAGCGTCAACTCGGTCTCGGAACACGATTCGGGCTCTCCTGAAACCGGCAGCGATTCACCGGCGAACGGTCATAATATTTGAGCAACGGTCACTTCTAGCGGGCGACCACCACACCAGTTGGTTTAGGCGATCGCAGCCCACTTATCGCGCGCCGGGCTAATAGACTTGGAAATTTCTGCAAGCGTCTTCGCTACGACCCCCGCGGGGGCATGAAGCGCGATATCGGCTTGCGCGACAATTCCGACGCATTGTCCCTGCTTGTCTACGACAGGGATCCTTCGAATTTGGTGCTTTTGCATCAGTTCTTCGCATTCCTCCAACGTGCTTTCAGGCGCGCAAATTATAGGATTGAGCGTCATGAGCTCCTTGATCTTCGTCGTTTCAGCGGGCCTTGCCTCCGCGACGACGCTACAACACAAATCGCGGTCGGTCACAATCCCCTCAAGCGTTCTATGCAAAATACTGGAGAACACTGGAAGAGCTCCGACGCCGCGTGCTTTCATCATCTGGGCGGCTGCTTGTGCACTGTCTGACGGGGAACAAAAGAAAACCTTCGTTGACATCACGTCTCTAACTAGCATGGTCATATTTCCTCTCTGCTTTTCAGCGAACAGTAGTTCGGCCTATCTCAGGCCGACCCCTACACACATACTTAGCTCCTGCAGACGCCGCACACAGTGAGGCGCGTCACTGTTCTCTATGCCGCACATCACATGGTTGCTCGGCTCTAATCTGACCAGTGCATGCGGTTGCTGAAGCGATGATTTTCACGGCTCACAATTTGGGTATACGTTTGTCGTGGAACATGGCCATGTTGAAGCGTGATGATTCAGTTCGGCCTACGCGCCCGCGGCAAAACCTCGTGGATCTGTTTTATGAGTTCTCCGAATCCCCGACCGAGTTTCTTCGCTACGGTATCATCCTTTAACGCAGATTACCGGAACCAGGCGCGCGACGCGACGCGCCAATTTTGCGTGCTCGGCCGCTTCGGCAACGGCGTTGACATCTTTGTAGGCGCCTGGCGCCTCTTCGGCGACACCTCGATATGACCGGGTGCGTATCAGCACACCCTTCTCTCGTAAATCCTCGACGAGCTTGCGCCCCTGCCAGAGCTTCGTGGCCTGTGTCCGGCTCATGGACCGACCGGCACCATGACATGCTGACGAGAACGCACGTTGTTCACTCTCACCCATGCCGGCCAGGACATAGGATTCCGTCCCCATAGTTCCGCCGATCAATACTGGCTGCCCAACCCCTTGCAGGGACGGCGGCAGATCTGGATGGCCGGGGCCGAAGCTGTGTGTTGCACCTTTGCGATGGACAAACAACTCATGGCTGCTGCCATCGATAATATGCCGTTCAATTTTGCAGGTATTATGAGAAATATCGTAAAACAGCGTGAGTTTGATATCCGGCATGACTTCACTGAAGGCGCCACGAACCAAATGTGTAATGATCTGCCGGTTCGCCAAAGCGCAATTTGTAGCGGCGCGCATTGCACCAAGATAGTTTTGGCCCAATTGTGAGTGAATCGAGGCGCAGGCAAGTTCGCGATCCGGAATCGGCCGATAGCCCTCAATCACCATGGTTTTCAGGTAGTCAGTTCCGACCTGATGGCCAAGCCCCCTCGATCCGCAATGGATGCTCACGACGATGTCATTTTCCCGCAACCCGAACACGACGGCTATAGCGGAATCGAATATCTCGGCGACTCGCTGCACTTCCAGATAGTGATTGCCCGAGCCCAGCGTTCCCATCTCGTGATATTGGCGCTTCTTCGCCTCATGCGACACGTGCTCGGGCATCGCGCCAGATGCACATCCACCGTCTTCGATGCGCTCGAGATCTTCGGGGCTTCCATAGCCGCGCAACTGAGCCCATCGCGCGCCGCCCTTCAGCATATCGTCCATCTCCTGCTCGTCGAGCCGGATCGCGCCGGTGCTTCCGAGTCCAGCGGGGACGCTTCGGAACAGCGCATCTGCAAGTTCGATTTTTCGCGGCTCTAGTTGGTCTGCTTTGAGCGTCGTCAGTAGCGTACGCACCCCACAAGAGATGTCGAAGCCGACACCTCCAGCGGAGATCACACCTCCCTCCCTGGGATCAAACGCTGCGACGCCACCGATTGGAAACCCATAACCCCAGTGGGCATCTGGCATCGCATAGGACGCGCGTTGAATCCCGGGCAAAGTAGCCACATTGGTGACCTGCTCACGAACCTTTTCGTCCATGTCCGCAATCAACCGCTCTCCAGCGTAGATGATTCCGGGCACACGCATTCGCCCAGTGGGTTCGATCCGCCATTCGAAATCAGAATAACGTGTAAGCGACTGTAAGTTCATAGATACTCCGATGGCGGTTCAGACGTCGACTACGCACTGCGCGACCCATTGAGCATCTTGGTTACAAACAACTCGAAGCGCGGTGACCGTAGCCCCCTTGGCTTCGACTGCAAGCTGGTGGCGGTCTGGATCAACCTTTTCGCCGGCAAGGGTGCCGGTCAGGGAGCATCCAGACACGGTCACGCGAAACGAACTGAACAGCATCTTGCGCACTGCCATTTCATAGATCACCGCATTGAGCCAGCTCATAAGCAGGAGCTCAAGGTCAGGCGCATCGCAGTGGACCTCGATTGCCTCGGTCGGCGCGATTCTAGAAACGTCCGCTACGACGGCCATGAGCGCAACTGCCGCTTGTTCGAATGCCTCTTCGACTGACACTCCGAACCCACGCACACCTATATCTGCCCCATGCGAGAAGTGTTCCCAGCCCGTCATATTCTTGGGCTCAGTCACGCGCGTTCGATTCAGGAGCTAACGGATGCCAGCGGCTTTTTCCAAATCAGACACCTTGAATATGACTGTGGCGTTCCGGCTCCCCTTCGCAGCAGTCCCGTAGGCTGTGGTGATATTGATGTTCTGTTCGGCCAGTTTTCCAGCAAATTCTCCCAGGCACCCAGGCGAATTTGGCAGCTCCACATGGAGCACATCTTGCTCCGTGTAGGACAGATGCTCGCGGTCCAGCACATTTTTTGCTCGATTCACATCGTCCACGACGATTCGGACAACACCTTGTACACCAAGGGGGGCGCAACTCATCGCTACGATGTTCACTTGGGAATCGCCCAGTAATTTCGCGAACCGCGCTAATGTCCCGGGCCGGTCTTCGCAAGTGACGCTAAGCTGTTTAGTTTTTCTAGAGACGGCAAGCCGTTTCGCAGTGGACATTGTCGTTACCTCTCGGCGCAAAGTTAACAGGGTTGGAATCCTGCCGGATGTGATTTCGGTCACAAAGAAGTGTGCGCTCCGTCATCGCTGCCGGACAAACGATCTTCCATATGTCTTGCTGTTGGTGGCATTTGTCTGCCCCAAGTTCCTGATCGCTATGGCTTGTTGTGACGGCCGGAGTGAACAGTGGACCGAATCGTAGCGCGTGGCCGCCTACGATAAGACCTTCGGAGGTTCAGCCATGACGATGCCGACCAGTCTAAAAACCCATCTTGAGAAGACGCACATAAATTACTCTATGGTGCCTCATTTGCCCGCACGGAGTTCGCAATACGCTGCAGCCCTGCTTCATATCCCTGGCAAAGAGGTCGCGAAAACCGTGGTCCTCCAAGCAGGAAAACGCATATTGCTTGCAGTGCTTCCCAGTTCTTACCATATCAATCTGAAAAAGCTTACGGCGGCGGTGGGCGCGCCAGTGGAACTTGTTGGGGAGCAAGAATGTATCAAACTCTTTCCCGAAGGCGGCAGATGGCGTGCAGCAAGCGGCCCAGCAAGCCCTATATAGCAGGGAAGCAAAGCGCTTTGCGCGTTCGTTTGATCCGGACACCGGGAAATTGGACTTGACCGTCGACGCAAGTCTGTTCGGCGTATCTGCCTTTGGCCTTCTGCCGCCACAGCATCCCATGGTTGTTTCGACGATGAAAGCGGTTGAAGGACGGTTAACCATCCGAACCGACATAGGAGGCATTGCCCGGTACGAAAGAGACCCATTCTTTCGTGTCACTGAAGACTTCGGGCGTGTGCCGGGTAATCCCTGGATTGTTTGCACCCTATGGCTAGCCCAGTACAAGATCGCTATGGCAGAGACTCCTGAGCAGCTTGAGCCTGCGGCGAAAATACTATCTTGGGTGGCCAAACACGCACGCCCCACAGGAGTGCTGCCCGAACAACTGCACCCGTTTGAGGAACGCGCGATTTCGGTATCCTCTTTGGCATGGAGCCATGCGGAGTTCATCATCACCACAGCGGATTACGCGGCGAAACTCAGCGCATTGCGAAAAAAGACGTCGTGAGTACCAAACGCGATTGCTGCTCCTAATCCCGCGCATAGCCAGACCACGCTCGAACCCGGTCGTGATCGGAGATCGTGCAGGCAGTTCGCGGATTTCGCGGGTTAGTCTATGCGGTGTCACCATGCACCTGTGGTCGGGCGGTTTCAGCTTCGTTCGAGCTCCCACCGCCAGGTTGTTTGCGAACCTGAGCCGTGCTGGAAGCTGAAATGATTGCCCTATGCCATCGGCTCTTAGTCTTGCAACATTCCCAGGTGAGTACTGGGATACGGTGAAGTATGCAGATTCCAACCCGAATCAGCGAATAGATTTCCCTGATAATATCCCTATAAATCCCTGTTCGAATTGTCAGATAGAGAAGCCAACTAACTGATTCTGCTCCAATAGCCCGAGATTCGTGCCCAAAGAAGCGGTAGATTCCCTGCATATTACCCTCTTAGCAGGGAGAAGGGTTCGCACAGGACTGCGACCTCCGCCATCCAGTCTTGCCTTTTCTCCACTCCACGCCACAACATGTGTGATTTCTCCGCATAAAGCTTGATAAAGCTGTTCAATAGAGGACAGACGCAGGCCTTCAAAGCTTCTAACATGCATTATCGTGTTATGTGGATAACTCGACGGAAGATAATTTCATGGCTAAACGGTTAGAGTGTTGTTCAACCAGGCCCCAGCACGCCCGATCACCCCGGGGTGCCCGGTCAGGAGAATGGCGCCTGCATTGCTTTCGGGTGGTGGCACTTCTCCTTGTTGTGCTGATGTGTGGCGGCGGCGCGTTTGCGTACTCGGTTCTGACGCACGAAGAAATCGTGGACCTGCTCTGGACCGATGAGATCCGCCCACTCCTGCTCAAGCGTTTTCCGGCGCTGACCGAAGATCAGATCACGGAAGCGCATTCGTATGCCTACGGAGGTGCCGTCATCCAGGACCTTGGCTACTATCCGTTTGGCAGCACCGAATTCAGCGACCTGGTGCATTACGTTCGCAGCGGAGACTTCGTTCGAGAGCTGTTGGCGGAAAGCCAGGATGCGGACGAGTACGCCTTTGCGCTGGGATCTCTCGCGCACTACGCATCGGATATCGTCGGCCATCCAGCGGTCAACCAATCCGTCGCGATCCAATACCCAAAGCTTCGAGCGAAATTTGGCAGCTCGGTCCGGTACGCGGAGGACAAGACCGCGCATTTGAAAACGGAGTTCGGATTCGACATGGTGCAGGTTGCGAAGAACCGCTATGCGTCGCAGCAGTACCACGATTTTATCGGCTTCCAGGTGTCGAAGTCATTGCTGGAACGAGTATTTCCAGTCGTATACGGAGTGAAGCTGGAAGATGTGTTGGCGCACGAGGATCTCGCGGTCGGTTCCTATCGCTATGCTGTCAGCCGGATGATCCCGGAAATGACCCAGGTCGCGATGCGAACTCATAAGAAAGACATGATGCGCGAGACGCCGGGATTCGCGAAGCGAAAGTTCCTGTACCGCCTTTCACGCTCCGATTATGAAAAGGAGTGGGGAAAAGACTATCCCAAGCCGGGATTTGGCACGCGCCTGCTGGCGATCCTGTTGCGGTACATGCCGAAGATCGGGCCATTCAAGGCGATGGCATTCAACAATCCCACGCCGCAAACTGAGGAGATGTACTTCAAGAGCATCAACACGACGGTTGATCAGTACAAAGTGTTTCTCGAACAAGTGCGCACAGATTCACTCGTGCTGCCCAATCGAGACTTTGATACCGGAAAAGCAACCAAGCCAGCGGAGTACTCGCTGACCGACAACACGTACGCGAAGTTGTTGTCCCAGCTGACCGATCGCAAGTTCGAGTTGACCACGGCGGGCCTGCAAGAAGATATTCTGCAGTTCTATTCCGACCTTTCGGCGCCCATCGAGACCAAGAAGGACGACTCTCACTGGCAGAGCGTGCTGAAGTCGCTTGATCTGTTGAAATCGATGACTCCGAATGCGACTGTTGCGGACAGCCCTGCACAGCGCGCCCTATCCGTGCCCAAGGCCAAGGTTGCCACACCGGCGAATACGTCGCTGGCTACTACAATTCCGGCGACCGAATGAAATATTGGGTCAACAACAGTGCGTTCTATACCCAAAAGGGAGGGTGAAGCTTACAGTCACTTCCGAACAAGGGAAGGCAGCGATCATCGGGGTTCTTAACGGTGGCAGTTTCTTTGGCGAGGGATGCATTGCAGGCCAGGCTCTTCGCATGATGACAGCCACGGCGATCACAGGCTGCGCGCTTCTCCGGATTGAAAAGCTCGCCATGATGGCCGCGCTTCACGAGCGCCACGACTTTTCGAAATTTTTCATCGTCTATGTGCTTTCGCGCAACATCGGATACGAAGCAGACCTGGTTAACCAGCTTTTTGACTCCACTGAGAAACGTCTGGCTCGTATTCTTTTTCTGCTCGCCCGCTATGGAAAGCAAGGCCAGTCCGAGCGTATCGTGCCCAAGATAAGTGACGAAACGCTGGCGCAAATGGTGGACACGACGCGGCCCAATATCAGTCGTCTTATGAATAAGTTTCGAAAACTGGGCTTCATTGAATATAACGGCGGGTTGGAAGTTCACAGCTCACTTATGAATATGACCCCGCACGATTAGTTACCGGCTGCAGTTCCTCCCCTTATAGCAGGCGACTACTCCTCAGTGAAATGTGTCTCATTTAGTACATTATTAATAATGTTCCATTGTGAACAGACTTGCGAGCGGCGCCTCTGCAATCATGTCTTAGATGACACATTCGAAACTAAATCGGAAGTTCCAGACTGTTTGAACAGGAGATGCTCATGCGATTGCGCAGGGTCAGTCGAATATTAAGAGGGGCCGGTAACAAATTCCACGGTAGTGGCTGTTGGTTTGGGCAGCCTTGTCACCGCGTGAAGAGGGGAAGATAATGCGCAAATTTAAAATTTCTAAAGTCTGGATCTCGGCGTTGCTATTAGCAGTCATGATGGCCGGGTGCAGCGACCCGGACAAGAATGCGACTTCGGGGAACCCCGGTGACCCCCTAACCCCGCCTACAGTGACCGCCGTAACTCCGCTGAACGGCTCTACCCTCGTTTGCCCCAACACCCCGGTGATCACCGCGACGTTCAGTAAGGCGATGAACCCAGCGACGATCACCACCTCGACGTTTACTGTTACTGTGACCTCAAGCGGGGCGAGCGTGTCTGGGCAAGTGAGCTACGTTTTGGCGACACAAATTGCCACCTTTACGCCCTCTGGTAGCCTTGCGGCGAGCACCCCTTTTACGGCCACGATTACCACCGGAGCGACTGACACGTTCGGCAATAAGCTGGCGGCCAATTTCGTGTGGACGTTTACAACCTCCGCTCCGTGTCCGCCGCCTGCGGGGGCCATCGCGTTGGGAGCGGCCTGCAGTTTCGGGATGCTGGGCGCCACCCCCTCGATTACGAGTGCCGGCCCCACCAACGTTACCGGAGATATTGGAATATGGCCGGCAGCTTCGATCGTCGGATTTCCGCCGGGAACACTAACGGGCGTGAAACACGCGGCCGATGGGGTTGCCCAGACCGCCCAGGGCGATTTGACCACCGCGTATAACAACGCCGCGGCAGCAGCGGGAGGGATCGTCCTCCCCGCGGATGCAGGGGGACTAACCCTCGCCCCTGGCGTTTATAAGACAACCAGTGCGCAGCCCACGCTCGGCATAACTGGGAATCTCACTCTCAGTGGCCCTGCGAGTGGTGTTTGGATCTTCCAGGTAGTGTCCACACTGACCACTGCCGCCGGTAACAGCCAAGTCATCCTGTCCGGTGGCGCCACCTCACATAACGTGTTTTGGCAGATCGGCAGTTCAGCAACCCTGGGAACCAACACAATATTCGCAGGAACCATAATGGCTCACACATCCATCACGGCTACCACCGGCGCGACGCTAAATGGCAGAGCGCTGGCCTCGACGGGCGCAGTCACATTGGACAGCAATCCGATTAATGTGCCTTCCTGTCCATGAGGCATTCGGTAGTGGGACCAGCTTAAGGCTGGTCCACTACCGGTCAGCAAGGAACAGCAGGGGTTCGCGTTATTAAATTTTGGAGGAATATTCGCATGTCATCTCATTTAAAGAGCCGTCTTGGCCGTGTATCAGTAATGCTGCCGGCAATAATTGCAGTCCTGTCTATGTTTGGCGCCTTCGCCGCAGCTCAGGACAAGCCTGTTCCCAAGGTTGAGCTTTTCGGCGGATACTCCTTCTTTTATCCAGGCGCGGATGTGCACGGCATCCTTCCGGGAGGATTGCTTCCAGTGAGCAGCCGCCTGGAATCGAATCCCCGCGGCGCTGGCGTCAGCGCTACCTATAATTTCAACCGCTGGCTGGGGCTGACTCTCGATGCCAGCACCGATTGGGGCAGCGGGGAATCCGGGGTAGGCAAAAGAATTGACGACGCAGCTTTCTCCAACCTCTCACTGGGCCCAAAGATTACGTTTCGTCACGCCCATGTCTCCCCATTTTTTGAGGTGTTGCTGGGCGACCATCGCCTTATGCCTGATGCCTTTCACGATATCGATAAATTTGGATTAATGGCCGGCGGCGGTCTGGATATCAACTTGTCCAGGCACGTTGCTCTACGGCTGATCAGGGCCGACTTTATATACTCGAATTATCAGTATGGTTCATCCACATTGAATCCGGCCACTGGACTTCGGGGCGTAAGACTACAGACTGGCCTCAATTTCATGTTTGGCGGCGAAGCGCCTCCACCGCCTCCCAGCGCGGCTTGCTCGGCGGAACCGTCGGAAGTCTTTGCCGGCGAGCCCGTGAGCGGGACTGCCACTGGTTCCAATTTCAATTCCAAGCGCACGATGCAATACAACTGGAGTGGCACCGGGGTGAGAGTTGCCGGCACCAATGCTTCCACCCAGATTGACACCACTGGATTGCAGCCCGGCTCCTACCAAGTAAATGCAAAATTGAGCGATGGCAGCAAAAAGGGCGTGGCCTCCTGCATGGCCAGGTTCACTGTGAAGCAGCCGCACCCGCCTGAGATTGCATGCTCGTCAAACCCGGGAACCATAAGGACCGGCGGCACTTCTACGATCCGTTCGAACGCCAACAGCCCCGACAATCGCAGGCTGACCTACAGTTACAGCTCGAGCGCGGGCACCGTTTCCGGTAATGATGCGAGCGCCACGCTGAGCACATCGGGTGCTCGACCCGGTCCCATCACTGTGACGTGCACGGCAAGCGATGACCGCAATCCCGCACTCATGGCATCGGCGATGACGACCGTGATGGTCGAAGCTCCGCCACCGCCTCCCCCTCCGCCTGCTCCTTCACCAGTGATCAAGGAACTGGAGACGAGGCTTGCCCTCCACAGCATCTACTTTCAAACGGCCCGGCCGACGGAGAAGAATCCCAACAGCGGCATACTGGAGAGTCAGCTGGGCATCCTTACGTCTCTGGCCAGTGACTTCAACCAATATCTCACATTCAAGCCAGATGCCCATTTGATCCTCGGTGGCCACGCGGACCTTCGCGGATCGGTTGAATACAACAAGGATCTTACGGAGCGACGGGTGAATCGTGCCAAGGCCTTCCTGGTCGAACACGGCGTCCCTCCTGGCAGCATTGAGGTTCAGTCGTTTGGTAAGGAAGACAATCTGAATGCCGAGCAAGTGAAGCAACAGATGCAAGAAAATCCGGACCTGAGTCCTGATGACCGCCAGAAAATGTTGGACAATTTGCAGGTCATTGTCCTGGCCAACAATCGGCGCGTAGACGTCTCCCTGAGCACGACAGGGCAACAGTCCACCCGCCGGTATCCCTTTAACGCCAAAGATGCCTTGGCGCTGATCAGCACGAAGGGTGTCGCGAAGGAACCTGTGGCCAAAAAGAAGCCGGCGCCCAAGAAGCAATAGGCGGAGGAGCAGTGGAAGAACTGCTCCGATCAGCTTAGACGCATGCAGATACAGTGTCTGTCCCTTGAGGCATGAAGGAGCGGATGCCCCTGCGCAACGCTTCCTATCCGTGCCCATGACGAGGGTTGCCACACAGGCGAATACGTCGCTGGCTGCTATAATTCCGGCCACCGAATGAAATACTAGACTAACAACAATTCTCTCTAGGGACATTCACATCACATGATGTACACAACCGCATATCGCCGATTGGGTGCTTCGATTCGCACTTCAATCTTGTCCCTCGTGGCCGTCTTTTCCCTTGGCCAGGCCTGCCTGGCACAATCTGTTCCCGCGACGGAGGCCAGCGCGATGCCGCAGGTAATCGTCATCGGCTTCGTCGGCGGGTTCATCAGGCACGATAATCTTGTCCATAGTGAAGTGCAGCTCGCGGCACGCCTGCGCAAGGCATACCCCTTGGGTGTGGACGTGGAGACCTTCGAGAGTTACCGCGAGGAAAGAGCCCGAAAGAAAGTCCTGGGCCTGCTGGACACCAAGCACGATGGGACTCTAACACCCGGCGAGAAACAGAATGCCCGCATCATCATTTACGGGCATAGCTGGGGCGGCTCGGAAGCGATCGCCCTGGCACGTGATCTGGAAAAAGATGGCGTCCCTGTGCTCCTCACCATTCAAGTGGATAGCATCTCCAAGATTCACGAAAATGACGCGGTCATCCCCGCGAACGTGGCCCAGGCCGCCAATTTTTATCAGCCAAACGGACTTCTTCACGGTCAGCCCAAGATTAGCGCTGCCGATCCAACACGCACCAAGATCATCGGGAATTTTCGATTCGACTACCAAACGAGCCCTTATAACTGTAAACAGTATCCCTGGTACGACCGCATCTTCGGAAAGTCTCACACCCAGATTGAATGTGATCAAAAGGTGTGGCAACAAGCGGAGGATCTGATACGGTCGGACCTGCCCCCGGCGAAACCGAGCGAGTCAGGACAATGATCCTGGCTATGGATTTATTGTTCTGAAAAACACTCCGATCCTGTTCCGCACAGTCCGCATGTTAGTCGTGCAGAATAACACTGAGCAGGGAGTCGTTCACTTGTAGCCCGCCATCGTGATTGATGAATCCCAGCTTCTGAAATTTATTCATAAAAAAATTGACGCGTGACCGCGTGGTGCCGATCATTCCCGCCAGCGTCTCCTGAGATACTTTGGGGAGGACCCATTTGGGTCTATCCTGTTTGCCGTAGCGAGCAAGCAATAAGAGAGTTCGCGCCAGCCGTTTCTCGCTGGAATTGAAAAGCTGGTCGACTAAGTCCTCCTCGATCCGAATGTTTCGTCCCAGCATATAAGCGATAAAGCGGTCGGAGAACTCATGTTCCGCATGGAGCACGCGGACCATCTCACTCTTATCGATCTCGAGCAAGGTGGCAGGCGTGACTGTAGTGGCCCTCGCCATGCGCACGGCCTGCCCTACCAGCGCTCCCTCACCAAGAAAGTCACCCCGCCCCAGAATCGCGACAATGGCCTCTTTGCCGGTCGTGGAGACCACGGACAGTTTCACGCTGCCCGATTGAATGTACAGCACAGTCGTGCAAGCATCTCCCTGGGAGAAGACGGTCTCTTTTTTCGGAAACTCCAAAATTCTTCTCGCCACGCCCGCCAAATCCAGATACGCTTTCACATCGAAACTGCCGGACTTTGCGTTCTTCGTTTTTTGCTTTGTTGTCATGCTGCAGGAACCGCTACTTTCTTGGGCGTGTGAGGCCCGCCCGGCGTTCTTCTTGATTCTTTAACAACAAGCTTGCGATTGCCGTTGCGTTTGGCCGAGACCTGCTCCTGTGCGAGAACTTTCTCAGCCATCTCAACGGGAACCAGTTCGATATGTATGTACTTTTTTCGCATGAATCATTCTCCCTCGCTCCACAATAACTATCTTCGCGTGATGCGGGAAGAATCTTTTGCATATCTATGGATTCTACAGATGCGCCATTCAACTGTATTTCGGTGCCACGTGCGGTAACCAGCGCGTCCCTTGATTATCGGAATGAAATCCGAAGGAATACGATAACTGGTTAATTTCTATTGTACTCTGCGCGAGGAATGCGTATGATTAACGTGAGGATAGTTGTACGTTTAGCATGCAGGAGGAGCAGATGAAAACGAATCGAACCGCACCTCATTTCAAGACGATGGAGTTGGCGGACGTTCCCCGGTCGCGAAATGGAAAGCATAAGGTGATCGTTGACACAATTTTGTGCGACCTCGACAAGCTTGGAGAAACTGCTGCCTTCAAAGTACCTTTGGCGGAGCTGGGAAATACCAAGGAGAACGTGCGTTCAGCGTTAAACCGCGCTATTCGAAAAGGCAACCGCAATGTTGCGACGGCCACCGACGAAAACTTCTTGTACGTTTGGAATGTGGCAAAATCTGAGCCTTGGGACGGAACTGGTCGCGACCGTCAAAACAAGTCGCCCCGAACCGCGCGCCGGTTCTGATCGACACCACCCTGTCGTGGTCTGTTCCTGTTGGTTGCCTTCCTGCCGCTGACGGTCGCAGCTTGGACGCCCCTGGTCACGTTATTCTCAATGACCAGGTGAGCCTTCCTATGTCTAGTTCTGAACCAATTTGCCGTGACCCGCGAGTCTGGTGCCCTGCTTCGTTTTCCTCGCCCGCACACAGAAGACTAAAATATTGGAAATACGTGCAATAGAGCACAGACATCCGCTTTCGTTGCCCTCATCATGCTCGTACAGACGGCGAGACAGCAACCATTACTGAGGGCCGGATTTAGTTTCCCTTCGCTATCTCGCCGTTCCACCACACTTAGATCTAGATCGCAGAGTACATTTGGAGGATTCAAGAATGCGTAATACACATCGCTACATCAGTTCGCTATTGCTGGCTGCTGCTCTTGCGGCGCCGGTGGCAATGATCGCCGCCCCCGGACCTCAAGACGCCGGCATTCAGATTCGAGTCTACGACCGCAACCACAAGGACTACCACAACTGGGATGACCGCGAAAACCATGCTTGGGGAGTATATCTGTCCGATAACCACAGAAATGCTCATGAATATTCGAGGGCACACAGGAGAGAACAGTCACATTACTGGAATTGGCGCCATTCTCATCCAGACAGGGACTAACGAAGGCCTTACGCCGGAGTTAGAACCTAGAATGACAAGAATCAGACCTCGTCCGGAATGTCCCGGACGGGGCTTGGGATTGGACGACTCCGTTGATTCGAGCTAAGTCTTCGGTACGCGTCGAACAAGCCAAGGGGATGGATTGCGTGAAAATTAGCGTGAGCCACGAGTCTAGTGCCCCCCTTTGGTTGGCATATTAGCTCATAGGGAACAGCAATATCGGAAATACGTAAAATAGAGTACAGACACTCGTCCCTTCTCCACTAGAATGTTTCTACCACCAGCCAGATTGGAACGAGACAGACCGTTGCTGAGCGCCGGATTAAGTTCGCCTCCGCTTTTCGCCATTTCAGGAATCCGGCCCTAGCCAAGAGAAAGGCAAGGATCATTTGCTATGAACATAAGATTGATAAACACCCTAAGCCGGATCAGTGCGCTTTTCGTAATAGTGCTCTTGACCATCGCATTTCCGCAACGCGCCGTCGCGGATGACTACGATCCGCCTAGCCGGGTGGCCCGTCTGAACTATCTTCGCGGGTCAGTCTCATTTCAACCTGCCGGTGAAACGGATTGGGTTTCCGCTGTGGTGAACCGCCCTATGACTACGGGTGACAGGCTATGGACAGACTCCCGAGGGCGCGCCGAAATGCATTTGGGTTCGGCGACCATCCGCTTAGACGAAAACACCGGTTTTTCCTTGTTGAACCTGGATGACGGCACCGTTCAAATCCAGCTTTCGGAAGGGACGCTTAACATTCGCGTCCAGCGCATGGACCGCGACGAAATCTTTGAGGTAGATACGCCGAATCAGGCGTTTTCAATCCTGCAATCGGGCCAGTACCGAATTCAGACCAGCGATGATGGAAACTCCACCACTGTGGCCGTGCGTTCCGGCCGCGGCGAAGCCACCGGCGGCGGCCGCACCTTCACGATTAACTCCGGGCTGAGCGGCACCTTCATCGGCACGGACTCTCTCCAAGCCGATATTTACAGGGTGGGCGATATCGATGAGTTTGACAATTGGAGCCAAGACCGGGACCGCCGCGATGATAGATCGCAATCGGCGCGGTACGTTTCGCACGATGTGGTCGGCTACGAGGATCTCGACGACAATGGCACCTGGCGTTCTGACCCGAACTACGGCGACGTTTGGGTTCCGAGGGTTGCTGCCGGTTGGGCTCCCTATCGCGACGGCCATTGGGCATGGATTTCGCCTTGGGGCTGGACCTGGGTGGATGACGCGCCGTGGGGCTATGCGCCGTTCCATTACGGTCGTTGGGTAAACGCCAGAGGCAATTGGTGCTGGGTGCCCGGCCCGATCGCTGTCCGACCCGTCTATGCGCCGGCACTTGTGGCTTTCATTGGCGGGCCGCGCTTCGGCGTGGCGATTTCAGTTGGTGGAGGCGGCGGCAACGTGGGATGGTTCCCGCTGGGCCCGAGAGAAGTCTATGTGCCCGGGTACAATTCCAGCCGTGCGTACGTCGAGCGCGTCAACGTCAGCAACACAACCGTCAACAACACCACGATCACCAACGTCTACAACACCCAAGTCAACAACACTCAAGTCAATAATAGAAATGTAACGAACATTCAGTACGTCAATCGGGGCGTTCCAGGCGGGGTGACCGCTGTTTCGCAGAGCGCATTTACGGGCGCTCTACCAGTCGCCAAGGCCGCGGTCACAATGAACGCGCAGCAGATTGCCTCGGCTCCTGTCAGTTCCAGGGCTGAGGTGGCTCCAACCAAGAATAGTATCTTTGGAAATTCAGCGTCGGGCAGTGCGCGAATAGCGGAACCACCGGCGGCTGTCGCCACCAGATCTGTTGTGGCAAAGACAGCGCCCCCACCCCCGCCTGTATCATTTGAAAAGCAACAGCAGTCGCTCACGGCGCATCCCGGCCAGCCGCTGGCAAGGACTGAAGTCGAGAAATTGCGTCCGGCGAATGTTCCGGCAGCGCAACCTGCTGTCCGGCAGGCGCCTCCAGGCAGGCCAGCAACACCCAGCGAGATGGCAACTCATCCAGGTAGCGCGCCGCCAACTCCACCTGCGGCCAATGTTCCGCCAGGACGCCCAGGCCGAGGACAACCCGAAAATGTTCAGCCTAGCGCGCCGCCAACTCCGCCAGCGGCGAATGTTCCGCCAGGACGCCCAGGCCGAGGACAACCCGAAAATGTTCAGCCCAGCGCGCCGCCAACTCCGCCAGCGGCGAATGTTCCACCAGGACGCCCAGGCCGGGGACAACCCGAAAATGTTCAGCCCAGCGCCGCACCGAACGCGCCAGTAAACAATGCTCCACCAGCGCGCAACGACCGGCCACCGGATCGGACGAATCAGGGCCAGCAGCCGTCCAATGTGCGGCCATCGAATGTGCCACCTTCGAACCCAGCACCGAATGCGCCAGTAAACAATGCTCCACCAGCGCGGAACGACCGGCCACCGGATCGGACGAATCAGGGCCAGCAGCCGGCGGGCCAGCAACCCGCGAGAACTTCGGAGACCCCGAAAACCGCCAATCCGCAAACGGATCGGCCGGCAAAGGAAACTCCGCAGGAAGCGAAGGACAGGCAGGCTCGCGAGAAACAAAAGCAGAATGACCAATCACCGCAGCGCTAGAAGCGGCAACGGTCATTCTCCATTTTTTTGCTATGCGCCAAGATCGGTTCTTAGAAGACTAAGCTTCAAGTACAAGTCGAACAAGACAAGGGGATTCGTTGCGTGAAACGAAAATTAGATACTACAGCTGTGGACTAACTGTGATGGTCGTAGGACTGAGTCTGCACTCCTTCCACGTACGCGAACTCCTGGCCTCCTTGGTCCTATTCAGTGTGGCTTTCTTTTTCCTCGCTCTGCTAATACTTGGTGTGTTCCTTCTCTGGTGCGCAACCGAACAGCTGGCAATCTGGGCTGGGCCTGCGTCGCGGAACTTGGCCTCGTTTTCCCGCCGCCTCATTGCCGCATATGCCAGGCCCTGAGCAGCGAATAAATCTCGAACCAAAATACGCAACTGTGCATAAGTGAACAGACGAGATCGTTCGCATCGTCTAGGATGCTGGTCAGTGGAAAGCAGAAGGAAATAGGGCTCCAGGAATCGAACCATCGATCAATTGGAGTCCTCTCTAACAGTGTACTTCAGCGAGACACGATTAACATTCAAATCGCTTGGGAAAGAGGATCCAAATGCTGTGGACAATTTTCGTGATCTTGCTCATTTTGTGGCTTCTCGGGCTGGTCACTTCCTACACGATGGGCGGGTTCATCCACATCTTGTTGGTCTTGGCGATTGTGGTGGTCCTGATCCGTGTCATCCAGGGCCGAAGGCCGATTGCTTGATTGCGGAGAAAAACAAATGAAATCAACCACCATACTGGGAATCCTGTTGGCCGTTCTAGGCGGCTTGGCCCTGGTCTACCAAGGATTCAGTTACACACGCGAAGAAAAAGTTCTCGACGTGGGTCCGATTCACGCCACAAGAGACGATACCGAGCGCATCCCCATCCCTCCGATCGTCGGGGGACTGGCTTTAGCGGGAGGGATCGCTTTGCTTATCATCGGTGCGAAACAAAAGACCTAGACGTGTACGGGATCTGCTCGGAGCCCGCCAGAATATCAGGGTCGCCAGTCAAGGACGTGTGAGAAAAAGTTTTTAGAGTTTAGTACAAATCGAAGTTGATCAACTAGCAAGCTGATTGTGGAGGATAGCGATGTTTCGTAAATTGACTCTTGGTGTCTGCATTATGTTTGCCGCCAGTTCGCTCTATGCTGCGAACAAGGAACAAAAACGTTTGGAAAATTCCGGGGCCGTCATGCAGGAAGTGATGGGCATTCCCGACAACATCCCGCAAGAACTCTTGGAAAAAGCAGAGTGCATTATTATTTTTCCATCCGTTCTGAAGGCTGCATTCGTCCTCGGCGGAAGCTACGGCCGGGGGGCGATGGTTTGCCGGACCGGGGAACACTTCAACGGCGCCTGGGGTTCTCCGGCCATGTATGCGCTCGAGGGCGCCAGTGTTGGATTTCAGCTCGGCGGACAAGCGACAGACCTCGTCCTATTGGTCATGAATGAGAGAGGCGCGTCTTCCATTCTAAACAGCAAAGTTAAGATCGGCGCCGATGCTTCCGCTGCTGCCGGCCCCAAGGGCCGCGATGCTTCCGCGAATACTGATCTCTACATGCGCGCGGAAATTCTGAGTTACTCTCGTTCCCGAGGCCTGTTTGCCGGCATTTCCCTGGAAGGTTCTACTCTTCGGCCTGACGATGACGCCAGCGCCGATGTCTATGGCCGTAAGATCACAGCCAAGGAAATCGTGCTGGGAAACAAAGTCTCGGTTCCCTCATCCGGACAGCATCTGGTCCGCGTGTTACAGAAGAACGCGCCGCACAATGAATCAGAAAAGGCTTCGAACCAATAGCAACAGTGCTTGGGCGGATCCGGGACGCCAGCTGATTGGCCCGTTCGTTGAGCAGCGATTTTAGCTCGCCGGCAATGAACGGGCTCAACCCCGGATCTTCCAGCGCCTTGTGGCGGCGATTTTGATAGACACGAATTTCCCCGCAGCTCTCAGCGCTTCCTCTCGAAGTATTCCATTATTGAGCCCCACATTCTTCCGGCGCTGCGACCAATGAATTCCACGCGATTTACGTCAAGCTCCGGCCGAGTTTCCAGGTAATCGATTACCGGTGTGCAGGATCAGACCCCTTGGTTCACGGGCGCTCGGTCCCGAAGAGCGCTCAGGACCCGCTCGGGCGTAAGCGGAAAAAACGCATGCATTTTCCCTTAATCCCGGTTCTATTACTTCATGATGACAAATTCAGACTCGTGAAAATCGGCAAACACCCAGTGGCCGTCCTGCTTGGTCATCACCCAGGTAAAGATTCCCTTGCGGACGGGATTCTCGGAACCATCAGCAGCTCTTGATCCAACTAATTCCCATTCAGCATCCACGGCGGCAACATCGGGCTTAACAAAGCGTATGTGCCTCACTATAGCGGTCCGGTGGGCGGTTTTCAGGGTGCTGTTGAACAGCATGGTAAAACGGTCTTCAATTTCCTTTCGGCCGTGGCGGGTGAGCCCGCTGACGTTCGTGAAATCGCCGTCCTCGGCAAATGGCATTGCCCAGGCGTGTGCGTCGTGGTGGTTAAAGCCATCGAGGAAGCCCGCAATGACCTGCCTGATCGCCGCTGATTCAGCATCTGAAGATGTTGATTGTGCATGCGCGCTTAAAACGGGAAATGAGAATGAGGCCAACAGAAAAGCAGTTAAAGCCAATCCAACCCTGGTCCGTTTCATCATGTCCTCCTGTTAACCAGCATGTAATTCAATTGGGCCTGCATTTATTTCAAATCCGCCTGCATTTATTTCAAATCCGCCTGCATTTATTTCAAATCCGGATGATACAACACAACGATTGATACAAATACAACGAATAGCGCGAAAGCCGAAGCGGCCTGAGTCTCGCTTCTCGTTATTGCTTCTCATTATTGCTGTTCGACGCGGATTTCAACGTGCGCGACGCACAGCCACTGCCCGCCCTCTTTGGCGAAAACGTTCACAAACCTTCGCGGGCTGCTGGATACTTTTCCCTGGTATTCCACTTCCGAGGTACTGATCCCGGTCACGATGCCCGTGTTTCCATGCACGCTGACTTGAACATTGCTGTGCGCAAAGGACCGGAAACCCAGGGTTCTGGCCTTCATTTCCGCCAGATGCTGCGCCTTGGTCAGAAGCTCCCCGCGCGCATTGGTGTACACCAAATCGTCCGCATAAATCTTTTCCAGCGCCGCCACGTCGCCTTTCGGCAGGGCTACATTCCTGGCTTCTTCGGCTTTCAGCACCTCCTCCTTGGCATTCCCCGCAGCGGCTGCGTTCATAGTGGTCCATAGGGCGAGGTCAAGCAAAGCCACAGCCGATAGGGTAAATAACAGTATTCGTCGTCGCATCATGGTGTTCCTTCCAAATCTAAATTGGAGTCCTTGTGCATCCCCTGTTCGAAGCATACAGCGAAATCGTGGTTTGATTCCACAGGGTCAGCGAAGCCACTTTTGTGGCCCAGGCTTTTCACCCTGAAGGCCATGAAGGGCAGCCTATGTTCGTCCCGCAAAGCTGAAAATCAAAACCTCAAGAGGCCGAAGCCTGTGCTTCAAGAGGCTGCTACTGGGAGCTTCTCACTGGCGCCTGGCATATGTTCACCGCTTACGCAGCTACCGCAAACCAAAATTCAGAAAAACTGCTTGACTTTGGCTTGAACAAATAATGTAATGTCTCCAAGTCAGGATTTTTGCATCGAGCTTTGGGGTGTAGTCAATTTAAAGCGAAAGTGTAATTTAGAAGCAAATCAGACACATTTTGATAACAAATTAGATGATGATCAATAAAGGATCATCAAGAGGGGTGATAAATGGTTGGATACAGTTCCAGAAAGATTATTACCGGTTTGGCCATGGTACTCACACTGATATTCGGCCTATCCATTAATGTTGCGCTTCATGCGCAGGTGACCGGGGCGACGCTCTCGGGCACCGTGACTGACGCTTCCGGAGGCGCAATCCCCGGGGCGCAGGTCGCCATCAAGAATACCGCCAACGGCGTTACAACGAACGCTACGACAGACTCCAACGGTTTCTATACGGTTCCCAACTTAGCTCCCGCGCCTTATGAGGTCAGGGTTACCGCGAAGGGTTTCAGCACCGCGGTTTCGAACGTCACCCTGGCGGTCGGCGCGCAACAAACCCTCAACGTCCCCATGAAGGTGGGAGAAACATCTCAGACCGTCGAAGTGACCGAGGCTGCGCCGCAAATTGATCTGACCTCGTCAACGCTTAGCGGACAGGTCGAATCGCAGACGGTGCTTGAGCTGCCCCTGAACGGGCGCGACTGGACTTCGCTCGCCACTCTGCACCCTGGCGTCAACCTGATTGAAACCCAGATGGACTATGCGACCTCAGCACGCGGGAACCGCGGCTTCGGCGCCGAACTCACCGT
>JBGOVX010000168.1:0-7858 GCA_041478355.1 Terriglobia bacterium | reverse complement strand
GAAAGCGCGCAAATTCGCACCACCGCGGACTTCCTGGAGGGACTCGCGTCATTCCTGGGGAAGCGTGCTCCGCGATGGTCCGGAAGATAAACGCATTGCGCGCCAGTCCCGGCAGCATCCCCGTTCTGTTAGCACAATCGTTCTGCTACACTTCTGGTTCCGATGAGCGAATACTTTGACACTGTGGTGCGTGTGCGGTACGTCGAGACCGACAAGATGGGTGTGGTCTACTACGGCAACTATTACATTTATTTCGAGGTGGGACGGGTCGAGTATATGCGGCATCTCGGTGTGGACTACCGGCAGATGGAGTTGCAGGATGACAGTTTCATCGTCGTCGCCGAGTCCAAATGCCGCTATCGACGCCCGGCGCGCTTCGACGATCTTCTGCGCATCCGCACACGAGTCATTGCCGTAAAGCGGCGCACCATCCATTTTGGCTACGAAATCCTTCACGATAAGACCGGCGAATTGCTGGCCACCGGCGAAACAGTCCACGTGGTCTGCGACAGTAATGGCCGACCCAAATCCCTGCCCGAAAAATACCGTCAATTCTTCAATCTTCCCCAGACCGAGGAATCTTCTCCCCTGAAGTGATCAGGATAACGCGCACAGTCCGATTAGTTGGAGCGCCCACCTTCAAACAGACTACGGAAAAAATGTCTCACATTGTCATTCCGAGCGAAGCGAGGAATCCCTCTTTGTTTAATGCCTAAGAAAAGAGGGATTCCTCGGCACGCAGTGTGCCTCGGATTGACAGCATTTTGACTTTTCGGCAAACTGTTCAGGCGGGCATGTGCTTGATACTAAAGTGCCGGCCTCCCGACCAAGGCGGAACAAATTCCGGCCAGCGCTACAAATTCTATCGCCACCGCCTACGCCAATGCTTCGAACAAGAATAGACCTAGGCGAAGTCCCGCCGGGAATGCGAAGGGCGCCAGCTCAAGCGAATAGTGTCCGCACGGCAGGGTCAGGGTTTCCAGACGCACTCCCTTTTCCTTTACCGACCGGAACATATCCTCGGTAAATTCGTACCAGAAGGTTGGATCGTAGCGGCCGCTGATCATTAGCATGCGCTGCCCGGTGTCCCGGAGCCGGTCCATGTAAGGCACGGGACTGATGGGCGCCCAGTAGCGGCGAAGCTCATCCTCGGTTACTTTGCTTCGCAAGCCTTCCCAAACGTGCATGGTGGTCATGCCGGTGCGGACCGCATCGGCAAAATACGTGGAGACATGGAGAAACGCGCCGGCCCGCACTGCGGGATCGTGCGCCACCGTGATGGAACCAACCGCGGAGCCGATGCTGGTCCCCAGCAGGCCCAGATGGGTGTATCCCTGCTGCTCGAGCCACCGCAGGCAGCGCCGCGTGTCGGTCACAGCTTGGCGCGTAGCCTGCAGCGTAAGCCCGATATTCGAACCAACCAGTTGATCGGCACGCTGGTGGCCGGGCGCGACCCGCCGGTCGTGATATGGAAGAGACAGCCGCAGCACGGTGATGCCGAGCGTATTCAGCCAGCGACAAAGATTAATCTGACCGTACCACTTGGCGTTCCAATTGGGAAGAACCACCACGGCGGGACCTGAGGAGCGTGCGCGAAAAAATCGGGCATGCACAAGATTGTTTTCCGTCCACGGCGATTCGATCTGGCTGGTGAACGTGAGGACGCGGCCGCCTGATCCGCCATTTTCGGGAGGATGCAGGACGTAATCGCTCGCAGGCGCGGCGGCAAACCAAGCGTCGCTATGGGCCAGCGTCTGGTCCACCCAGGCGTTCAGAAAGCCTCGCGGGTCTGGTTCATACTTGCGACCTCCGATGTGTTCCAGGCCCCATTCGAACGGAAATACACGTCGATTGTCGTCGGTGGTCCACCGGGCATGCTCGTAGCGCCGTATTTTTTGTTCCAGCCAGGACATAATCTGTGAACTATCGAATATAGGGGCGCGCGTGGAACGTGTCAAACGCCTCGGTCGTGGGTCAGTTATCGAAAATCCAGCTTATCTGTGGGGATTGGACATCTACCTGCCACCCGCGGCCGACGAATTTGCCGTCGTGGATGTAGAAGCAGGAGCGGCGCTCCTCGAAGCAAGGTACGCAGCTATCGCCAACATGTCGTCCATGGTCAACCTTGCGATGACCGGTTTCATCAATTTAGTCCATTCACCGCTACGGGAATCGCTCTGCATGTCATATAACTGGCGCATCAAATAGCTGGGGGACCGGCCCGCAATTCCTGGAACGGGACCGAGACCCAGTAGATCCAAACCATGGCAGATCATGCACTCAATTGTCTTGCCACCGCCGCCGTTCAAGACCAACGCCTCACCTTTCTTAATGCTGCCCGTTGGCACGTAGGCGATGAACCCGGATCGCGAGTCACGAAGCTGCTCGGTCGCTTCCGTGTTTACAGGGGTTTCTATAATGCGCTGGCCGATCGGCTCTGTTGCGCCTCCTTCCATCCTAAGGAACATGCCGCCTGCGATATGTGTTTTCGGCACCGTATTGGTTTCCACGACCTTGATCCACGGCGTCCATTTCATCGAGCAAAAGTATTGAGCGGCAGTCTTAATCTCGTCCACCGTCATTGCGTGCGCGAACCCTATCATGAAATATGTGTTCGGCTTTCTGGGGTCGGCGCTGATTCTCGCGCCGTTCTTAAAATCCATCATCGTTTGCAGGAAATATTCATAGGGCAGACCTGCGATGCCTGCGTTTTCAGGACGACCTTTTCCATTTGGGTAGTGACACAGAGCGCAGGCGCGCACGTCCGGTTTGTGGCCGTGTGCCACGATTTCCGGCATCTGGGGGTGGTCGCCAGGATACCAATCGGCCGGGCCATAGGAATCACGGATCTGCGTCACTGTGAAAGACAGCGTGCTACCAGGAAGATGTTTCAGGGAACCGTTATCTGCAGGCGGAGCGGGAAACGGAACGACCGGTGGCGTACCCGCTGACGGGTCCGCGGCTGATTTGAAGCCGTACGCCCATGGAGGCGGAGGGGCGGTGACCTTTTCCTGCTGTGGAGGCTTGGCTGCAATCTCAGGTATGACAAACAAAGCAAGCATCAGCATCAGAGCCCAAATGCAATTCTTCACACAAACCTCCCAGAGCCTACCGGTTTACAAACTTGGTTCTCTATTTGAATATATCTGATTCAAACACGACACTCATTGTCGAATCAAGATCCTAGATTGGATCGCACTGCATACGCGATTGTGAGTGGTCACAGAACATTTCGATTGTCGTCGGTGGTCCACCGGGCATGCTGGTAGCGGCGTATTTTCTGTTCCAGCCAGGACATAATCTGTGAACTATCGAATATAGGGGCGCGCGTGGAACGTGTCAAACGCGCCGGTGGTAGGTCAGTTACCGAAAATCCGACATATCATGCAAGATCGAAGGATGTGCGGGAAACCGCCGGTGACAAAGCCTATCATCAACCCCTACCAAGCTTTTCGCCCAGCTATGGCTAAGGTTTTTGTGAATGGAACTTGGAATAGTTCATCGTGGCAATGGAAATGACAAGAAAGAAGAGCGCTCCGTCCATAAAGCTATGGTATCCAACCGAGTTACCCCTTGTTGCGAATCCAAGATACTTCACGCCCAGAACATCGAAGGTTCGTGTGAGCAAAGCCAGTACCGCACACAAGGCACCGAGCCAGTAGCTCCACGTGATGATGTGCTTTCCCATTGTGTCCTCCTGACAGTGTTGTCTGATTTGGGCCGCCGGTGAAGAAATTTCAGTCTGAAAGTACATCTAACGAAGCGCAGAGTCAACGATACAAAGAGCGTCTTGTCGAAAGTGCATGCATAATTGTCGCAAGCACGTATCGCCCACTTAGGCCGGATCGTTCCCCATAAACACGCGTATCGGAAACTGTCCCACAACCAGCGCCTCTCCTGTTGCCTGATTGATTGATACCGGACAGCGCGGGCGTTGTCGCGGCGCGGCGGATGTGGCAGAGTCAGAGCGTGATCCTCTTTGGCATATTTTTACTGGGTCTAGTAATCGGCAGCTTTCTCAATGTCTGCATTCTACGCATTCCCGCGGGCAAGTCGATTGTGCTGCCAGCGTCGAGTTGCCCGAAGTGCGGGAAAGCGATTGCGGCGTACGACAATATTCCCGTCTTGAGCTGGCTCATCCTGGGAGGGAAATGCCGTCACTGTAAGGTGAAGATTTCGGCGATGTACCCGGCGGTCGAATTGCTCACCGGACTGCTATTTGTGGCGTGCTATCTCGCTTTCGGGCTGACCGTGGACACACTCAAGTGGGCCGCATTCGCGGCGCTGCTTGTCGTGCTGACCATCACAGACCTTCGGGAGCGCATTTTGCCAAACGCAGTAAACTTTTTTGGCCTGGGCATCGGCCTGCTATTCAGTTTTTTCACCAAGTCCACGGACGGAACGGCGCTGTGGCTGGCGAACAGGTGGTTCGAGTTCCCTCCCCCAATGCCAGTGCTTTCGTTCGCGGATGCGATTTTGGGGACTGTGGCCGGCAGCGGATTGCTCTGGGTGGTCGCCGAAGGATATTTCCGGCTGCGTGGGCGAGAAGGGATGGGCCTGGGCGACGTGAAGATGATGGCCGCGATCGGCGCGTTTATTGGAATTAAGCGGACGCTCATGACCATTCTGATGGGTTCGCTGCTCGGAAGCGTGATTGGTATCCTTTTGATTGCAATTTCGAAGAAGGGCCGCGATTACGAGTTGCCATTTGGTACATTTTTAGGGGCGGGGGCCCTGCTGGTGCTGTTTTTTGGCACGCCCGCGCTCAGGTGGTATCAATCTCTTTTGGCGGTAACTCTATTGGTGGTGAAGTAGCGGTGGAAACCGCAACGCTATCGATGCTTGCTGCACCGAGCATGGGATCGCTCTGGCTGCTGACGGGCATATTGTTCGTCACGGTGCTGGTGGGTGCGGGCGTGGTGATCGCTGCGGCGCGGCGCTATCTGCGCGGCGGTTCAAGGCCCTCGGACAATGTGAATGATCTGAAATCTCGCAGCGACAATCCCGCGGCATTCATGACCGCTTCCATGCAGGCGGTGATTCAAAAACTTCGTGAACAGGAAAAAGAACTCGAAGCCCTGCATCGCGGGGAGCGCGAGCGCGCCCAGCAAACCGAACGCCTCAGCGAAACCGTGACTCGACACATGCCCGCCGGCCTGCTGCTGCTCAATTCCGCCGGGCTGATTACCAGTGCGAATCCGGCCGCGGAGCTTGCGCTTGGGGTGAAAGCTCTGGTCTACCGGCGCTATAGCGAAGTGTTGGGCGCGGATACCAAAGTTTCGCAGCTCATCGCCGGATGCCTCGAACAGGGACGCACATTTCGCCGTGAAGAGGTGGAATATTTGACCTCTTCGAGCGAACTGCGGCAACTGGGTGTGACAATTTCTCCTATTCTGGGAGCCCAGAACGAAGTGACCGGAGCCATATGCCTGCTGAGCGACCTGACCGAACTCGCCGCCCTGCAAAAACAAATTCATGTAAAGGAAAACCTTGCCGCGCTGGGTGAACTTTCCGCGGGCATCGCGCATGAATTCAAAAACGCGCTGGCCACGATTTCCGGTTACGCCCAGATGATCCGGAGCGAAGCAAAGCCCGGAACCGAGTTGCGCGAGCACGGTGAAAAAATCCTGGACCAGACGCGGGCGCTGACTCATGTGGTGACCGAGTTTTTGAAGTTTGCCCGGCCGCTGGAGCTTGCCGACGAACAGGTTGTTCTCCTGCCCATCATCGAACAAGTGGTGGCCGAAGTCTCCGAAACAGTGCCCGGAGTCCCCATTGCATGGGAAGGAAACTTTGGCAATGTGTCCGGCGACGATGCGCTGCTCCGCCAGGCTATCCTGAACCTGGCCAGGAATGCCGCCGAAGCCGTGGCCGATAACGCCGGAGGCGGCCGCGTGATTATTCGGGGCGAGATCGAACGCTCTGGCCCTCAGCAGGGCCAACGAATTTCCATCGCCGATAACGGGCCGGGGATTCCTCCCGAGGCCTTAACGAAGATCTTCATGCCGTTCTACACCACCAAGTCGAATGGCACGGGACTGGGCCTGGCCGTCGTCCAGAAGATCGTGGTCCAGCATGGCGGCACCATTGAAGTACGCAACCAGCTTCAAGGAGGCGCTGAATTCATCGTATGGTTACCGTTTGAACGCGAAGCCATAAGGGCGATTGATTCGGCTGCCACGCGCGTCTAAACTTAAGACAGGTCTAATTTGCCTATTGCGCTTAGAAAGGCGGTCTACCACCATGAATCTTAGACCAGTTCTATTGGCAACCCTGACAAGCACGCTGCTTCTTTCTCCATCCTTGCTGCAAGCACGCTCACCCATGCCTCAGCAGGACGGAGAAAGCGTGGCCGACGCCGCGCGAAAAGCGCAGGCTCAGAAGAAACAGACTGCCAAACCGGCGGCGGTTCTGACCAACGACAATATCGACACCCTCAAAGGCACCGTTTCCGTCGTTGGAGAGCAACCTGCCCCTCCTGTGGACGAAACTAAAACTCCTGAGGACAAGGAAAAGGCAGCGCCTGCGGACAAAAAGCCTGCTCCGGTTAAAGACGAAGCGTATTGGCGTCAGAAATTCGCCGACGCGCGCAAAAAGCTCGCGGACGACGCGCATGAACTCGACATCTTGCAACGCGAATACAATCTGAAACAGCAGCAGTACTACAGCGATCCTAATACGGCGATGAAGGAGCAATACACGCGCGACGACCTTACCGACACGAAGAGGAAAATTGATGACAAGGTCACCGCAGTCGGCCAGGATAAACAAGCGTTGCTCGACCTGGATGACGCTCTCCGCGCAGAGGGCGGCGATACCGGATGGTCCCGCGAGCAGTAGATCAGGGCGGTTTTCCCGATGCCTTTCAGGCTTGTTGATTGCCGCGACCCAGGACGTCGCTTCCGCAACCCGACCTCTTCCTCACCGCAGTGCAGATAGCGGACACCACACAGAGTCGAGCAGCCACTGCGGAATGCGCCGGCAATTCATGGTACAACTCATCTGATGGAACCCCTTCTTCTAGTCGAAGATAAACACGAACTGCGGGCCATGCTCAAAAAAGCCCTGGAACGCGCCGGGCACACGGTGGACGAGGCGCCGGACGGGTTGGCGGCAGTTGCAAAGGTACGCGCCCGGCGTTACATGCTCGTATTAACCGACCTCAAGCTGCCCGGCTGCTCCGGTCTGGACGTGTTACGCGAAACCAAGCAGGCCGATCCCACCATTCCAGTCATCCTCATCACGGCCTACGGGTCGGTTGAAGAAGCCGTCACCGCCATGAAGGAGGGCGCCTACGACTTTATTCAGAAGCCGGTGGACCTGGAACATCTCAATCTTTTGGTGGAGCGCGCGGCCCAGCAGCAAGAACTCCAGCGGGAGAATCTTCTGCTTCGCGAGGAATACACGCAGAGATATGGTTTCCCGAGAATTGTCGGCGAACACAAGTCCATGCAGGATGCCACTCATCAAGTGCAACGCGTGGCGGCCACCGATTCGACCGTGCTGCTGCTGGGGCAAAGCGGAACGGGCAAGGAACTGTTTGCCCGCGCCATCCACCATCTCTCTCCCCGGCGGCAGCATCCTTTCGTGGCGCTCAATTGCGCCGCGATTCCGGAGGGCCTGGTCGAGAATGAGCTGTTCGGACATGAACGCGGCGCCTTTACCGGCGCGGGTTCCCGCAAGGTTGGGAAAATGGAACTCGCCAATCGCGGAACGATTTTTCTCGACGAAATCGCCGAGCTGCCGCTGGCCACGCAGGGAAAATTGCTGCGCGTGCTCGAAGAGCGCAGCTTCGAACGGGTCGGCGGAACACAACTGATCGAGATTGACGTGCGCATCCTGGCGGCCACCAACAAGG
>JBGOVX010000133.1:0-10212 GCA_041478355.1 Terriglobia bacterium | reverse complement strand
TGAGGCAACGGATAGACCAGGTTATTTACCAGGTAGGATTTTTCGCGCACCAGTTCGCAGTATTCTCCGCGCACCGGATAGATGCGGAAGCCGCGGTTGCCGAGCATGGCCGCGACTTCATCGGCATAAAGTCCCGCGCAATTGATCACGCAGCGCGCTTCAATCGTTTCTTCGGTCAGGGCTTGCTTGGCTGACTGCGCCGCGTCGCCTGCGTCGCCTTCGGCAAGTGTTACCGCAATGGAATCGGCGCGCGGATCGAGCTGCGTGACCCTGGCGCACGGCAGCAGGCTAGCACCCTGCTCCGCGGCGATGCGCGCAAGCGTCTTCACCAGGTCTTCCGCCGAAACAATGCCGGTCGACGGCACTTCCAGCGCGGCGGTTGCTTCGATATGCGGCTCGCGTTCGCGCACCGCGGCGCGGTCCACCAGGCGCAGGCCGGTAACGCCGTTGGCGCGGCCGTTCTCGGCCAAATGCTCGAGGTCGGCTTCCTGCCGGGCCCCGTGCGCCACCACGAGTTTTCCGCAATTCCTGTGCGGCACATTGTGCGCGGCGCAGAATTCATGCAGCATCCGGTTGCCCGCAACGCACAACTGCGCCTTGAGCGACCCGGGCGGATAATAGATGCCCGAATGAATTACTCCGCTGTTTCGCGTGCTCGCTCCCATGCCGAGCTTGGGCATCTGCTCGACCAGGAAGACATCGGTCCAGCGTTGCGAGACTGCGCGTGCCACCGCGCAGCCCACCACGCCGCCGCCAATAATTACGATGTTTGCGCGGTCCATGAATGACAGCATAGTGGATTTCAGGACGCAGACAAACGGACAAAAATGTCTCGCTTGAATTTTCGATTTGAAACTCAGGCGTTCCGGTGTAGAAGGTATGCGCTGCCTGTGTTCCGGCGAATTCGCGCAAAACGATAGTTCAATGGAGGATTCCGCGATGCCTTGCAGATTGCCCTGGAAATTAACTGCCCTCAGTTTTCTGGTGATGACTGTGTTGTGCATGAACCCGGCATTGTTTTTGGCCCAGGATCGCCCCGAGGCGGGTCCATTCGACCCTGCACGCATGAGCATGCAACCTGCTCCCCCCGAGGGCGTCGCGATTCGCGCCGGGCGATTGTTTGATCCCAGGTCGGGTAAGAACCTGGTCAACCAGGTGATTCTGATTCAGGGCGACCGCATTACAGATGTTGGCCCGGCGGACCGTATGCGAATACCCCAAGGCGCAAGAGTGATCGACCTCAGCGGGGCGACCGTACTCCCAGGGTTGATCGACCGCCACGTGCACCTGATGCAGGACCCGGAACCTAACGAAGCGCGCGCGTTTATGATCGGGCAGCATTACGCGTTGGCGGATATGTATGCTGGTTTTACGACGCTCCAGGATTTGGGTTCGACTTACACGTATGCGACGGTCGAACTGCGCGACGCGATTAACAAGGGGATGATCGTGGGGCCGCGATTGCAGGTCGCGGGCGTGCAGATTAATCCCCGTGGCGCTACGTATTATCCCGCGTCCTCGGAGGTCACTGCATTCGGCATGGGACCGGCAGCCCCGGTCTGGCAGCTCAGTCAAAATGTTAATTCGCCCTGGCTCGCTCGTGCCGCCGTGCGGGAACACTCCCATTACGGCACCGACTGGATCAAGATTTACGAGACCGAGGATTATGAAGGCAGCGGATACCCGCAGCCCGCGGGTGCGGGAGCCTTCCGCCCGGACGGCAAGATGATTAACGTTCCGTCGCTGACCCTGGAAGAGAACCAGGCCATCGTGGACGAGGCGCACCGCAGAGGTTTGAAAGTTGCCTGCCATGCGTATGGCGGCGAAGGTTTGCGCAACTGCCTGCTGGCAGGCGTGGACCTGCCGATTCATGTGATCGTCGGAGTCACCGGCGCGGAGGGTCTAGATGATGAGACGATTCGGCTCTTCAAACAGCCGCTACCCGATGGCACGATGCGCCCGGTAAATCAAACTCTTTGGGACTTGGCCGGTCCTCTCGAGAAGTTGGATCTGAAAGTCAGCGGGGGAAAGAACACGCGACTCCGCCTGACCGAGCCGAGTTTCAAAAGGCTGGTGGCCGCAGGCGTGAAGCAAATCTTCGGCAGCGGCGCCTACACCGTGGGACACGGCGTGCAAGCCTACCAATTCGGCATCTATGTGAAGTGGGGAATGTCCCCTGCGCAAGCCCTGCAGATGGCAACCAGCAACGCAGCGGAGAGTCTCAACTACGATCTAGGAAACCAGATTGGATTTGTGGAAAAAGGAAGGTTTGCCGACATCGTCGCGGTTTCCGGAGACCCGCTCGCGGACATCACCGAGATGGAACGCGTCAAATTTGTGATGAAAGGCGGCGCGGTTTTTCGGAACGATCTGAAGTAGGAAAAAAACTCCGCCCTTCAAAATGCGAAGGACGGGGCACCAGAACTTCATCTCTAATCACTTCAGCTTGGGTATAGCCATCGCGCCAGGTCTAGATTGTGTTGGAAATAATCGCTGGGCGGCGCGTTTTTCGCGTTGTAGACGAACAAGGGGATACTTAATTCGTGCAAGGACCCGTGCGAGCGGACTGAGAAGTTTCCTTGTTCCATATCCATTTCTCCGAACACTGTGTCCTGGTCTCCCCACACGACCAGGTCGCCGATGCGGGATGCCATCAACTTGTATTCTCGCGCCGCCTCCTCGCGCGTAATAACGTGCTCGCATCCCTTGGTCTGGGAAAGAATTTCGCGAACCCGGGCGATATCCTGGGGAGTCTTGACATACACGTAAGCCGCTCCCGAGCAGCCTCGATTGTGTTTCACGTAGCGGTCGCGCCCCGCTGAAAAAGCCTTGCGTAGCGGAACTCCCTGACGGGCGCAGACTTTTTCGAGATCCCAGCAGAGGGTTTTGGCGTTCATGCCGTGGTCGGCGGTGAGCAGGAAGGAGGCGTCGGGAGCCGCTTTCATGGCTTGCCCGATCAAGTCGTCCATGCGCACTAGGTGCTCCTTCGATTCCGGCGAGTCGGGAGCCCACATGTGCATCGGATAGTCGGTCGTGTGGACGTAAAGGACGCCGATGTCGGGACGATTTTTCAAGACGTCGATGGCGGAACGCATCAGCCAGTAATTAATCTCCGCGCTGTAAATCGGCGGCGCAGTGCCGAGTTTCTGAACCCATTCCGGCGTGGGATTTTCCGCCGTAAGCACGATTTCGGCCTTGCGCAACAGGAATGTGACAGTCTTCGCCTTGCTCGAAAGCAGTGCCGACTTCACGCCTTGACGTGCGGCGCGCTCCATGACCGTGGGAGCGAGTAGAAGGTCGGCGGATTCCATATAATCTTCTACGCCACGTTTTTCGTCGAAATAGGTGTTTCCTACAATGCCGTGTACCTCAGGATAAGCCCCGCAGCAAATCGAAGCATTGTTGATATTGGTGACCGAAGGCATCACGCCCAACACTGGCTTGTAAAGCCCGTCGCGCTTCCATTGCCCCAGGACAGGCATATTGCTTGCTTCGAGATAATCAATCCCGAAACCGTCAAACATGATCACGACGGTCCGTTGATGGGAACTCGTCTTGACTTGACCCAGCGGCAATTTCCCCAGCGCCACCGACGCGGCAGCGGCTGTTCCATACTTGAGCACGGTTCGGCGGCTAGGCTGTTTGATCATGGATTCCTCCGTATTTGGGCGAGTCGCGCACACAGGCGAATTCGAGTCGTTTTTTTTCATGAAAGGCGATGACGCGAGGATACCATTTCCGCGGCGGGTCCGGGCACACTTTCGCCGCCTCCCGGCGCACTGCCCGGTTCACTCAAACAATCTCTTCGTTAAGACAGATTAGCTGGCGCCCAGCGGAAGAAAGTACTGCGTGCCTTTGACCGGCTCCTGGAGGCGGCGCAGGAGCTGCTGCAGGTCGGCGCTGCGGTCCACGAAGTCGATTTCCGAGGTGTTGATGACGAGCAGGTCCGACGCGGAGTAGCGGAAAAAGAAGTGCTCGTAGGCCCGGACGACTTCTTCCAGATAGGCGCGCGAGATTTGTTTTTCCGCGGGAGATTTCTTTTTTGCGATGCGTTCGCGCAGAACTTCGGGGGTGGCTTGGAGATAAATCACCAGGTCCGGCGGTTTGAGGCCGGCCGCGAACATCTCGTAGTAGCGCTCGTAGAGTTTCAATTCCTCGTTGTCCAGGTTGATGTACGCGAAAATTTTGTCTTTCTCGAACAGAAAATCCGATACCAGCGGCGCGCTTCCCTCCTGCACTTCACTGAGGCGTCGGTGCCGCTCGATCAGGAAATACATTTGCGCGCGGAAGGCGGCCCCGGGTTTTTCTTTATAGAAGTCGGCAAGAAATGGATTGTCCTCGGGATCAAAGATACGCCGTGCGTGCAGGCGGTCGGACAGGATGCCAGCCAGGGTGGACTTGCCCACGCGGAGCGGTCCCTCAACCGCGATGGTTCGCGGCGGCTCGAATTCCGGGCCAGGATGCGGTTTGGTGGAAGGGGCTCGCGCCATGGCCGGAAATTATAGCCGAAAGCGCGCCGGTTGCGTGCAGGGGAGAAAATGCGATCCTCAGACCAGTTTTGGCGGGTTGCTGCGCGGAATGGAGCCCGCGGTTCGAAGAGGAAATAACGAGGGAACCGCGGGAAGCTCGATGCGGAATGTGGCACCGCCCTCGAGACGGTTGTAGCAGGAGATCTGGCCGCCCAGATCGTTTACGATCCCATAACAGATGCTCAAGCCGAGTCCGGTGCCTTTTCCAACTGGTTTGGTGGTGTAAAACGGGTCGAAGACCAGGTTCGGTTCGCTGATCCCAGCGCCGGTATCGGAAAAAAGGATGATCACGCTGCCATTTTCATGCAGTGTGCGCACGGAGAGCGTGCCGCCGCCCACCTCCTCCATCGCGTCCATGGCGTTGCTGATGACGTTGAAAAAAACCTGGAGCAACTGATTCGAATCACCACGGACCTGGGGGATGGCGGGCTCGGTGTGCACTTCGATGCGCAGATTTTTGGCGCGATGATCAAGGCGGCGAAGCTGTACCGCGCTGCTGATAATGGTATTGACGTCGACCAGGGAATGTTGCTCGCTCGGCGCCTGGCGGGCGAAACTGAGCATGTTATTTACCAGCGTATTGGTCCTACGCGCCTGTCCGAGAATTTTTCCCGCGATGTCGCGAGCCCTCTGGTGGCTCGAAGCATCCTCGATGAGCAGTTCGGAATAACCCAGGATAGCTGTGAGCGGATTGTTAATTTCATGGGCGGCCCCGGCGACCAGCTGGCCGAGCGAGGCTAATTTTTCCGATTGCACGAATTGCATTTGCATTCGCTTGAGGTTGTCGAGCGATTCCTGAGAGGCGCGCAACAAACGGAGACGGTCCGCGTTCACCAGTTCGTGGCGCAAAAAGGCCAGGAAAGCCAAAGGCAGAATGGCTGCCAGCGTGACCAGGATGCGGAATTCGTGCACGGCCGGTAGCTCTTGGCCTGACTTCATACACCACAGTCCGATCACCGGAAGAGAAAACAACGCGGCTCTTGCCATGCGCGACGCCCAAACCGATTCCACGCCGGCACCATTCGAGGTCAAATCGCCGGCCTTTATCTTCATCTCCTTATTCTCTTCTTCGCCGCGGCCGCGATAGGCGACCACTCCAGCGGTTCCCAGCCAGAGCAGCGACGCGATGATAGGCAACTGATATAGGCTGCCTGCCGAGTACGAGCCGTGTTCGTACGAATACTCCACGAGCAACGAACCAAATATGTAGGTCGCGCCGGCGCCCGCCAGATGCGCATAAATACGGCGCCAGCGGCCTGTGGCTTTTACCGAAAGCATGCCGGCCCCGGCCACGAATACCAGGTTTTCCAGTGCGCAGATGATGTTGTACGCCTGGTGATACCGCGCCGGGTCCACCACCAGGTATTGCCAGGGGATGACTGCGAACAGATAGAGATAAACCCACCAGGACAGCATGACCGCAAAATCCACGTAACGGTACGGCGCCTTGCGACCATCGGTGCGTTTGTGCGGCTGCATGGTGAGAGCAGCGAGCATGGGAATCGTGTGCAGGAACATAACAATATCCCCAATAAATGCATCGGGAACACTCTGCTGCTGGTAGGCCTCTATGTAGGTGCAGATAGCCTGTCCGGCCAGCCAAAGCGAACAGCCCAGGGCCAGCAACATCCAAAAAGCGTTGTTTTTCCAGTTCGGAGTGATCGTATTAATGAGCAGAGCGCCATTGACGATCAGCGGTAGCAGGCAAAGGAAGACATCGCCGAAGGCCGTGCGGTTCGTCCCGGCGGGCAGCCACACCGAGACCACGGCATAGCCTCCCAGCAAAAGTAGCCAGGCGGTCGCAATAGTCCAATTCAGCCGAAAGGTGCGCATCACAACTCTGACATTGATCTATTCTAAGGTGTGTGCCGTTGCGGAATGCTAAACGGCGAGGTACAGGTATGACGTAAGCATAACAGCGAGGTGAGCTGCGGATATTCCCGCGATAGAAGCAAATCCTGCTCTAGTTCGACCTAGTCCATGACCACCGGTTTAGCCAGCAGTGGTTGCGGCTTCAATATCTCGTCGATGAGAAAAAGATCTGTAAGCAGCGCGCGGAGATGGATCGAAGCATTCAGGTTATCGATCAGCTGGGAGCTGATGGTGACCTGGGCGAGAACCAACTGAATGGTGGCGACCGAGTCGCGAGCGTCGCGCTCCAGCACGGAGAGAAAAGCCAAGTATCGTTCGGCCGGCTGGAGGTTTTCTTGTTTCACCGCCGCCGAATAAGCCTCCGCCAAACCTGCCAGCGCGTGGACGGCGCGATTCAGATATTCGCACACCTGCCCGGTTGACTGGCTGTTTTCCTTGCCAGAGAGTCCCTGGCCAGCGTAGGCCAGCATGAACTCGTAACACTCTTCAATGGCATTGCAACGGGAACTTATGTCGTCTAGCGCCATCTAGGCCGAGACTTTCTTTGCCGGCTGTCCTGGAGCAGGGTCTTGCCCCGCAGCCGGCCAGCGTCGGGGATCGTGGTGTTCCAGGTACTGTTCGCGGCTGATCCAACCGAAGATCATGGACTTGGTGATGAAGAGCTTTTCGGGCCTGATCGCGAAGTAGATGTGAACGGTGACTAGCGCGACAAAAGCGACCCCCGCCAGCCCATGTAACACGTACATCCAGCCCCAAGTCATGTCGCCGAACAGGTACGGATTACGAACAAAGAACGGCGTACGTATCCGCTTCATCATGAATAAGCCAGTCACGATGGCGGCCAGCCCCGCGAGCATGACGACTAAGTGATAGATCTTGTTCTCCAATGGGTACTTGGCGAACTTCATCGGCGCGGGAGCGGATTGTCCCAAAGCACGCTTGAACCTTCTCACCGCATCCTCTTTGTCCTGCCTGTCAGGCCAGATGGACCAGAAGTCCAGCCAGAAGGACGCGTGGATGATGTGATAGATGACCGAGATGGTCAGAACGATCCCCGCGATCCAGTGGTAAGTGACCCAGGCAAACTTGACACCCACTCTGGGGAGGAAAGCGGTCACAAGCAGCGCAATCATCGCCAGCGCCATGATCGCGTGAAACAGTCGCGCGCCAAATGAGTGCCTGGCAACACGCTCAGGAACTTGGGCAGCGCCCGCGGTGGAAGCGCCCGAGGACGCTCCCGCGGTGACAGGTTTCGCCCAGTAATGCACATAAATGGCATGGGCGATCAGGAACAGCACCCCGCCGATCGCGGAGACCCACAAAAGGGTCCACGAAATGTGGATCGGAATCTGCTTTCCCCACGGACTTTGCGCCCACTCTATGAAAAAGTCCAAGTTGCCTCCTACGCGACCTCTCCGCGGATCGCGCGCTTCACCAGATTTCTCAGCAACGGCACCTTGTAGCCGTTATATTGCAAAGGTTCGGCGCCACGGATAGCGAGTTGCCCGGCGAGTTCCGCCGTTTCCTCGTTCCGCGGTTTTCCGGTCACAGCGGCCTCGACCGCCTTCAACCGGACCGGATGAGCTGCCACGCCGTTTACTGCCAGCCGGATTCGCTCGATGGTGCTCCCCGAAGTCACTATGGCTGCCGCCACGTTGACCAGGGCAAAATCCCACACGCTGCGATCTCGCGCCTTTTCGAAATAGAATTGCGCTCCAGCCCAAGTGGATGGGATTCGAATCGCTGTAAGCAGATCGCCGGGTTGCAAAATGGTCATCCGGGTGATGTCAATTGCAGGGCCAATGAAGTAGTCCTCGGCATCGACCACTCGCTCACTCTTCGGCGTTCGAAGGACCATTTTCGCATTGAGAGCAATCAGAGCCGGGGCCGTGTCTGAGGGATTGACGGCTACACAGCGATCGGCGTCCAAGATGGCGTGCTCACGATTCAGGCCCGTCGGTGTATCCGCATAGCAAATGTTGCCCCCCGCGCGATAGCAGGGCCAGCCTCCTCGGTAATACCAGCAACGCGCATCCTGGGAAACGTTGCCACCCAGAGTGCCCTGGTTGCGAATTTGCGGGGAGGCGGCCGCCTCGGCAGCGCGCGCCAGGATTCCGTACTTTTCGCGCACGATGGGAAGGCGCACAAGTTCACTAAGCGTGACCATCGCGCCAATCTCCAGCACATCGCCAGGCGTGCCAATGCCGCGCAATTCTTTGACTTGGCTCAGGTCGATAACCACTTCGGGTCGCTTGATGCGATCCTTGAACCAGTCGAAGCTGTCGAGCCCTCCGGCCAGCACCCAAGCTTTTGTACCGTACCGAGCCTGCAAAGCGAGTGCGTCGTCAACGCTCGTTGGCTGAAAGAGTTCGAACGCTGGTATTACGTCATGAATGACAGCCATTTTTCGCTCTCCTCATCTGCTACGGTCGCGCATTTCAGGTCCCGGTCTCATCCCTCGCGCGAGGGATTAAATATTGGATCTCAGCGGGTCCTGGGCTGGTCTGCCAGCCTCCAGAGAAGCCAGGATAACGTCGGAGGTTACCGGCGCTCGCCGGAAGATCTCGTCGCCCAGAGCATCCGAAAGCGCGTTCAAGATGGCCGCGCACCCGCCTCCCACAGGCGGCTCGCCGATGCCGCGCGCGCCTATTGGTGTTTCCGGGTCCGGAATTCCGACTGCCGCCCATTGCATTTTGTCCGGTATGTCCAAAATCGTCGGCGGCTTGGTGTGGTGGAAACGCTTGGCCACCGGCAGGCCATACTGCTGGTCGTAGACCCACTTCTGGCCGGTGGCATGACCGATGCCCAGGATCGAGCGTCCTAGAATCTGGCCGCCCAGAGCCTTTGGGTGGAGCACCGTCCCGACATCGGCATATGCGAGGAAATCCAAAATGCGATACTGGCCTGTTTCGACATCCACTTCAACCTCGGCAAATGTCGCGACGTAGGAAAACGTCTGGCCGTCGTGCGGGTAGGTATCACGGGCAACCGCGAGCAGGCCCTGGCCCGCAAGCGCTGTGGCCGATCCCACCGTAAATTTGTTTATATTCGTGGGCAGTTGGTGGCCATCGTAGATGCCCCCAAGCTGGATCGCGCGCTGTGCGGCACGCGCCAGGGTCATACCGGAGCCTCCGCCTTTGTGGAAGACGCGCCCGCCGGCGACCTGGTAATCTTCGGGCTTGCCGCCCAGATCTTTGGCCGCAATCTGTTGCAGTTTATTTATGCCGTCGGTGGCCACCGCATGCGCTGCGCGGGTCATGGCATGGGTTGTCTGACTGCCACCAGAAGGGCAAGTCCACGGCAGGTTCTTCCCCGTGTGACCCCAAGTGATTTCGCACTTCTCCCACGGCACGCCGAGCAGCTCGGCAACCACGCGATGCACGTCGGTCCACGACTCGGTCCCCAGATTGCCGACTCCTGACTGGATATAGACCTTGCCGTCGGGTTTGATGACAAATAATCCATCGAAGCCTGTGGTGCCGCCCGAGTAGCTGCTCATCGATACGCCGACACCCCGCACCTTCGAACCAATTCGTTTGCCGGTTAGCAATTTCCTTTCATTCCACTTGAACTGTTCGGCGCCACGGTCCAGCGCTTCCTTGACGAATGCGCTGGTGGCATATTCCTGTTTGCCCGCTCTTAGCGGTCCGAACGGGGCCTTACCTTCTGGGGCGTTGATGCGCCGGAGGGCTACCTGATCCACTCCGAGCTTGCGCGCGGCCTTTGCGAGGATCGGTTCCATGATCGCGATCCCCTGCATTCCGCCCGGCGAGCTTTGCGCGCTGCGAGGAATCGTATTGGTCAGGACGGT
>JBGOVX010000231.1:0-5108 GCA_041478355.1 Terriglobia bacterium | reverse complement strand
GCTGCGATCTGCAAACGGCTTGGTCTGGATGTGGCTCCGGTGGCGTCGCAGGTGATTCAACGCGACCGCCACGCGGCGTATCTTTCCACGCTGGCGATCCTTACGGCAACTCTCGAAAAAGTCGCGCTCGAAATCCGCCACCTGCAGCGCACCGAAGTGCGCGAGGCGGAAGAACCTTTTGGCGGCGAGCAGCGCGGCAGTTCGGCGATGCCGCACAAGCGCAATCCGGTATCCAGCGAACAAGTCTGCGGCCTGGCGCGCATCGTGCGGGCCAACGCGGGCGCGGCGTTTGAAAACATCGCGCTGTGGCACGAGCGCGACATTTCGCACAGCTCGGTCGAACGCATCATCCTGCCCGATTCGACCATCCTGGCCGACTACTTGCTCACGCGCATGACCGATATTGTCGCCGGAATGCGCGTCTTTCCGGAACGCATGCGCCGCAACCTGGACGCCACCGGCGGACTGGTATTCTCCGGACAGCTTTTGCAGGATCTGGTGGAAGCCGGGGCGGCGCGCGAGGATGCTTACAAGTGGGTGCAGGGACACGCAATGACGGCGTGGGAAACGGAAACAAATTTTCAGCAGCGCGTCACCGCCGATCCAAATATCGCAAAGTTCCTGAATGCCGCATCGTTAGCACGCACATTTGATTTAAACCGCCAGCTTCGCCACGTGGATGCCATCTTCGCGCGGGTGTTTGCCTAGAAGGGTGCGGGGAAAATACCTTACGTTGTCATTCCGAGTCCCGGCAGGAGCCGGGATAAACTCCGCGAGGAATCTCTCTTTGGTTGGAATTCAGGAAAAGAGAGATTCCTCGGCACGCAGCGTGCCTCGGAATGACGGTGTCTTGAGTTTTTTCGCAAACTGCTGGAAGAGTGAGAAAGGCAGATGTGACTATACGCGCTGGACGTAGCGCGCTTCCGAGGTATCCACTTTCACTTTGTCGCCGGTATTGACGAACGGCGGCACCTGGATCGTAAGGCCGGTCTCGAGCTTTGCGGCCTTCATCACCGCGCTGGCGGTGGCTTTTTGCACGGTCGGTTCGGTGTCGATAACCTTGAGGTCCATGGTGTCCGGCAGCACCACGCCGATTGCTTTGCCCTCGTAAAACTCCAGCTTCACCGTGGTATTCGGGATCAGGTAGTACACCGCTTCGCCCAGGATGTCGGCGTTGAGGTGAAATTGCTCGTAGGACTCGGAATTCATGAAGTGATAGCCTTCGTTATCCGAGTATAGATATTCATGCTCGATCTCATCGAAGATGGCGCGCTCGACGTCCACTTCAGCGCGGAATCTGTAGTCAATGATCGAGCCTGTGCGCAGGTTGCGCATTTTTGTCGCCATGGCGGCGCGCTTGTTGCCGGGCGTGCGATGCTCGACGCTATGTACGGTATACAATTCGCCTTCGTGGCGAATGGTCATTCCCGGACGCAGTTGTGTTGCCCTCATGTAATTCGCTCCTGATGCCTACGGGATCACGCGGCAGGCGAAAATATGATTATAGACGTGCAGCCATAGAACGGTCAACGCGCGGCGCGCGGCTTGTCGCGTTCCGCTTTGCCTTCGGCCATGATTTTTTCAATTTCGCCGGGTGAGCGCGGTAGGCGTTCGGTGAGCAGTTTGTAGCCGGTGGGCGTGATGAGCGCGTCGTCTTCAATGCGCACGCCGATATTTTCCTCGGGAATATAAATTCCCGGTTCGATCGTGATGACCATTCCCGGTTCGAGCGGGCGCGGAAGGCCGCTGGAATCGTGTACATCGAGGCCAAGGTGATGGCTCAGCCCGTGAATGTAGTACCGGCCAAGCGAGCGGCCTTCCTTGTCCTTCCCATGCGAATTGATGTAATCGGTGGCGATTTTTTGCAGGCTGGTGGACGCCGGGCCGCCCAGCGTCATGCCGGGCTTGAGCGCGGCGAGCGCGGCATTCTGCGCGCCCAGGACGATTTCATAAATCTCGCGCTGGCGCGGCGTGAACTGGCCATCCGCCGGGAGCGTGCGCGTGATGTCCGCCGCGTAGCCCGAGTACTGTCCCGCGACATCCAGCAATACGACCTCGCCTCCGTCGATCTTGCGGTCAAGCTTGTTGTAGTGCAGCACCGTCGAGTTGATGCCCGAACCGACGATCGGCGCATACGCTTCGGTCTCGCAGCCGGCCTCGGCGTGAATCTCGACCATCTTGGCCGCCACCTGATATTCGTACAGCCCCGAATGCATCATTTTCATGGCCGCCAGCTGCGCGTCGATGGAGGCATCCACCGCCTTTTGTATCAGCGCCAGCTCGCCGGGCGATTTAATGGCGCGCAGCGTGGCCACGGCCGGGGACACATCCTTGAGCGTTACGTGAGTTGTGGCGCCCTTGATCCAATTTGTCCAATTGACGGCGTGCGGGTAACCCTCGTCGTGCGCGCCGGGCAATTCGGTAAACATTTCCACAAATTCCCTGTCGAGGTTGGCGAGTGTTTCATGCAATTTTGTAAATGATTCGACGGCCGCGAATCCGGTTTTCTCCTTGATGCCGGGATCGTCAGGACCCATGCGCGGCCCTTCCCAGCGTTCCTGCAGCAGGTCGCGCGGCGGGAGATACAAAATCTCGCGCGGCCCGCTCCAGCCCTTTTGCGTCGCCGATTCCGGGAGCAGCAGCAGCGCCGCGCCTTCCTCGTTGTGGCCGGTCAGATAATAAAAATTTTCTTCCTGCATGAAGACGTAGGAGGGATTCGCTTCTTCGTGGCCCGTATAACCAAACAGCACCACAGGCTCATTGATCGCGGCCATCAGTTTGGCGCGGCGCTCGGCGAAAACGCTGCTCGGTTCGCGCTCCCACGCCCGCACCAGCGGCGCGAGAAACACCAGCACGAAGAGGATCAGACTGCCGCGTAAGATCGGGCTTCGCCTGTTCATTAGGTCGCCTCGCTGAAGCAAGCTCATGAAAACGTATTATGGCACGGGAGATTCTATAAGCGGAATATATAGGGATGTCGACGTATGAGCTTGGAAATTGTTTCCTCAGGGAAGCAGCAACAATCTCCCGCTCACCTGGCGTTGCTCGAACGCTGCATGCGCCTGAGCGGCATCCGCCAGCGGATAGGTGCGGGCAATACGTATCGAGAGCCGGCCTTCCCGAATCCAAGTGACAAACTTCTTCACGTAATCGGGATATTCTTTGGCGTACGGCAGGCCATTGCTTCGCGTGATGAACAGGGACCCCTTATCTTGAAGGGTCATCAAATCGAACGGGGGCACATATCCGCTTGATTGTCCAAAGATCACCAGGTAGCCCGCGGGCGCCAAGCTATCGAGGTTGGCCTCAAAGGTATCCTTTCCGACGCCGTCATAGACGACGTTCACGCCGCGCCCTTCCGTAATGCGTCTCGATTCCTTGGCGATGTCGCGCTGCGTGGAAATAATGACCTCGTCTGCACCGGCCTCTTTCACGGCCTTTGCCTTCTCCTCGGTCGAGGTCACCCCAATCACCTTTCCCCGGCGAATCTTGGCCATCTGGCAAAGCAGGAGTCCAATCCCTCCGGCTGCCGCCTGAACCAGGCACCAATCTCCCGGCTTGACCGGGTAGGCAAAGTGCGTAAAGGCGTACGCCAGGAATCCTTGATTCATCCCTGCGGCGGCTTGCTCGAAGCTGATACCGTTCGGGATGCGGATGAGTCGCGCGGCGGGCATGAGCGCATGAGTGGCGTAGGAATCCCCCCAGAAGCTGACGCGGTCTCCCACTTTGAACTTGTCTGTTTCTGGCCCAAGGGCCTCCACTACTCCGACACCTTGACTTCCCATCGACGCCGGAAGTTCGCCCCCGCCCCATCGTTCATAAAAGGCTTGCCCAACCAGGTCGCCGCGCCGCTTCTGGATATCGATAAAATTGACGCTGGCCGCGTGAACCCGTATCAGGGCCTGTCCAGGACCCGGATCAGGTGTGGGCATCTCTTCGAGACGCATGGCTTCCGGGCCACCGTAGTTGTGTATGCGAATCGCCTGCACCCGTTTCGCACCCTTTCGGTCGTCTGTCTCGCTCTCGTTGGATTATCGACAGAAATGGTAAGGCAGCCGATTATCTGGTTCGCTCCCCTTGGCTCCTTACCAAGCCGGCTAAAACCCCGGTGCGCCGGAAGCGGCGGGACGCGCTTCTGAAGGAGCTGTTGAGCGGACGCCGGATCGCAGCCACTCGATCCAGCCCTGCGCAATCGACATCACGCCGGTGTACAGAAAACCCCATACAAACAGGAACAGGAACGGCGTAGTGGCGTAATTCTGATTCTGGATGGAGTACACGATGGCCATCGCAAAATAAAGACCCAGGACGATTTCAAAATAGGGCATCCATCCGGCGCGGTTGCGGTAGAGTTTTTTCTTCCATGTCCCGGACTGGCCTTCGATATTGAATTTCGGCGTTCGCGCAAATTCAGATTCCACTCCGAACAGGGCTTCCAGCACGGCCTTGGCATTACGCAAGGAAAGTCCGATGCCCACGGCCATCACAAACGGCATATAGGCGATGGAGCGCTTCCATGTCTTCGGATAGAGCGCGCGCTGCGAGGCCAGATAGAAACCCGAGATCGAGCAGCTCGAGGCGATAAATAACGGCAGGTCGATCACCAACATCTGAAACCAGCCCTGATAGAAGCGCACGACCATCGCGGGCAGCAGCAGCGTCGAAAGAATCACCATGAAGGGATAGCTGATGTTGGCCGTGAGGTGGAACACGGCTTCGGCCTTGACGTGCGCGGGCTCGTCCGAGCGCAGCACGCGCGGCAAAATTTTCTTGGCCGTCTGCATCAGGCCCTTGGCCCAGCGCGCCTGCTGCGCCTTGAACGCGTTCATCTCCACGGGCAGCTCGGAAACGCATTCGATGTCGGGCAAATAGAGGAACCGCCAGCCGCGAAGCTGCGCGCGGTAGGAAAGATCGGTATCTTCGGTGAGCGTATCGTGCTGCCAGCCTCCGGCATCATCGATGGCGCAGCGCCGCCACACGCCTGCGGTGCCGTTGAAGTTGAAGAAGGCGCCGCTGCGCGAGCGCGCGCCATGCTCCATCACAAAATGGCCGTCGAGCAGGATTGTTTCCACTTCAGTCAGCGCGGAGTAGTGGCTGTTCAAATACGT
>JBGOVX010000200.1:0-6309 GCA_041478355.1 Terriglobia bacterium | reverse complement strand
CTGGTCATTCTCACCACCGTCATCAGCTCCATTGGACTCTTGGTGGGCGGCATCGGCGTGATGAACATCATGCTGATCTCCGTGACCGAGCGCACCCAGGAAATTGGCGTGCGCAAAGCTATCGGCGCCCGCCGCGCCGATATCCGTCTGCAATTCTTGCTGGAAGCCGTGGTCCTTACGCTGGTCGGCGGCACCATCGGCATTCTGATCGGCGCCGCCGTATCCACCTTGGTGCGCATTCTCGCGCCTTCGATTCCTGCAACGCTATCTTATCTGTGGGTGTCCATCGGGTTTGCGATCTCCGTCGGCGTGGGTCTGTTCTTCGGCTACTATCCGGCAAATCTGGCAGCCAACCTCGACCCCATCGACTGCCTACGGTACGAATAAAGACCTCATTCTTTGTGGAAAGAAGGAAATCGCAGGCCGGATTCCGCTCAGTTGCTTCCACCGTGAAGCTTGGCCTGAATCGATTGAGTCGGCTTCGGCATTTCTGTCGTGTGAGTCTATCAGCAACGAAGCGCACAATTTGCATTTGGGGCGATGTTCCATAATTTGCTTGACAGGTAAGTAAAATTGAAACTATGCTCTGGGCCGCTTCTAATTGTCCCCCTAGAATTTACGAAATGTGAGGCCCGGGATGACATTTAACCTGGGGGCCCGCCATCGTCTAGTTCACTTGGACTCAAAGGGATGCTTCGCGCCATTCAAGCGTCGTAAGTATTCCTGGGTCGTCCGGAAGCCCACCCGGACGTGGTTCATTTCTCTTATTGTTCTTATTGGTTTTGTCTCTGGCTGCGGGGGTGGAAGTTCCACGCCGCCTCCACCTCCTCCCCCCGTCGTGACCGGCTTCACGATCACTTCGCTCAGTCCTAGCACGGTCGACGAAGGTGAAACCCTCAGTATCACCTACACAGGATCAGACCCGGCGCAGCAAGGAAACCCTGCCGTCGCCACCTTCCAACAAGGGACTTTGCCACCCCGGCAGGGCAAGTTATTGGGCTCGGACTCGTTGGGCAACAACAGCTTTCGCGTGTCTTTTCAAGTTCCAAACGGACTGGCCTCGGACTCTGGCGTGATTCCTATCCCTTCGACAGTTACGCTTTCCAATTCTCAGTTCAAGAGTACCCCGCAGAACGTCGCCATCGCTCCGCCTCCGTCTGTCTCGTCCTTCCCTGAAGAAGTCTACGTTGGCGATACCGGGGATACTCTCCATGTTCACGGTAACAACACCCACTTTGACCAATCAACAACCGCCACGGGCTCCGGCGGCATTCAAATCACAGGCATCACTGTTCTTTCCAGCAGCGACCTGATCGTCACACTTAGTGTGGTGTCATCGAGTCCGTCCAGCGCCACTTTGTCCGTCACGTCCGGCGCCAATGATCCAAAGACTACCGAAGCAGTCAGCGCCCGGCTTGCCATAGCTGCGACCGCCTCTCCGGTTTTCGGTGCATCTCAACTGTCAACCACGAGCGGCGCTCCAGGCGCAATTGTCCGAATTAATGGCCTATTCAATCCGGAGGACTCCGCGCATCACAATACGGTTCAGTGGACCATCGCAGGTCAAAGTTTTTTGATTCAGCCCCTCTCGGAGACAACCTCTACCCTGGAGGCTATGGTTCCGCTGTGGCCAAATCCAGATGGCACGGTATTTACCGGAAAAGCCCGACTCGAAGTCAATGCGAGCGGGCGGTCAAGTCGGTTCGACTTCACCATCGATTCGTTGCCGTCGAACCCGAACCCTCGCGGCGCAGTTTTTTCAGCGATTCTTTCGTCGCTAACGAACTCGATCCCGACGTTGCAGGCAAAACTATCTGCGGTATCGTCTTCCTCGCAAGCCTCGGCTGCGTTCCAATCGTTGAGTACTGATACTCAATCGCTCGTCACCCAACTACAGCAGTTTGTCAATTCGGAGGCTGGAGGCACAGCGGCTATGCCTCCCGGCAGCACGCAGACCTTAAGCTTGCAAGAATTCGATTTGATCGAGCAACTTCTCGTGACCTCAGGCCTTTACAATCATGCATTCGAGCAATCGTCGGCGCTTACCTTATCGCGCAGACCAGCTCGAGCACAGCTGCAGGGACTCACCGCGGAGGATGGCATACTTGCCGCCACGGTTGCGTGCAAGCTTTCGGACAACGCTTCCGACATCATCACCGATCTTGAATCTGTGATGATTCTTGCTTCGGTTGCTTCTGCGGCATCCTCCGTTGTGACCGGCCCTGCCGGCATTTTTGTCGCAACGGCACTCGTTTCTGCAACGGCCACTCTTGAGGATTTGTCGGATGCGGTCAGTGTGCTCAGCGCTCTCTGCGAAGCCTTCCCTGTCTCAGTTGTTAGGGTTGATTTTAGTCCTACTCCTCTGAGCTTCCCGACCTCTCCCGGAGGGCCTCTCTCTACTCAGCCGACTACACTCACTGGAACATTTGCTGCTTGTGCCAACCCCGTTGCACCGATTGTTTCGATTCTTGAAAAGCTGCTCGAAAAGCGGATCAAACGATTCCTGGGCTTCTTGCCTATTGGCGACTTGCTCCAACAGGTCGAAAAAAAGCTAATCACATTTGTAGCAGATCAACTTCTTTCCGTGGCGGAAGGCCATCTGAAAGATGTGCTTTCAAAGTACTTGGGGAGTGGCATCTCAAGTGACCCGATACCTATCCCTGTTACGTTTACTGATCTCAGTACGCTTCTACTATCCCAAAATTCGAGTGTCGCAATGTCGCTGGGTTACTCGGCCCAAAGCACTCCCGGTTTCCTCATTCAACCAACTGGACCAGGCAACACAAATATTTTCGCCACGCTTACACCGTACAAACTGATGGCAAATGCAGCGACGGACTGCGAAGACCTCGCTGATGCCGCTCAGCTTCCTGGCAACGCGCTTCCTGTCACCGTCACTGGCCCACCTCTCGTCATCCCTACCAATTCAGGTGGGAGCACTGGAATCATTTCCACGACCATCAATGGCATGCCCGTCGACAAAGCCTACGTCGCAGTACCGGGCTCTGTTAACGTGGCCGTTATCAATGCTGACGCTTCTGCAGGCGCTCAGCTAATCCATTCCATCTCCATGCCATCTGGGTTCTCCCCTACCGCCACGGCCGCGAACCCCACCAACCTAGAAGTTGACGTCATCAGTTATACATCTGCCACCGTCGTTCGAATCGACGCAAATACGGACACCGTGAAGGGTATGATCCCGCTGCCCGTCACCAGTTCTCAAGCCTTTAGCGGCGGCTCCTGCATCGTCTGCGGCGTAGTCGCTGACCCGCTTGCAGATCAATTCATTTTTGACACAGCCTCGGGCTATTTCATTTTTGATGTACGTCAGAATCAGATCGTACAAACCGTCTCGGACCATCCGGCCGAAAATTTCGGCTATGATCCGGTTTTCCGCGAAATAGTCAATCCCTTTTACACCCCCGCCTTCAATCCGACCGTCGAGGGCGTGGACATTATCTCTCTGGCCGCAAACTCGATAGCGACGATCTCGGACCTTCCAAGCACAATCTTTAAGCCGGATGGCGCCACAGTAGACTACACAACCCATATTGCAGTCGTCGCAAACGAAGCTGAGACTGCGCCCGTTGGTTCACTGACATTTTTGAATCTCGGATCTGCTTCACTGGCCACAAACGGCTCTACCGCCATTCCGTTGAGCACATATACGTTTCCCGAAGCTTCAAGCGTGTGCAGCGGCGGAATAAACTCATCCGAATGGACCATGCTCGCTGCTGATCCGAACACTCACCTGCTATTTTTCGCGAATGAATTCAGCAACTGTGCCGGGGTACTCGATCTTCCTCCCATTCAGTCCGACGGTGCTCCCAGTGCTGCTGCCACGGTTCGATTTGGTGCCATGCCAACCAGTCCGGATGGCCAACCATGGGAAAACAGTCACGACCCTCACGGGACCGCCGTATTCGTTAGTGTGGTCGATGGCCATAGCTACGGATTTCTTACGCGGTTGGACGGCCTTTACGTTGCGCGGATCGACTTGGTGGCTGTCGCAAACGCGACGCCTCTGACTGGCGGAGCCCAAGGCCAGGTGGACCTCACGCCGTACATTGTCTTCTTGCAAACTCAGTGAGCGGGCTAGTACTGACGGAGTATTGTCCTCTTTGAAGTGAGAATAGAGATTGCTGGAGGAAACATGAACCGCAGGTTCCTTTGTGCGTTTGCTGGGCTGCTGTTTGCCACAGTTGCCTCGGCTCAAGACGCCCGGCCCAAGGTCGCCATCAAGACGTTCGAAAATTCGGAAAGCTTTTCTCGATCCACAATCGTAAATGGCTTGAACGGCATCCTCACAAGAAATCTCCAAATGGAATATTCCGGAACGAATATGGCGGTTGGCATTGGTTCAAGCCGCAGAAAACGGAAAGTCAACTCATGAAAAGCCATCACTGTCTGATAGCATTTTTCTTTGCCATTTCCGTGGTGCCTCTGCAAGCCCAGTTCAAGTGGTCGAGCGACAAGACGGTTCAGATTAGCATTCCCCGTCCGCCCGATGTTGGACTGACCGTCAAGCGCATTGCATTCGGCCAGCCCGGCGGCGAATGTTCGGGCGAACTGGTTGACAGAATGATCATGCCGGATTTCCAGGCAAATCACGTTGACGTGATTGAGCGACAGCACTTGGACCAGATCCTGGCGGAACATAACTTCAACCAAAGCGTCTACGCCGACGCCGCTAGCGCCGCGAAGTTGGGAAAGATTTTGGGTCCCAGCGCTCTGGTCCTAGTCAGCGTTTATAGTTGTAAATCGGACCAACAGAACCTGTTTCAAGACCAACACGACTACAGCGGGGCAGTTCACAGGCTATTTATCTCCCGCACTCGATTCTCCCTTGAAGGCTCCATTAGAATTGTTGATCTCAGGACGGGTCAAGTTTTGGGGTCGCACAACTTTCAGGACAAGCCCGAAAAGCAGAACACTGCTGATAACGGCCAGCCCGAATTCCCGCCCGCGGACGAACTCAAAGACAAGGCAATGGACGACGTGAAGTGGCAAATCCACGACATGTTTTTCCCCGGTGTCGAGGTCAAGAACCTGATCTTTTACGATGACAAAGACTGCGGGCTCAAGGAGGCTTACGGACTTTGGCATCGAGGCGACCCGGACAGCGCACTGAAACTCTTGCTGAGCGGCCTCGATCAGTGCAAGTCCGAGAGAAAGAAGGAAAAGGCGCTTGCGCGCGCGTATTATGACGTTGGGCTGGGCTATTGTTTGCAGAAGGACTACGACAAAGCCAAGGAGTTCTTCGGCCGGGCAATGCAAACGAAAGGCGCTGAAGCTGTTGCCGCCGCGTCGGACGATTGCGGCAGAGCGCAGGCGGGTACCGCGCAAGTTAAGGCATACCTTGATCGCTTCGCGCTTATACCAGAGCCCTTGGCAATCGCGGTTGCGAGCGCGGGAGTGCCATCCCCAGTGACCGGACAGTCCACGACATCGACGACGGGTACGCAATCTGGTAGCACGGCAGAAACGCCCTCGGTGGAAGAACGTATCAAGAAACTCGACGGACTACTGAAGAAGGGCTTAATCACCAAGAAGGAGTACGACCAGAGAAAGGCTGAGATCCTCAAGGATATTTGAATTTCCGGGGCTCAGCCTCAACCCGCTAAGATGATTTTGGGTGGTCCATTCTTTCCGCCGTTTTTGCAGAAAGGATGGGGGTTTTGACGGTACGAATAAAGACTTCATTCTTTGAGGAAAAGGCCGTAAGTATCTAGCAGCACGCCTGTTTCCGGCACGCGCGCTTCCCATACCGCATCCGGCCTGCATTAACGTGCGCAAGTAGAAGGAAATCGCAAGCCGGATTCCGCTCAGTTGCTTCCGGGCGCGCACACGAAGTTAACGGCGTCGTTCGGATCGCCGCTACCCTTGTACTTCGCGGTTTGCGGGTAGGCGCATAACGGCCGCGTCATCTTTACGCCCTTGCTGGGATCATCACTCACATACTTCGTCGCGATGATTGCGGAAGGTGCGGTCCTCTTTTCCACCCACTTCTCAAGCGCAAGCCGAATGTTCTTCCGGGCATCGTTCACCGAGTTCACGCCCGGCTGCCCGAAGGCGTCAGGTCCCGGACCATCCGCGCAATGTTGCATCCCAGACACCATAAAAACTCGCACGAATGAGTCTGCGGCCTCCGAACCCATCGTACTCGCTACGCTGTTGTAGTAGTCGATGGTGTTGAGCGCCGAGATCGCCGGGTCGTTCCAACCGTGATAGAGAATGAGTTTGCCGCCCCGATCCTTGAATGCTTTAAGGTTCGCGTCGGTTGCATTGAAGATAGGAGCCGTCTGATCG
>JBGOVX010000084.1:0-14865 GCA_041478355.1 Terriglobia bacterium | reverse complement strand
CCCGCATAGTCATTGGCCTGATTGGACCTGGCAAAATGAATGAGGTCACCGGCAAGCGCATCCAGTTCATGGTACAAAATCCCTTTACGAGCAATATCTTGGCCAAGACCATCAGGGCTGCATGTGGTCCCATTACATGGGAAAGGCGACTGAATTTTCGGCACACCGTCTCTATCGCCACTCTGTCCTGCAGATGGACCGATCAAGATGAAGCCCGTTCCCTGCAGGCTGCAACGATCATCAACATAAGCGGGACTGGCCTTTGCCTGCAGACGGGAGAAATGCTGCCGCAGGGTGCGGTGCTTGAGGTTCGTTTCCCGCTACCCGGCGGCGAGATCATACAAGTTTCCGGCGCCGTCATCTGGTCTCACCTTTCGGGCCGTGCCGGCGTATGTTTTATCGATATTGGCTCAGAACAGTACTTCGAAGCCTGGCTGGACTCCCTACTACCTGAACACGCAACACACTGGAGGGATGAAAGAGGGATGAAAGAGGAGAGCATGTCGATTGGAGCGAGCCATGGAATTAGGTAGTAACGTATCGATAGCTTATTCAATTAGTGCAGCGCTGGAAACTGCTGTGCGACGTTGCAGCGAGTGCGGCAAGATCGCCTGGAGAATCGTGGGCACGGTGGATCGCGGCATCAAGGAGGAAACTCCGCTTTGTTTCCGCCACTTCATCGAGGCCTGCTTGTCATTTCCGGTTCTTCAGTATCTGGACAGGGAATTCAGATTCGACCCGTTTGGGACCTCTCTCATCGCGGCGTTCCCGCCGCCGTCGAAATCGGATTGCAGTCACTCCGCAGAGCTATATTCGATATTCAATTCAAGCAGTCTGCCAGTGGGCTGGACATGGAACGATGATCGATCATCCCGCTGTCATCGAACAGACTAAATCATGACAAAAGTTGCATCCAACATCGCAAAGACGGTCGTGTTTCTTTGCGTCGGAACGTGCGTTCTTGCGCAGGATGCTGGCAGCGGCAAGTCCACCGGACAGAGCAATCTTCATATCAGGGTCCAAGTAGTACCAACGGTAATTACTCCGGCACCGGCTTCCAAACCTCCCCGAGGAAATGCCGTGGTGTATTACCTGCCAATCAAACGGGAGCACATGAGTGTGACTGAGGAGCTGCACGTCGTCTGGCTGGTGGGAAAGTCGGGCCGACCAGAGCGGTGTTGGCTAAAGACAATTACCGCGGTGCCTGAATAGGCTTTCGGAAACGACATTGCAGGTTCCGTCGTGGCATCCCTCGCTGGATGTCCTTTCATCATACTTATAATGGTCTTTTATCTCTTGGACGATCCCTTTACCAAACCAGGTAGTGAATGATAACAGGACGTTCGCATCAATACCCCCAGTTCTTTTTTATGGGGCGGAATTCGGTGCCGACACGGATCACTCGCGCTGAGCTTCCGCAAGCACGAAACTTTGGAGGCGGTTGAAAGGAGCCGCTTCCTATGTCCAAAAACAGCAACGCGAGTCTCTCAGTCGCTCTGCGAACCTCACAATCCCTGAACTGGAACGATCCAAAGCGACCGTGCTCAATACGCTTGCTTCTGCACATTCGCGGCGGAGCTACGCGTACGGCATCGCAAGGTTCATCGCATGGTATTGCGACGAGCCTCGACTAGCGTTTAACCGGTCCGTTGTGGTGCGTAAAATAAGAGATTAATCCGGAGATTTTCACATGGCCACACTGCAGAAGATAATAGCGGACAAATTTCTTGCAAAGCTTGCGGAATCTAAGGATGTGGACGCCGAGAGTATCGAGCGGCTTCGAAGCCTGCTCGCTGGGGGCAAGAAGCTGAAGGCTGAGGATCTGGTGAAAATCTTCTCCACTCCTGCTGGCGGTCAGATCAAATGATCAAGCTGGAATCCGCCCATATCGAGGAAGTGAGAGGCATCCGCAAGCTCGATCTTGATTTTCATAAGGAGAAGTGTGCGATTTCAGGCCCAAATGGGTCCGGCAAGAGCGGGGTTATCGACGCAATTGAATTTGGGCTTACCGGGCATATCGGAAGGCTGACGGGAAGAGGGACCAAGGGCCTGTCTGTTTCGGAGCACGGCCCTCACGTCGACAAAACGAAGTTCCCCGATGCAGCGTTCGTTGAATTGAAAATGTTTCTTACCGAGATCGGCAAATCGGTCACGATCACTCGCAAGGTCAAGGACCCGAATAAACCCAAGATCGAGCCTGCTGACGAGGACGTGAAGGCCGTTCTTGCGGAAATCGCCGACCATCCGGAAATCACACTTTCACGGCGCGAGATTCTCCGGTTTATCCTTGTCGAACCAACCAAGCGCTCGGAGGAGATTCAAACAATCCTCAAGCTTGACGAGATTGGGGAAACGCGTAGCGCGCTGAACGCGGCTCAGAACAAGCTCCAGGCAGCACAGTAACTTGCGACGGCCCAGATCCAATCTGGGCGCGACGCTCTGCAACTGCACCTTCATATTCCGACGCTTCGTCCTGAGGATTTGTTAGAAGCAGTAGACCAGCGGCGAAAAGTGCTGGGGTTGGCCGAAATTGCCGAGCTGACGGCAGATACAAAGCTTGACGCTGGGCTTTTGTCCGTCACCAAGAGTCCCGATTTCAACAAGCAATCAGCCCTGCGAGACCTTAAGGGTCTGTCCGAGGCAGGGACCGGATTCCAGAATCTCGCAAAAAAAGAAGAGGCTGAAATCCTTGCCGACCTCGCGAAATTGGAGGCTGATCCCGCCCTTCTTGCTGCTTTGCAGCGGCGCTCGTTCATTGAGAAAGGGCTTGATCTCGTCGATGGGCCGGAATGTCCGCTTTGTGACAAGCCATGGGCGGATGAAAAACATCTGCGCGACCACCTGAAAGCGAAGCTGGCGAAATCTGCAGAAGCTCTAAAGCTTCAGCAGGCACTGCTGAATAATGGTACGGCCATCGCACAGGAGATCATACGAGTGGTGGGGCTCCTAGGGCCCGTCCAGAAAATCGCGGGAGGGGAGGGGGCAGTGGATTCACGAAGGCTCTGACGGACTGGAAGGCCGACATGGAGGAACTGCGGACCAAGCTCATGACCATGGATGGTCTTACTGGTCTGAAGGACCGGCTCAGTAAGGGCTGGATGGAAATACCAAAATCATTTCCGGCAGGCTTAAAGGACCTTACTGAGAAGATAGACGTCAAGCCCGACCAGACGGCAACTCTTGATGCCCAAACATTTCTCACGACCGCGCAGCTTCGGCTCGGCGACTACAGAGAGGCTATGCGAAGAAAAAAGGCTGCGGAGATTGCGTGGACTTCCGCAAATGCTGCCTATGAAACCTATTGCAGTGTGCTGGAGAATGAATTGAACAGGCTCTACGATGAGGTGCAGGATGATTTCAGCACATTTTACCGGGCGATCAACGAAGACGATGAGTCCAAATTCACAGCGAAGCTGACACCAAGCGAGGGCAAGCTCGATTTCGAGGTTAACTTCTATGAGCGCGGCCTGTTTCCGCCCGGTGCCTACCACAGCGAGGGCCATCAGGACGGCATGGGCGTCTGTCTTTATCTTGCGCTGATGAAGCGGCTCTTCGGCGACCGATTTACTCTAGCCCTTTTGGATGACTGTGGTTATGTCGGTGGACGCCGGACACCGCTATCAATTTTGCAAACTGTTGAAGACTTATTTTCCCAACACCCAGTTCATTATCACTACGCATGACCGCTTGTGGGCCGAGCAGATGAAGTCCGCTGGTCTTGTAACGGGCAAGACATCTATCGCTTTCCATGGCTGGACAATTGACACCGGCCCATTAGTCGAGTCGAACAAGGAGATTTGGGATGAAATTGCGGCTGCCCTGGCCAAGGGAAAGGTCGAGGCGGCGGCGGCCGCACTTCGCCATCATCTTGAGTACGTCTCACGGCTCCTGGCTGACCAACTCGGCGCAACACCCCAATTCCGGGCGGACGGCAACTATGAACTGGGGGAACTACTCCCAAGCGTACTGGCGCGTATGAAATCCCTCTACGGCAAAGCTGCCGAGGCAGCGCAGTCGTGGGGAAAAGATGCTGAGAAGGAAGCCGCGGGCAAACGGAAAGCTTCCTTGTCCACCTCTGCGGGCGCATCGAGCGTCGAGCAATGGGCAGTCAACAAAGCGGTCCACTACAACGAATGGGCCAATTTCGGAAGAAAGGATTTCGAACCCGTTGTCACGGCATTCAAGGAGCTTCTCGGATGCTTTCGGTGTGAGACTTGTGAATCATGGCTGCACGTTTCACCGCGTGGAAATCCGGAATCTTTGCGTTGCGCCTGTAATGCGATCAATCTGAACCTGAAAACAAAGTTGAAATAGGTGTTTGGCTGTCGGTGCTGGGGTTATGACTATGAGTGGCGAGGCGAGAGCCGCTGCAACAAGCGGCAAGGGTGGTTTTCTGGCGCGACAGCTTAACAAGCTGCGTTTCAATGAACTGTCTGAAGCGTTTTTCGCCAGAGTAATTCTTGCCAAGTGCTCCGACCCTACATCGAAGGAAATCATTCACGTCCAACTCTCCCTGTCCGATCTGTTTCGCACATGCAAACCCGGCGAGCTAGAAATCAAGCTAGCTGGAGTGACATTTACAACATCGGACAAGATCACCGAGCTAACCGCTGATTTCATCAATGCCATGCTCGGGAGCGACCTTGGTGCTCATTCCACCACGTCAGCCGCCGCCGAGTACTATCACAACCACATTGCGTCACGCCTTAAATGGCTGAAAGCCGGCGCCAGGAATCGGTGGATCTCTAGGCTCGACCAGTTGCTCGGTGGAGGCAAAGCTTTCTCGGCAAAAGGATTTTCTCGATATCGCCATCCGGACGACGATTGACGTCACCCTCGGAAAGCTTGACGCAGCGGGGAAAGATCCGGCGTATCCAGCGAGGTTTCTATGACATGCCAAAAGCAATCCGTCACTCGGCGGGCAATTGAGCCCGGATATTCATCAGGCAGCTCAGGCCATAGCTCGAAGACAGCGATGGAAGATTGTTCCAGAGGGCGCGGGCCGAAAACTTGCTGTCCACCCAAGTGCCGGCGAAAATCATCTATCTCACCTATGGACCTAAACTCAACGGACAGGCGCTCGTTCGAACGGCAACTCTTCTTCCGGCACGCAACTCTTGCGAATGGTGTCGCAGCGTTGTCCCGCTTGACAGCCTCCCGCGATCCCATAGCACGAGCACTCAGCCTGCCGTTTGTCGTTCAGTATCCCAAAGCCGCGACACGCCCGGTTGTTGATACAACTGCCGATGAGTCCATTCTTATACCGGGGTGCGCAATCACCCTTGCTGGCCACCGCCGGCGCATTCACGAGCACAGAAACAGGTAGGGAATGCGGCTCCAGGCGAGGCGCTTGTTCGGATACGGGCTGCACCTTTTCCTTATCTTCCGGCGCGCGCCGAGAGCAGCCGGAACAAAGGCCCAGGCTGAGCGCCAGCAGCAAGCCCAAAGTCGTCGCGATGATTCGGGTCATGATCGTTCTCCTGCAGGCCCCTAGTATGAATAACGTGCTGCCTGCACGTGCTGTGCTTGGCCGGTAAAACCCCAGCGCTTGTTGCAGCCCTTGGATGAATCCGTAAGGAACCGCACCCAGTTGCTGCTGCCGTCGCCGTTGAAGCCGGTCAGCAACATATCATCATAGTCGCCCCAATACCCGCGAGTATCGGAACACACGGGCGTGTTCTTGATAATATCCACCGGAATGGTAAAAGCCTGGCCGTTAGCGTAGCCGATGGTAGCGCGGGACACATAAACCGACGTTGCGGGCTTGTTAAAACGATAAACGAACGAACCTTGCCATGTTGGCGGCAATCCGATGAACCCCTTCCATGCCACCAGATCAGGATTAAACGCATCAATGGGTCTGTCATTGGGCCCGCTGGCGCCGAGTCTCCAGCCAGCGAGGTCGCCGCAACTGGTGAGCGCTAAGTCGCAGGCGGCCCCTTGCACGAACAGCCTTCCAGTGTTCCCATCCCGCCGAGTGTAGAGCAGGCGGACAGCGTCGCCGCCTCCTTCCGATGCCGCACCCACATCGAATGAGAACTGTGGACCGGTCCTGACAGTCAAAGCCGAACCTTGCACGCTGGCGCCAAAATCCACTGGCGGATTCACCACGGTTGTGTTGCTGGCCCCGTGCGCGGACTGCCATTGCCCGTTGACGTAACGGTTGAGAAACACGAAAACGCTGCCGTTTTGCGCATCCGCCACAATCTGCGCGGCGGCATAAAGTGTTCCATCAGGAGCGATCCGCAGCCTCGGATGTGTAGCTACCACAAGGTTCGGGAATGGCGTAGCGATGCGTTTGAACGGCTGGTTGCCATCGGGGCTCCGCCACACATCGATCTGCGAGGTGGCGATATCTACGAATGCGGCGAAAACTTCTCCTGATGGAGAGGAAGCCATGCTGCCACCGTCGTAAAAGTGCCCGAGCGTTGAGTCGGAGACGTCGGCCACCGGATCAGTGTTGCTCACACACTGGAAGTGAGCGAATGTCTTGCCACCATCCTTGGACTTGGCAATACATGCGCCTCCAATGTACGAAGTCTTGCCGTTTCCGGTGATTACCGACCCGTCAATACCGCCCACGGGAAACTTCGATTTCGGCATCGCCAGATTGGAGACGAAGACCACGTTATAGGACGCGCCCGAAGTAGTCATAGCCGGGTCCCCCCAGAGCGCGGACCAACCCGAAGGAGGCGGCAAGCTCCCCCCGTATGTCCAGGTCCCGCCTCCATCGTCGGAGTAGGACCACCCCATCTGGGTTGCACCTTCCAGGGTCTTTCGAGTCGTAGGAGTGTAAACGATCAGGTTGACGTCCGGGGTCTCGTCATTGAAGCTCACTACAATTCGTGACTTACCGTTGACGAAAGCAGTGGTTCCTGCTGTTTCCGACTGCGGCGTGGCCGCTGTTGTGTCCGTCTGTCCTGTAACCTGACTACCCTCGGCACAACCAGCCAATATCAACAGGAGAGCCAGTGCCGCTGCTTTGGCAGCCCACGCTGACACTGCGAAGACAATCTCAGTTCCCCCTTGATGTGTTCTCGCCATGATCTATCTCCCTCTTCCAAGTCTTGATGGAGCGAGGCCGAAACCGGGATCCTTCACTAAATTTGCGCAATTCTATCATCGCGGACACGCAAAACCGGGGAGATCCCTGCACCTGGCCGTGCAATATCGCGTTCGAGCACGAAGTTCTCCCCCAAGCTAAATTTCACGCAGCAAGCCGTGTCCAATTGGATCAACGGCAAGAAAGAGCCGCGCGCGCGGAAATGTATTTGCGGAAGGGGTTTGACCATACAAGAAACCCGTCGGGCTGGCATTCCGATTCATGCGCAATTTAGCGCGGGATCAGGCCCGCCCGCGAACTCCAGCGTTTTCGGTAGATACCTTGATTTTTTCACCTTCTTCAATAGAAGAAGGGAATCCGGATCTCGAATGCCAGTCACCGGCTTCGCTGGCTTAGTCGGCGGCTTTTCAGCCCATTCAGTCCAGATATACTCTTGATCGTATATTGCAGTATTATACTCACTATAGTATATTTATGATGTATACGGTATTGAGTATGGACAAGTTAAGGATCAGACAAATGGATCAAATTGCCCGCTCACCCAAGCAACTCGGTGCGATCATCCAACGCCAGCGTCGGAAGTTGGCACTCACCCAGAACGGGCTTGGCGCGAAAATCAAACATCGCCAGGCCACTATTTCGAGACTGGAGGCGGGCGAGCCGGGAATTCGTCTCGGCACACTTCTCGATATTTTAGCCGCACTCAATCTTGAGATCGTCGTACGGACGCGTACCAAAGGCTCTGCGGAAGACATTGAGGTTCTATTCTGATGGCACGGAAGCGCACCCACATACCCCTGGACATTTTTCTCAACGGGCGGCTCGTCGGGCGGCTCACCAAAGAGCCCGGCGGGTCTATCGATTTCCTCTATCACGAAAAGTGGCTCGGCTGGGAGAATGCCATGCCCGTCTCCCTTTCGCTGCCTTTGCGCGAAGACAAGTATTCGGGACGGGCCGTGACGGCGGTATTCGACAATTTGCTGCCCGATAGCGCGGACATCCGCAACCGCCTCGCCGCGCGCGTCAAAGCGGAAGGCAACGATGCTTACAGCCTCCTCACCGCCATAGGACGCGATTGCGTCGGCGCGCTTCAGTTCCTGCCCGAAGGGACAGAGCCGGGCCCGGTCGGGCAGGTTGAAGGACGGCCGCTTTCCGAAGAGGAAATCGCCGGGATTCTCGGCGACCTGAACAGAACACCGCTTGGCGTTACCGATGACAGTGAATTCCGGATATCCATTGCGGGGGCACAGGAAAAGACCGCGCTGCTTTTCTGGCGGGACAAGTGGCATATTCCTCATGGCACCACACCCACGACGCATATCCTGAAACCGCAGATCGGCATGCGCGGGGACATCGACTTGTCACAGAGCGTTGAAAACGAGCATCTCTGCATGAGGCTCACAACGGCCTTCGGATTACCAACCGCGCGCACGGCAATGGCGAATTTCGGCGACAGACGCGTTTTGGTCGTCGAGCGGTTCGACCGCCGATGGACAAGTGATCAGCGCCTCCTCCGCCTTCCGCAGGAAGACTGCTGTCAGGCGCTATCCGTTCCGCCGACTTCCAAATATCAATCCGACGGCGGTCCCGGCATCATGGACATTCTTGGCCTGCTCAAGGGCAGCGATGATCCCGAGCATGATCGCAGAGTCTTCATGAAGGCGCAGATCGTTTTCTGGCTTTTGGGCGCTATCGACGGTCACGGCAAGAATTTCAGCATCTTCCTCAGCCCCGGCGGACGGTTCCGCATGACGCCGCTATACGACGTGATGTCGGCGCAGCCTGCCGTCGATGCGGGCCAGATACGCCATAACAAAATGAAGCTGGCCCTCGCGGTCGGAAACAACAATCACTATGTCGTGGATGCGATTCTGCCGCGGCATTTCATTCAGACAGGAGAAGCTGCCGGCATTCCCGCCGAGATGACTCAGGGCATCCTGTCTGAATTACTGGCGCAAGCCCCCGCTGCTCTGGAGCAGGCGCGGCAAGAGCTGCCCCCGCCTTTCCCGGGACACATCGTCAACGCTATTAGCGAAGGCGTCGTTCACCGATTGGGCCTGATCGAACCTGCGAAGACGTGAGGCCTGCGGGGAGCCTTTACGCTGAATTAACCAAACTCTTAAGACCGGCGGGCTGGCCTACGGCGCGCAGTTGTCGGAAATGCTTTCGTCCGGTCTGATCACCTTGGCCGATAAGAGCTGTGCCGGAAATCCTTCGGATTCAGTGTCACGATGAAATCAGCCTGAACCCATTCAGCGCAGGCACAGAAGGAATCGTCGCCAGGATTCGCTATTCGAACCACTGCGAAAATGATCCAAAAATCGCTTGATTTAGTGATATTGCCTGCAATATCATTGAGGCGTGGCGGTTTCTTACGTTCTCGACACTGACGTGATCGTTGCGGCGTTGCGGAGCGATAGAGGTGGTTCCCGCCAGCTTTTGCTGGCAGCCTTGAATCAGCAGTTTGATCTGTTGCTGTCGGTTCCGCTCATACTTGAGTACGAAGCGGTCCTGACTCGCCCACAACATCTGGCCGCATGTGGATTGAGCAGTGCTGAAGCCGGACATGTCCTGGATGATCTGGCGGCGGTCGCGAGGCCGGTTCGACTTGCCTTCCGATGGCGGCCAAGGCTATCCGATCCTGATGACGACATGGTTTTGGAAACGGCAATAAACGGAAGTGCCAGCGCAATTGTGACATTCAATCGGCGTGATTTTGTGTCTGGAATAAAAGGCTTTAGTTGTGCGGTGATTCTGCCGGCAACGGCGCTACAGCAGATTAGGAGTTCGAACCCATGAGACGAAGTAATTTCGCATTGCGACTACAGCCCTCTTTACTGGAGGAGTTGCGTAAGGCTGCGGAACTTGAAGGCGTAGCTCTAAACCAGCTCATCAACGTGGCTGTGGCGGAAAAGGTTTCTGCTTTGCGTACCGAGGAGTATTTCCGGGAGAGAGGTCGCCGTGCTGATCGCGCCGAAACCTTGCAGATTCTCGAACGCGCTGGAAAAGGGAATCGCCCTATGGAAGGCGACGAACTTCCACCGGAGTGGCAGAAGAAGCCAGGCCGGAAAGTAGCGAATGGGAGAGATTCAGCGAGTAGGCGCGGGCAAAAGAAAAGGGCCGCTGTTAGGTAGCTGGAGCTGTTTTAGGCAGAATCTCAGCCCGCCTTAGCGCCAGCAATCCGAATAATCAATCTCTTGCCGGGGCCCTGGCAGCGCGGGAAATTGTGTCCCAGGAAACAGCGATATTCTGCGGATCAAGCGGGCGGTCAAGCCTAGAGCGGCTCGTATAGATTTGTTCTTCTGAGATAATTACCCAGATAGCTTCGATCTTGTAACAGACCCGCCGCGAACGCACGAGCGGCGGTGACGTGGTGTGCTTTCCGTCTACTAAGTTGGAGCTTTACTGCTCCCTTGCTGCTTCTATGTTCACAATAAATGAAAGTCTTCCATTCCAGATATACTGCTCGTCGGCAAATTGGCAAAGACCGCAGCCCTATGGTCCGGGGTGATGTGGGCATAGTGCCGTTCACAAATTACGATTGAGTGCCCCAATTGTTCTGCGATGTATTTGAGCGGCACTCCTGCGCGCAGCCAGTTTGAAGCGGCGGTATGTCGCAAAACGTTGAACGAGAAATCGTGCAACTCTGCTTTCGTACTCGCTGCTCTCGTGTGCTGCCATTGGTCTGACTTGTTCCAAGGGCGCCCTTTAAACGTAAAAAGCAATTCGCCGGGAGAACGTTTGGCGACGAGTGAAGCAAAGAAGGGCTTTGCTGAATTCTCTAGGACTACAGCTCTCGCTCGGTTGGTCTTGGAAAACGCGGCAGGTACGTAAACTGCACCTCCCACGTAGTTCTCGACACATAAATGAGTCAGTTCGTTATATCGTGTTCCGGTGTACAAGGCACCCATGACGAGACGCCTGAAGTCACCTTCGCAGGCGGCCACAAACATCCTCTGCTCTTCGTCCGAAAGAAACCTGGGCTGGCCCGTATGGGCTGCACGAAAAGGCTTGATTTCGTGCCAAGCGAAGCCAGTGCACTTGACATAATTCTCACGGAGAACAAAGTTTAGTGCTGCCTTGAGCGTCTGCAGAATCCGATTCGCGGTTTGCATGCGGCGACGCAAGGCTTCCTCGGTCGCTGGAACGTTTGCGTACAGCTTCGGACCGCCGCGCAAGTTCCTGGTTCGACCGCGCACGCGAATGATCGACTCAAACCATTGCCGCACATCCTCTCGAGTCAGATCTTCCACTCGAATGTGGCCGATCAGTGGGATTATATGGAACTCTATTGACCGTTGCGTCTGGCGGACAGTTCGGTAACCTTGGCGTACGCAGTTCTGTAGGTAGTCTCTCATGGCATCGGCAACTGCGTATGTTGCTCGCCCTCGCACGGATGTGATGCGATCGAGTTCATCGCGGCTGGCCTGCTTGGCGAGGCGCAGCGCCTGCCGATAGTTGAAGACAGTTTGATTGTTGGCGGCGGAGAAATCATCGGCCGAGCCTAACTCTAAACCCTGTTGGGGTGGCCGGCCGTTACCGCGAAATATCCGGACCAGCCAATGGCCGTACCTTAAGGTCTTTCGGTAGCCTATGGAACAACCTGTGCGGATCGAAACCCAGTATGGCTCACTCCGAGGTGTTAGCGTTGCCCTAAATTCCCGGCTGCCAAGGTGGAGCGTGGGTGTGCCAAGCATCTTGATCTCCTTTTGCGTTCGCTCGACCGGGCGCACGGTCAAATGATCCAAGAGTGCCATATTCGAGTGATCCATCGTACCAATATTTCGGGGGCGCGCTCTTGGCGGTAGTAAATTAATAGTCCAACGATCAGGATTGATAAGCAAGGACCACGTATATGAAAGAAGTCAAAGCTACGATAACGCGGCGCAACCTGTTTGAAAAGATTTGGTCAACGTCAATGCGCCACACTGCCAAAGAGTATGACATCACCGACGGTTCGCTAAGAAAAGTCTGCAAAGCCCATAAGATACCAATCCCTCCGAAGGGGTTCTATGCCCGGCTCAAGGCGTCCCCCTCAACCCACCTGCCGCGATTGCCAACGCGCCACGGATGGCATCCTAATCTCATTGAATTGGTGGAGAAGCAAAATCGCCGTACTTGGCTTCAGCGGAAAATTCCCTCCAGCGCCACCAAGGTTCCACTTGCGATCGTCTCTCCGCGCGGACCACTTTCACACCCTTACAGCAAGAGAACTCAGCGTCTCGTGGAGCGAGCGAAGCCTGATGATGCAGGGATATTGATCTCTGAGGAAGGATTGCTCGCGCATTTAAGAGTGTCCAAGGCCACCCTGGCAAGAGCCCTTCGACTATTGGATGCATTATTGATCGCGCTCGATCAAGAGCCCTTCAGCTTGAATTGGCCAGAGGGAAGCGATACTCGACTGACGATTCTGGTCAAAGGCGAGCGTTTTCGATTTTCTATTGAGGAACTCATTGAATTTACCCGGCGTGCGCCAAGCGTTGCTGAGCGGCAGCGACAGCGGCAAGACTGGACAATACGACCAGGCAGATGGCATTACAAACTGACCTCGCGCCTCAAGTTGGTGATCCAAGGCATTCGGGGACGGCCTCTTAAGTGCAGCTGGACAGATGGGAAGCTTCGACGACTGGAAGTTTGCTTACATGAGTTTCTGCTCGCCCTGGTAGCTGTTGCCGAAGAGCAGCGAAAAGAGCGTGGCGAAGAGGGAGGCTGGCGTTTGCGATGGGACCGACAAGCAACTCTTGAAAAAGCCATGTTTGTGAAACAAGATGAGACACTTCGCAGAACCGCCATACTATCCAGGGCCGTGACGGACTGGGAAAGCGCGACTAAACTTCGCGGGTTTCTGGCCGCGCTGAAGCCTGCGGTGGCCCAAATCGACGATGTTGAACGCCGGCAATGGGGCCAGGAATTAGCATCATGGATCGAAAAGCGCGCCTCTGCCCTGGATCCGATTCACAACTTAATCCAACTGATCGATGATTTCACAAATCGAAATTCGCCGTCGACAGAAACACCCATTGCGGGTGAAAAATGAACACAGGCATATGCATTATCCCGGTTGTTGAAATATCCATTCTTGTTGTCATGGACGTCCATCGTGTGCTTCGAACCGCGATGACAAGTAGCCTTAGCAGCTAGCCCGATTGGCTGGCACAGGACCTCGAATATGATTGTGCGCAAAGGGGAAACCACACGGCGAGAGCTGTACGACGCAATATGGTCAAAGTCAATTCATCGCACCGCCCAGCAATTTGGAATTGCGCCTCTAACCTTGGCAAGCCTTTGCAGGAAGCACGAGATTCCATTGCCACCCAAGGGATTCGCCAACCGTCGGATTGCGGGCCACAGTGCGCCGCGACCACCGCTTCCAGTCTTTCCCGGGCAGCGCCGGAATTTAGTCGAAACTTTCGGCGAGCCGACGAAGCGCATTCAACTGCAGGGACGGAAAAGTGATGGGACGATCACGTTGCCGATACCTATCGTCACGTCTGGGCAGTTTTCGCATCCGCTGATCAAGAGAACCCGCCGGTTCCTGGCGCGAGCAAAACCTGATGATGCTGGAATCTTGGTCTCCGAACAAGGGTTGGTGGAGCATCTGAAGGTTTCACGGAAGGCGCTGCCCCGGGCATTACGGATATTGAATGCGCTGTTTGTCGCATTCGATGAATCTCCCTTCAATTTGAACTGGCCAGACAACAGCAGCGCTAAATTAACGATAGCAGTGTTAGGTGAATGCTTTAGATTTTCGATGATAGAGATCATTGACAGCAAACGACACACGCCCAGCGTTCCAGTCCATGTTCGGCAGAAGATCGGCTCATCGCCGCCGCCAAAGTGGGATTTCGCGCCCACTTCCCGCTTACAACTTGTGATTGAAGCAGTTCACGGGCATCGCCTCCGTTGTATCTGGTCAGACGTTACTCTCCGGCCGCTGGAAGTCTGCTTGCACGGGTTTCTGGACGCCTTGGTGGGCCTCGCCCAGGCACTAAATAGGGAGCGACTTGGGCGAGGAAATTGGCGGCTGAAGTGGGATCGCCAGCGAGAGCATGAAAAAGAGACCGCTGCGAAACAAGCCGAAATCGCCCGCAAATCATCCGTGCTGGATAGAGCTTTAGTAGGCTGGGAGAATGCGAACAAGACACTTCAATTTCTTGCTGTTCGGGTTTCAGCGCGAGCTGTGGATGACAATACTAATCAACAACCATGCAGTCACCAGCTATTTTTATGGATTGAGCAACAGGCCGACAACTTAAACCCCCTCCAGGACGTGAGCCAACTCATCTCAGAGTTTAAGAACCCAGTGTCTGACGATTGAGGCAACGAGTTAATCCTGTTGCCCCTGGCGTCCCTGATCGTCAAGCGAAGGAAGTTTGTGGAAGCGTCTCCCGCGGCGCTGCAGGTCTCTCGGCCCGCGCTCTCCAGCCTGCTGACGCTAAGGCAAACCTTTCTGGAGATATGGCGCTACGCATCGAAAAGGCATTCAGGGTGAAGATGGACAACGCTCATGCGGATGCAAGCCTCCTACGACATCGCCCCAACCCGCAAGCGCGAAAAGAAAATCCACGTTCGGAGGATTCACACGCTTGCCAGCGTTCACGCATAAGGACGATCTGCGAATAGACAAGAGCCGAGCATATTGAGTAACCTAACCTGCTAGATTCGGCTTGCTGGCATCCCAGTGACAGTCGCGCCCAAGTTCACGGACGGCGTTCTGTATTCTGCGACTCTGCCACAAGCGTGGCAAGCGACGGTGCCCGGCATTACAGCTAGACAATTTGCTTTTGTTTAGGAAGCGATCT
>JBGOVX010000056.1:0-17980 GCA_041478355.1 Terriglobia bacterium | reverse complement strand
GTCGAAGACAATCTGCCGGCCGAGCGACCCTACGATGTCGCCGATAAATAGGATTCTCATTTTTTCTCTTTGCCAGGATCCGCGCTATTCCGAGTTCCGGCCCGCCCAGAGCCACGCGAATGGTTTTTGGCCCGGCCGCAAAAACCCGCGGAAAGCGGCAAGATTATAAAAAATGGAGCGGTCCACTTCGCCGTGTGGAGCTAGATCCTGAACCTCCTGCATTAAGGTGGGAGCCCTGCGCCGGCCTTCAGGCTTTCCCGCCGCGGACCGAAATCCGCCACAAGACATGCACACCAGCCGTCTGACTCGGGCTCCCGGAAGTTCAGTATGGTTCAAAAGATCTTCGCGCCAGCACCTGCGTTGCAGGCCTGCTCCAAGATTCATTCTAGCAAATCCAGTTGCGCGATGCGGCAGAGCTCCATGTGACGGTTCCCGAGGGGACATGCAACCCCGGCTGCGGCCGAAATCTAGCGCCTGAGCGGCTCCTCTAGCAGCGCGGCCCAGGCGCTGAAACATTGCTTAGAAGTGGAATCCAAGCTCCGCCGTCAGTGCCCGCGGAGTGACAAAGTGAGTTCCGCTAAATGTGGAGAGGAAGTTGTAAAGAGCGACCTTGTTGGTCACGTTAATTGCTGTAAGGCGCAGGCTCCATTTATAGCGTTCCTTATTGTTGAAGAGGTTATCGTCCCCCAAGCTGACGTCGAAAAGATTTCGGGGAGCAACGCGCGAAGGGTTGTGGTCGTCGTCCGCCGTCCCCGGCGCGGGAATCTTGAGCCGTGTCGAGCCGTACTGTGAAGCCGGACAGTCAAGTAGAGGGGCAGACAAGGTTGGCAAAGTCGATCCACAAAAGAGCCCTGCTTGGAGTTGTTGGTCGCCGGTCAGACCGCTGAGATCCACGTATTTTACGCCGCCAATGCGAAACGATGTTGCTCCGCAAACGGTATTCGGATTCGTGTCATTGAAACAGGGGACGGCCCCTGCAACCAAACCGTTGTCATATCGCCAATTGAAGCCGATCCAGGGCCAGTTCTTGCGCGGCTGATATTGGATATGAGTCGTCTGTTGAAATTTCTGGTCGTGGTCGATGCGGAAAGCTCCTACGCTCGTCAGATCGGTGCCCAGGCCACCCACCTGCGGATTGAAGAAGCGAGCGGCGACGCTGCTGGCGGTGAAAAATGCGGTTAGACCGTGAAAGTTCGGCAGGCTCACCCGGACCGAAGGGCCGTGGATCTTGGAATTGCGCCACGCGATCGGGAAGAAAATCGGCGTGTTCAGGAAGTCGCTGAAGTCATACGCATTGTGCGTGTATTTCCAAAGGTAATCGGCATCCACGACGAGGTATTTTCCGAACGCCTGCTGGAACCCCGCATGGAATTCATTGCGCTGCCCAGGAAGAATCGGAGCCGTCGCCCCGAAGAGGGACTCCACGACGGGATTTCCCACCGTGCTGGCGAGAACCAGGTTTTCATTGAACGGGGTCTCCATCACGCGGGCATAAGAAATCCTCAGAACAGTACTGGTCCGTTTGATGTTGTAAGCGATTCCGGCGCGAGGCTGCGCTTGGTTGGCGCTGTTGGAGATCCCCCGATACATATCGCCGCGGATCCCGATGTTGAAGGACCAACTACCTTTCGTAATCGTGTCCTGGAGGAAGAGGCCGACCTCCTTGATATCTCCGTGTCCGCGGAACTGAAACAATCCTCGAGTTCCCGTGCACGAGACCGTCGGCCTGCTCAGATCAATGCAGCCGAGAACGGGGTCAAATGGCCCCACTGGGCTGGCGAGAGGTCCGGCATTGAGATCAGTTCCATCGTTGGGAATTAGCGACACCGCCGCGCAGCCCGATGGGGCGGTGACATTCGTTTCCCCCGCTGGACCATCGGATCCGTCCGGATTGGTTCCTGGTGCGAGGCACGGATCGTTGATCGTAGGATCCGTGAGGCCCGCGCTGAAGTTTTCCGTGAGGAGGGTGTGTTGGAACGTGCCACCCACTTTTATGTTGTGGGCCCCCTTCACGTAGGAAACGTCCGCATGGATTCCCGCGTTTGTTAGGATGCGATTCTGGCTAGAGGTATCGGAAACGTCGGCAAGGGGGTTGGCACTGGGATAATAATTAAAATGATCCCGCCGGACGAACGCTCCGACAGTCAATAGTGTGGTCGAATTAAAGAGGTGCGTCCAACTGGGAGCCACGTTAAGGGACTGCACCTGCGCCCGCTGGTCCTGCCCCACAGCCTGAGCATCGAAGGAATTCGGCTCCTGAAACCACGAACGCGTGTAACCAAAATTCACGTGGATTGAATCCGCCCCATTGGGTTGAAAATCAAACCGGTCGAAGCCGTTTTCTTCGTTTCCTTTCGAGTGCATCACCTGAAATTCCGGGGGGTCGAGGAAGCGGCCCGTATTCAGTCCGCTCGCGGAAATGAAATTGCCCCACTTTGAACCGCCGATCGCCAGATTGGCATCGACGTTCGCTGTGCCGAACGAGCCATAGGAAGTCGTCACGCTTCCTGTGGGCTGCGTCTGCCCGAGACCCGATCGCGTCGTCACTTTGATGACCAGGCTGGTCTTGTCACCATATTCCGCGGGCGGAGCTCCAGATATCACTTCCATGGACTGTATGGCATCGACTGGGAGCTGGTTGGAGAAAACCTTGCTTTGTTGATCGGTGATGGCCTGGCCGTCCACCGAAAACGAATTTTCCGCGTGGTCACCGAGCCCGTGGAAGAGCCCATTGGAATCGGCAACAACTCCCGGGGAGGCCAGCGTAACAAGTGAACTCAAGGACGAAGACGCGCTCTCCAGCGGCAACTTCTCGAAAAGCTCGCGGTCTACGTTGGTGTGAGGAGTGGACTCGGTTTGGACCAGATCTTCCCCCGCCGCTTCCACAGTTAACGTGCTCGAGGTCCCCGCGAGGCTCAGGCTAATGTTCAGAGTTACGGGCACTGAAGATCGTACGTTAACATCTTGAACGTATGTGGCGAAACCGGCCACAGAAACGGTCAAGTGATAATGGTCGAAGGGGATGTTTGCGAAGGCGAAATTCCCCGAGATATCCGTAGTCCCAGACCGATCGTAACCGCTGACGGGATTATGAATCTCAACCGTCGCCTTTGGAACTACAGCGCCAGTCGGATCCATGACCGTTCCGGAAATCGAGGCCGAGTTTTGCGCCCAGCCGGATGTCGCGGACAACAACAAGATCAAACCGAAAATTGCAAGCTTGCTGGAATTCATCTGCTTTTCTCCTCTGCCCCTGTGGGGAATGCTTTGTCGTAGCGACCAGGGTGGCCGCCCCGAAAAAATGGGCGGGTGCGCTGCTCCCATACGTATGGATCAGCTGGATCAGCGCAACATTTTGTGAATCAGGGAGAGGTCTTCTTCTTTACGCGGAGGGAGGTGCGCGTGGAGCGGTTTGGGAAAAGACAGGAACCGTGACTGGCGCGGCATTTTCCGGCAACGACAGGGAAGCGACCGGCTCGAGCTCGGAAACACACTGCGTGGTTTCTGGCTCCGCAGGTGCCTGGTGGGCCAGATGGCAGTAGGGACACCGCGTGTCGTCCGTTGCATTGTGACAATCCCAGTCGCTGACAACAACGGTGGCGAATATAAGCAGCGCCAGCGCCGCGAATGCAACTGCCACTATTCGAATTGTTTTTCGTATATTCATTCTGGCGAACGGAGCTCGAATTTTTGTGTGTGCTGAGGCATCTGGTTTCCTCGCTACACTTGCAGCACGTCTCCTGGTTTCGCGACCATTTCGTATAGCACCGGGTTGACGAAGAACCCCAGGAACAACCGCGAAATCAATCCCGCGACAACGACGATCGCGAACGGTTTTTGCGTATCCGACCCAATACCCGTGGAAAGCGCCGCCGGCAGCAAGCCGAGGCATGCGACCAGAGCGGTCATCATAATCGGCCGCAGCCGCAGCAGTGCCGCCTCTCGAGTCGCCGTTCGGATGTCGTGATTCTCGAGCCGCAGCTTGTTGATATACGATACCAGGATGACCGCGGTTTCCACCGATACCCCCATCAGCGCGAGCAGACCCAGCACGGAGCTGACGCTGAACGGTGTGTGTGTAAGTTTCAAGGCGATCAACGCTCCGACCGGCTCCGTCATCACCACGCCAATCATCACGGTAACCGGGAACTTAAAGTTGCCATACAGCGCGAACAGGATCATGAAAATCAGCAATACAGCGAGCGGCCCAATCACGGCGAACTGTTCGCGCGCCGCCACATATTCGCTGTACTCGCCGCCCCAGTCGAGTCTATAGCCCAGTGGAAGCGCAACCGACTGCCGCACCGCCTTCTGCGCTTCATCCACCGCGCGCGCCAGGTCGCGCCCCTCGATACTGAACTGCACGCCGATGTACCGTGAATTATTTTCGCGATAAATGAACGAGGCGCCGTTTCCCTGATGGATGCTGGCGAGCTGAGAAATCGGCACCTGCTGCCCGGAGGGCGTCGGCACCAGCAGGCTGCCAATTTCCCGGGTGCTGGAACGGTATTCGGGCTTCATGCGCACGACCAGGTCGAATAGCCGCTCTCCTTGAATGACCTGCGTCGCTGCCTCCCCACCCACGCCTGCTTGGATCACGCCCTCGACGTCTGACACATTGATGCCGTAGCGAGCGATTTTTTCGCGGTCCACGTCGACCTGCACGCTGGGTTGGCCCAACTCGCGCACCACGGTCAGCTCGGTAAAACCAGGAACTTGCGAAAGAATGCGCTTGATTTCGATCGCCTTGTTTTCGAGCACCTGCAGGTCCTCGCCGTAAATCTTTACCGCCAGAGCGCTCTTGAGCCCGGTCAGCGCTTCATCCACGGCGTCCTCGGCCGGTTGCGTGTAGTTGAAAATCACGCCGGGATACGAGACTAGTTTCTTCTGAAGGTCTTCGGTGAGTTCCGCTTTGCTCCGGATCGGACCTTGCTGCCACACTTTGTCTTTGTACGGTCTTAGCCCGACGTAGAACTCGCAGTTGAAAAATCCAGTCGGATCGGTGCCATCGTCAGGGCGCCCCAACTCCGATCCGACTTCGGTTACCTGCGGATAGGACATCAGAATATTGCGCACCTGCGGCGCGAACTTGGACGCTTCCTCGAAAGATATCGTGTACGGCATCGTGGCGCGCACCCACAACGCGCCTTCATCCAGGTGTGGCATAAATTCACCGCCGATGTAGGGCACCAGAAGCAGCGTGGCTCCGAAAATGATCGCCGCGGCGATCATGGTCGTTTTGGGGTGATCCAAACACCAGTCGAGCTCTCCGGAGTAAATGCGTTTGACCCATTCGAAAGGCTTGTTCACGACTTCTTTTACGCCGCTCTTAAACCAGTAGGAGGCCAGCACAGGCACAAGCGTGAGGGTGAAAATGAGCGAGCCGAGCAGCGCGTAAGACATCGTCTCCGCCATGGGCAGGAAAAGTTTCCCGGAAGGGCCGGTAAGAACATAAATGGGCAGATAACCCGCCAGGATGACGGCGACGGAATAAAAGATGGGCCGGTCGACGTCCCGCGCCGCCGCGAGAATCACTTCGCTCAGTTTGTAATCTTGTCCGTAGCGCTCGGCGAGTTCCCGGTAGATGTTTTCCATCATGACCACGGTGCCGTCGATAATGATGCCGAAGTCGATCGCGCCAATCGACAGCAGGTTGGCGGGCACGCCTCGCCCGTGCAGCAGGATGAACGCAAATAACAGGCTGAGCGGAATCGTCAGCGCCACGATGATCGCCGCCCGGAAGCTGACCAGGAAAAAGATCAGCACAATCAGAACCAGCGTCATCCCCATAAGCAGGTTGTGCTCGACCGTATCGATCGTGAGCCGCACCAGGTCGCTGCGATCGTAAAACGGCCGCACCTTCACATCCGGCGGGAGGATGCCGTGGTTCAATTCATCGGTCTTTTTCTCGACCCCGGCGAGGACGGTCTGTGTCTGCTCGCCACGGAGCATGAGAATTACGCCTTCGACCGCGTCGTCATTTTTCTGGAAGCCGAATTCTCCCAGGCGCGGCGCGTTACCAATCATCACCTCGCCGATGTCCCGAATTCGCACGGGAACGCCGTTGTTGTTTCCGACGACGATATTTCCAATATCCTCGGTCTTGGTCACCAGGCCCAGGCCGCGCACGTAGAAAAACTGCGAACCTTGCGAGTAAAATCCGCCGCCCGCGTTGGCATTGTTCGCCGCCAGCGCCGTCAGCACCTGTGGCACGGGGATGTGATAGCTGTAAATCTTGGCAGGATCGAGCAACACCTGGTATTGCATGGTGGTGCCGCCCAGGCCCGAGTCGTCCGCCACGCCCGGAACCGACTTGTAGGCGCGCTGAATCACCCAATCTTCAATGGTTTTTAACTCCTGTGGACTGCGGTCGGGACTTTCAAGCACGTAGCGGTACACCAGGCCGGAAGGGCTGAACAGCGGCGCCATGCTCGCCGTAACTCCGCTGGGGAGTTGCGCGTTGCCCAGGCGTTCGAACACCACTTGCCGCGCGAAATAGTCATCTGTGCTCTCTCCAAACGTCAGACGAATATCCGAAAGCCCGTAAAGCGAGATCGACCGCATCACTTCCATGTGCGGCAAACCATTCATTTCGATCTCCAGTGGCAGCGTCACCAGCCGCTCCACTTCCTCAGCCGCGTGCCCCGGCCACTGAGTGATTAACTCGACCCTTGGCGGCGACAGGTCCGGATAAGCGTCCACCGGCATGCGCTGGAACGACAGCGCACCTGCCACGGTCACAAGGACGACCAGCATCAGGACCAGGAAGCGCTGGCGAAGAGCGAATTGAACGAAGTGATGAATCATTGTGGTGTTTGCCCTCGACTCAGCGTTGCATCGAATTCTGAAATTGCAGGAACAGGCTGCCGTCTCCCACGATCTTGTCGCCGGCCTGCAATCCTGATTGGATTTGCGTTTTTCCGCTCTGGCTCTCGCCGAGCGTTACCATGCGCCTGGCGAACTGGCTGGTGCCCGTCTGCAGATACACATAAGGCATGTTCTCGGTGTCGCGCAGCACCGCGGCATCGGGGACCATCAGAGCGTTTGGAACTACGCCGGCGCGGACTTCCGCGGTCACATACATGTCCTTCTTGAGGCGCTCGCCGGGATTGGAGGCCTCGATGCGGGCCTGCAGAGTTCGCGTGGTGGGATCGAGGGCCGGAGAAATGTACGCAATCTTGCCGCGGACAATGCCGGGGTACGCGTCGTTGTTGATCGTCACCTGGTCGCCGACGTGCACATACGCAACGTCGTTCTGATAGATGTTGACAAGCACCCACACAGAGCTCATTTCCGAAATTGTGAAGCACTGTGTTCCGCCGGCCTGCAGCAGTTGCCCAGGCGAGCAGAGCCGCTCCACCACTTCCCCGGCCCGCGGCGCCAGCAGCGGCAGCTCCGCGGAAGGAGAACTGGTCACCAGGGTTTCCGGGTTGGTGATGCCCAGGACGCGGATGGCCTGCTCGCTCGATTGCAGGTCAGCCTCGGCCTGCGCGCGACTTGATTCGGCTAGATCGAGATCGGCTTGCGCGATGGCTTTGTGTGCATAGAGATCCTGCGCTCGTTTGAACGACTTGTCTGCAAGCTGGAAGGCATTACGCGCCTTGATGTAGGCCGAGCGCAATTGTGAATAGTCCGGGCTGGCCACATAGAGCAGCGGCTGGCCTGCCTTCACGTGCTCGCCTGGCGTGACCACGACGCGGCTCACCGGCCCGCCCACCTGAGTGATCACCGGCGTAGTCAGGAAGCTGTTGTACGCGACCGCGCCGGAAACTCGCAGGGTGCGCACCATCGGCGCAGCAGAGATGGTGTAGACCTGGACGTGCGCCAATTGGTCGGCCGGCAGCGAGAACAACTCTGCTTTGCTTGCGGCGCTTTCGGTGGTCGAGAACGACGTCATCTTGCTTGCCTGATCGCCTGCGCCTCCGCAACCCGCCAGAGAAAGCGCGGCGGCCAGCGCCGCACAGCAAGCGACCGAGCGCCCCCCGTACTTGTTCCGAATGCGGTTCACAATTCCTGTGCGGATTATCATGGCAAGCTCCTGGTGCCCACCGCCTGGCGCAATTGCTCGAGAGAGGTCATGTAACTGGCGAGCGCCTGGCGATAGGCGAACTCGGTGGCTCGGTAGCTCCGCTCGGCGTCGAGGTAGTCGAGCAGGCTGGTGGCGCCGCGTTGGTAGGCGTACTGGCTGATGTCTCGCGAATCCTCCGCCTGCTTCAGATAGCCGGATTGAAACAACTGCACGACCTGATCGTTAGTGCGGAGTGCTTCGTACACGTTGGCTACATCGGTGAGCGCAAGCGAAGCTTGTTCGCTCGAAAGCTCCTGCGACTGCGTGATCGCATACCGTGTCCGCGCAATCTCGCCCTGGTTGCGGTCGAATATGGGGATCTGAATGTTGAAGAAAGCCGAACCCGTGTTGACGCCGCCGAGGTGGTTGTAGGTGAAAGTGACTCCCAAGTCTTTCTTACCGTTGGCTTGCGCGAGCGTGTACTGGCTTTGCGCCGCCGTCACGCCCAATTGTGCCGCCCGCAGATCCGGACGTTGCCGCAACGCCATCGCTTTCAGGTCGTCCTCGCTGAGCTTCACCGGTTTGTACTCGAGATCGCCAACGACCTCATAGTTTTCCGGCGCCGATTCATATCCCAGCAATTGGCGCAAACTCGCCAGCGCCTGAACGCGAGCTAGCTTCGCTGCCGAGACGTCCATCTGGAATTGCAGCAGTTGCAGCTTGATCTTCAGCAGGTCGCCTTCGCTCATGGCGCCGGCTTTGAACTTATCTTCGCTGATGTCCACGGTCTGCTGGAAGCTCGACAAATCCTTCTCGGCCAAATCCAGATTGGCCTGGGCCAGCACCGCCGCAATGAACTGCGACGCGACGTTGAACGTCACCGTCCGCTCGTTGTCCGCCACCTGCGCAGTCGTCACCGAGGTCTGGTCCTTGGCCGCCCCCAGCCGATGCTGCCGCTTCTTCCCGCGCTCGATGAGGTAGGAGAGCCCGAGGTCGTATACAGCAGACTGGTTGATGTAGTCATAGGTAAACGCGCTAGGCGAGAAGAACGGCATGTACTGTTCATCGACAAGGAACACCGGATTAGGCCTCAGATTGGCCGTAATCTCCTCGGCTTTGTTCTGCAAGATCATGGTACGCGCCGCCTGCAACGAGTGGTTATGCTGGAGCGCCAGATCAATGGCCTGATCGAGCGTTACGCGCAGAGGCGGGCTCTGCGGCGGCGCCTGCGCAAAGGCGCGTACGGACGTAAGAAGCGCCAAAGCGCCAAGTGCAATCAAGAGCCGCAATTTTCGGGCCCTGAACTTCACTTTCATAATTCTTCTCCTGCCGGGAACATGCGAATCCTTCGAGAAACCTTCCGGGAAACTCACAATCCCGAAGATCTCGAGAAATCGGATAGGGTTGAAAATTGATATCCGGCGGCGCCCAAAACAACAGACGCCCTAATCGAGGGAATTACGCGAGCGGAGGTGCGCGAGAAGGAGTAAGCGAAAAAATCGGGGAAGCCGCAGGGGCAAAATCTTCAGGCAGAGGCAAGCAAGCCACAGCCAAGAGCTTCGTCGCGCACTGGCTGATTTCCGGCTGCACGGCCGCCTGGTGACCTAAATGGCAGTAAGGGCAGTGTGCTTCATTCGCGGAGTCGTGGTGATGCCAGCCGCTGATCACAAGCGTCGCGAAGATCAGCAGCGCCAGTAGCGCCAGCGAAACCCCAAGTACGCGAATTATCTTAGGCAACTTCATGCTGATGGCGAGGTCCCGAAGACGACCTCAAAGATGATACTTAATCATACTTTGATGTAGGACGCCAGGGAAGCGTTGTCCGTTTCATCATTCCGATTTAGTAACATCCCGGCGACGCGAGGTCCCTCCGGAATTTCTGTTCCTGAATCGGTGACCGGAATGTTGCGCCCCGGTGAAATCCCTAGGCGCTGTGTTTTAGGGCGCGTTCCAGGATAGTCAGGCACTGCTCGGCGCGCTCTCGCAAACCTTCGTCCCGATTGCCCTTTTCCTGCTGGCCCGTGTGCAACTCGTCGGCAATGGCCATAGCGGCCAGCACGGCCACTCGCACCGAGTCCACCGTTTGGGTAGCTTCGGCCACCGCACGCATCTTTTCGTCCACGTATTGCGCGAGCTTTTGGACGTAGGTTTCGTCAAGATCTCCGCTCAACGTATAGCTCTGCCCGTAGATCTCCACTTTTACGCGGTTTGACATGCAGTACGCTCCCTGCTGGACCGGCCTATTTTCCGCTGTTCCGGTGCGCATGGCAAGATGTACGTTTCCGCAGCAAGAATCACGAGCACTGTGGAGAGATCGGCTGGGATGGTCTCCTTCTTTTCTAATTTTGTCTCTCTATCCAGGTTCTTCCCTGCCAATGGATACTTTGTTTCAAAAAGGCTTTAGCGTGTTGATCTCCGAGACTCAATTCCGGCTGTATCTATCGTTTCTTGCTGCCCGGCCCGCCTGACTGTCTCCGCCCGGATGACTTCAGCCTGCTGGGACGTGAAAATCAAGCTTCCGGAAGCCGCATCCCGCAAGTCCCTAAGATCCCAACCGCCGCGCATGATGCCGGTGGCGGAGTGAGATTCGAGGTTCAGCAACAGATGGCCGATCTCGTGTGCAATTGCATGGCCCAGAATCTCAGGCTTAGAAGCAAGTATGTCGATCTTGTTTTCGATTCGTGCTCTCAACTGTCTTTGGGAGACGGCTTCGACGCGGTTGTAGAAGACGTATACCAAATGCCGATCAGTTCCCCTGCCGGGCGCCAAACCCGTCGCATTGCCTGGCAGGTCTAAGCGTTCGGCCATCTCACGCGGAAAGATGCTGAGCTGGATGTGCGTGAGGGTGAAGGAGCCCTCGTCAACCGGCTTTTCGTGCTTATCTGCTGAAGTAAGATCAAAATCGACCCAACGTATTCCCACTCCGGCTTTCCGGAAGATCTCTGCCGCTACTTTTTCTGCTTCCTCCAGCGTTTTGTCATCAACTTTGGCATAGTTATGGACATGAATCGTAATTGTCGAATTCGTTTCTGGTGAACCAGCCGCTGCGCTCCGGCCAACCCCGGCGAATTCGCCTGCCAAAACCAGGGCGATGGTCAAAACCGCCTTCGTGTCCCGTGCTGCTCTCATGACGTTCCCTCCTGCCCTCGCTAGGAAAGGCGGGAAGGGAACGCGAAAACTGGAACGCCATGAAGAGAATTTCTAAACTCTAAATGTTCTCCTAACTGAGTCAGCGCGCGGGTGTTATACTCACCCCACTTAAAGGCCCCTCAAGAGATGCCAGACTAAAGTGGAGGCGCCGGTGGCACCTTCGCCCCAACAAGTCACCCAACTGCTCCAGGCCTGGAGCCGGGGAGAAGATGCGGCCCTACAAGAATTGCTCCCCCTAGTTCATCAGGAACTCCACCGCCTCGCGCGCCGGTACATGTTTGGGGAGCGCCCGGGCCGCACATTACAAACGACGGCACTGGTCAACGAGGCGTACCTGCGGCTGCTGGGTTCGCGCAAGGTCAACTGGCAGGACCGCGCCCACTTCTTTGCCATCAGTGCTCAATTGATGCGACGGATTCTGGTGGATTTCGCGCGCGAGCGCATCTCACAGAAACGAGGGGGCGGGGTGCAAAAGATCGTCTTCGATGAAGCACTTATGGGGCTGCCAGAGCGAGGTCGGGACCTGGTCGCGCTGGACGACGCGCTAAACGTTCTAGCTGGAGTTGATCCCAGAAAGAGCAAGGTGGTGGAACTGCGCTACTTTGGAGGGCTGAGCGTCGAGGAAACCGCCGAGGTACTGAAAGTTTCTCCCGACACGGTCCTGCGTGACTGGAGGCTGGCCAAAGCCTGGTTGAAGCGCGAGATGAGCAAGGAGAAGTCCATGCCGTGTGGCGAGCCAGGCCGGGATGAAAACAGCGGTGGCCCAGCATGACGGCTGAACGTTGGCAAAAAATCGAGCAGCTTTATAACGCGGCGCTGGAACTGCCACAAAACCAGCGAGCGCATTACCTGAAGCAGGCCTGCGCGGAAGACGACGCGTTGCGTGAGCAAGTCGAGTCGCTCCTCGCGCAAGAGAAGCGATCGGAACAATTTCTGGAAACGCCCGCATTAGAAGTAGCGGCAAGAGTGCTGGCTCAAAATCAAACTCGATCTCTGGTTGGACGGCAATTTGGCTCCTACAAGATTTTTTCTTTATTGGGAGCGGGCGGGATGGGAGAAGTGTACCAGGCGCACGATACCAAGCTCGGGCGTGACGTGGCCATAAAGGTTCTTCCGGCAGCATTCGTGCATGATTCGGAGCGGTTGTCTCGTTTTCAGCGTGAAGCGAGAATGCTGGCTTCGCTGAACCACCCGAACATCGCGACGATCCATGGGCTGGAGCAATCCGACGGTATGCATTATCTGGTGATGGAACTGGCCCTGGGCCAGACGCTGGCCGAGCGAATAAGCGCTGGACCGCTTGCGGTCGATGAGACTCTCCGAATCTGCGGTCAGATCACGGAAGCGTTGGAAGCGGCGCACGAAAAGGGAGTGATCCATCGGGACTTGAAACCCGCCAACGTGAACGTGACACCCGAAGGCCGGTTGAAGGTGTTGGATTTTGGATTGGCCAAGGCCTTTGCCGGCGACGGCGGGCTGGACCTCTCCCATGCGCCCACGCCCACCACAATGGGCACGGAAGAAGGAAGAATTTTGGGCACGCCGGCCTACATGTCACCCGAGCAGGCGCGTGGTAAGCCGGTGGACAAGCGGACCGACATCTGGGCATTCGGTTGTGTGCTCTACGAACTACTGACCGGACAACAAGCGTTTCGCGGCGAGACATTGTCCGACACGCTCGCCGCCATCCTGGAACGGGACGTCGACTGGCGGAGGTTGCCCCAGCCCACACCGGCAAATATCCAGCTTCTGCTGCGGAGATGCTTGCAGAAAGATGCCACTCGACGTCTTCGGGACATCGGTGAGGCGCGGATCGCCATCGAGGAAACTCTCAGCGGGGCAGTGGAAGTAGGGGCGGTTCATGTACAGAAGAATTGGGTGCGTCCGTTACCGTTGGCGCTAGCCGGCTTTGCTGCGATTGCTGTGATCGTACTCTTGATTGGTTTTTTGATGCGCGCAACGCGACCCCCAGCGCGGGCAATCACACGCTTGGCGGTGACGCTTCCACCTACCGATCAACTTGCCTTGGGTGACAGGGGCATAGCCCTGTCGCCAGATGGCTCGCGCTTGGTGTTTGTCGCAAGTCATGGCGACAGCGACTACCGACTTTACTTGCGTTCGATAAACCGCTTCGAGGCGACGCCGATCCTGGGCACCGAGGGCGCCAGCAACCCGTTCTTCTCTCCTGACGGGCAGTCGGTGGGATTTTCCGCCGAAGGCAAACTGAAGAAGGTTTCTCTCAGCGGAGGTGCGCCTTTGACCCTTTGCAGCGCGTCGGCCATGCGTGGCGCGACCTGGAATCCCGACGACACCATTATTTTTGCACCCTCGACTGGGTCGGGCCTGTATCGCGTCTCGGCTGGTGGGGGCATGCCGAAGCCCCTGACCATTCCGGACCAGAAGAAGGGAGAGGTTTCCCATCGTTGGCCCGAAGTTCTGCCGGGCGGTAAGGCGCTGCTCTTCACCATCTTGGCCGGTGCTGACATGCGGATTGGCGTGCTATCACTGGAGACGGGCGAGCGCCGGGTCTTGGTTGAAGGGGGCACTTACCCCCGGTACTTTCCCTCAGGTCACTTGGTCTATGCGCGGGCGGGGGGGCTGCAGGCAGTCCCATTTGATCTCCGGCGGCTCGCGGTGACGGGTCCCCCGGTATCCGTTCTTGAAGGCATCGTCATGAACCCAGTTAACGGCTGGGTCCAGTTGGGTTCTTCTGCGGACGGTTCCCTCGCTTATATCCCCGGAGTGTCAGGGGCCGGCGAGCGCACACTTCTCTGGGTGGATCGCGACGGAGCGGCCCAAGCGCTTCCGGCACCCCCGCGAGGGTACTGGACCCCTAAGCTATCCCCCGATGGCCAGCGGCTGTCTGTCGGGATCGATGACTCGAACCCTGGATTGTGGATTTACGAGCTGGCGCGTGGCACGTTAACCCGGCTGACGACATCCAAACTTAATCCCTATCAAATCTGGACGCCGGACGGCAAGCGGGTGACCCTTAGGTCTGCACTGAGCAACCGGTTCGACCTCGACTGGATGCCCGTCGATGGCAGCGGTGTCGCAGAGCGCCTCATCACCGGCGAAGGCTTGCCGATTCCCGGTTCTTGGTCTCCCGACGGCCAAGTGCTCGCCTACTCGGAACAAGATCCGACGACTGGATGGGACATCTGGGTGTTGAAGCTCGAGGGCGACCGCAAGCCACGGCCCTTCCTCCAAACGCCGTCTAATGAAGACGCGGCGTTATTCTCGCCCGACGGCCGCTGGCTCGCGTATCAATCCGACGAATCCGGGCGTAACGAGATATACGTAAGCCCCTTTCCCGACCCTGGTAGGAAATGGCAGATTTCAACCGAGGGCGGCACTGAGCCGCTCTGGGCGCCGAACGGGCGGGAGTTGTTTTATCGGAACGGCAGCAAGATGATGTCGGCTGCTGTCGAGACCAAGCCGACGTTCGCCGCCGCCAAACCCAAGCTGCTTTTCAAAGGGGATTACGTGGAAGGCCCCTTTGGTTTTCGGCCAAACTACGACGTGTCCCCCGATAACCAGCGATTCCTAATGGTGAAGGCGGCTGAACAACAACAGGCCGCCTCGCAAATCAATGTCGTGCTGAACTGGTTTGAAGAATTGAAGCGCCGCGTGCCCGCAAAGCAGTGATCAGCGACGAGTGACAAATGACACATGAACGTTGGCAAAAAATCGAGCAGCTTCAAAACTCGGCGCTGGAGCGGGAAGAAAGCCTGCGAGTGGCTTTTCTGCAATAGGTCTGCACGGGGGAACGATGCGTAGCAGTCATGAGCATTACGAAGCGCGCAGGGAAGCTCCCAGCTTTTGTTCGAGCGCGGCGATGATGCGCGAGGAAAAATCGGTCAACTGCGCTTCGGTGAGCGTGGCCTGGCGGCTCTCGAACGTCACGCGCACGGACAGCGAAAATTTGCCCGCGGGCACGTGCTTGCCACGAAACAAATCCACGGCGTCAATGGCGGAAACTTCCGCGATACCCAGGGCGCGAATTATCCCGGCAACCTGCGCAAACGCAGTGCCGTCGGCAAGCACCAGAGAAAAGTCACGCTCGACCGCGGGAAAACGCGAAAGCGGTTTGTAGCGCAACGCCGCGCGCGCTGCCCGGTAACCCGCGCAGAGAGGCGCAAGTTCTAGTTCCGCGAGATACGCAGTTTGACGCAGCTTGAAGCGCTCGGCGGCGCGCCGCGATAGTTGTCCGGCGAGACCAATGGGGCGCGCAGCCGCATCGGTTTGTAGCGAAATAATTCCCGCATGCGCGGGATGAAGCCATTCCGGGCCGCCCATTTTCCACAAAAATCCGCCCGCAAGGTTTCCAATCTGATCGAGGTCGCCTTTCAGGTCAGCGAATACAAATTCGCGCGCGCTTTCGGTGATGCCCTTTTCGCGCGCCAAGCCCGTCGCGCCCAGCGTGAGCACAGGCGTCTCTACCGGTACAGCGCCGTTCCAGCGATACGTCTTTCCAAATTCGAACAGACGAAGATTCCGTTGCCCGTGATTTAAATTCCATTCCAGCGTTGCGGCCATGGTCACCGCGCCGGTCGAGCGCATCACCGACGCGTCTTCCGCCAGCGGGTTCGCGATGCGCGCCGGCATAACAATTTCCGGGCGAAACACAGCGTCCCTGGCTTCCTCCACGATCGGAATGGTAATGATTTCCTGGTACCCCAAGCCGATCAGCCTCTCGCGCAGCCGGTCCTCGGCCTCCGCATATTCCAGGCGGGCCGCCGGCAACTTCGCGGCTGGCAGCCGCGGCGGAAATTTATCCACACCGTAAAGCCGTGCGACTTCTTCGATCAAGTCAATCTCTCGCGTGGCGTCACCGCGCCATGACGGGCGCCGGCACGTCCAGGTCGCCAGCAACGATCCCGCGCTACCTCGTGTGGCGTCCGTGCGCGCGGGCGCAAAGCCAAGCGCGGAGAGAATTGCTTCGACGTCCATATCGGGCACGTCCGCGCCCATCACGCGCAGCAGCTCCTTGCGCGTCAGTTCGATCGCGGGCGCTGCGGCGCGCCCCGGATAAATGTCCACTACGCCCGCCAGCACATCTCCACCGCCCAATTGCTGGATCAGCTCCGCGCAGCGGCGTGACGCCATCTCCGCCATTTCAGGGTCGGCGCCACGTTCGAAACGCATCGAGGCCTCGGTGCGCAAACCGAGCGTTTTTGACGTGCGTCGAGTGGAGGTCGGTTCGAAGCATGCGGCTTCGAGCAGGATATTGCGGGTCGTCGCGCGAATTTCGGTATCGGCCCCGCCCATCACGCCGGCAATGGCCACGGCGCGCGTGGCGTCGGCAATCACGCACATCTCGCTGGAAAGCGCGCGCTCGATGCCGTCGAGTGTGCGTATTTTTTCTCCGGCATGCGCGCGCCGCACGACGATCCGGCGCTCGTTCAGCAAATCCAAATCGAACGCGTGGAGCGGGTGGCCCAGCTCAAGCATGACGCAATTCGTTGCGTCCACTACGTTGTTGATCGAAGCTTGTCCCAGCGCCTCGAGGCGCTGCCGCAGCCAATCGGGCGACGGCCCAATTTTTACTCCGCGCAGCACACGCGCCGTGTAGCGGCCGCACAATTCGGGGGACTCGATGGCGACGCGAGTGGCAGACGCAGTTTGTTCCGCGGATTCACGCGGGCGCGGATCGATTGGTTTAAGCGGCAGGCGGTACAACGCCGCGGCCTCCCGCGCGATGCCGTAATGGCCCAGGCAGTCCGCGCGGTTGGAGGTCAACTCGGCATCGAGCAGTGGACCCGCGGTCGTGTGCTCCAGAGCCTCAATCGCGGTGCCGGAAAACGAGAGCCGCGTGCGCAACTCTTCCGGCGTCGCCGTAAGCTCCACGAATTCTTTCAGCCAGTTGTAGAGAACTTTCATTTTTTAACGGCTTTCAACATGTCATTCCGAGTCCCGAAAGGGACCGGGATAAACTCTGCGAGGAATCCCTCCGTGTTCGTAGCCGAGAAGAAGGCGAGATTCCTCGTCGCTTCGCTCCTCGGAATAACACCTCTAGGGTTTTCTGAGATCCCTCAAAAGTTCTTCGTCATCAAGCAAACTGCCGCAAAAACCGCACGTCGTTCTGAAAATAAAGCTGCAAATCGTTGATGTTGTATTTGAGCTGCGTCAGCCGTTCGACGCCCAGGCCGAACGCGAAGCCGGAAAGCCGCTTGGCATCGTAATTCACGAAACCGTAGACGGCGGGATCGACCATGCCCGCACCGAACAGCTCGATCCAGCCCGATTGCTTGCACACGCCGCAACCCTTGCCGCCGCAAAATACGCATGTGGCGTCCACCTCGACCGAAGGTTCGGTGAACGGGAAATAACTCGGGCGCAGGCGCGTCTTGATATTGGGCCCCAGAAATTCGCGCACGAAATATTCGACCGTGCCCGCAAAATCGCAAAACGTGATGTCGGTATCGACAGCCAGGCCCTCGATCTGGTGAAAAATAAAGCCGTGCGTCGCGTCCGGATTGTCTCGCCGATAGACTTTGCCGGGCACGATGATGCGCACCGGCGGCGGTTGCTTTTCCATCGCGCGGATTTGCATGGGTGAAGTGTGCGTGCGCAACAGAAGAGGAGGTGCGCCCGGTGGGGTGGCCATGTAAAACGTGTCCATATTGTCGCGCGCCGGATGATGTTCGGGAATATTGAGGGCTTCGAAATTGTAGTATGGGGTTTCCATTTCCGGGCCGGCGACTACCGAGTAGCCAAGCGACAGGAAAATTCGTTCAATCTCCTCGAATGTTTGCCGCAGCGGGTGTCGCGAACCAAGCGGACGAGTCGCTCCCGGAAGCGAGAGGTCTTCGCGCTCTC
>JBGOVX010000062.1:0-16801 GCA_041478355.1 Terriglobia bacterium | reverse complement strand
CATACCCGGCCTCAATGGCGCGAAGCATTCCGCCCAGCGCATCGATCCTGCCAATGTAGTCCTTGGCGCGCGATTCAATTTCGTCCGTCAGCTTTTCAATGGCGTAGGAACCGCCCACCGGATCCACCGTATTCGCCACTCCCGTTTCGTGCGCGATGATTTGTTGCGTGCGCAGCGCCAGCAGAGCGGCATCCTCGGTGGGCAGCGCGAGCGCTTCGTCCAGCCCGTTGGTGTGCAGCGACTGGCAGCCGCCCAGCACCGCGGCCAGCGCCTGGATCGCCACGCGAACGATATTGTTTTCCGGCTGCTGCGCGGTGAGCGAGCTTCCCGCCGTCTGCGCGTGAAAACGGAGCATCATCGAGGCCGGGTCTTGCGCGCCAAAGCGGTCGCGCATCAGATGGGCCCACAGCCGCCGGGCGGCCCGGTACTTCGCAATCTCCTCGAGCAGATCGTTATGCGCGTTGAAAAAAAATGAAAGCCGCGGCGCAAATTCGTCGACGCCCTGCCCCGCGGTCATTGCCGCTTCTACATATGCGATCGCGTCCGACAGCGTGAAGGCCACTTCCTGCGCGGCGGTCGAGCCTGCTTCCCGGATGTGATATCCGGAAATCGAAATCGTATTCCACGCGGGCAACTCGGCGCGGCACCAGGCAAACAGGTCGGTCACGATACGCATCGCCGGGCGCGGCGGATAGATGTAGGTGCCGCGCGCGACGTACTCCTTCAAGATGTCGTTCTGCACCGTGCCGGATAGTTTCTGTAGGTTTGCGCCCTGTTTTTTGGCGACCGCCACATACAGCGCGAGCAAAATCGCGGCCGTCGCATTGATGGTCATGGAGGTCGAAACGCGTTCGAGAGGGATGCCATCGAACAGCGTTTCCATGTCCTCAAGCGAGTCGATGGCCACGCCGACTTTTCCCACTTCTCCGGTTGCGCGGGGATGATCGGAGTCCAGGCCGATCTGCGTCGGCAGGTCAAACGCCACCGATAGTCCGGTTTGCCCTTTTGCGAGCAGGTAGCGATAGCGCTGATTCGATTGCGCCGCCGTGCCGAACCCGGCGTATTGCCGCATGGTCCAGAGGCGGCCGCGATACATGGTGGGATAAATCCCGCGCGTATATGGGAATTCGCCGGGATATCCGATCGAAGTTTCCGCGTCGCGCTCCGCGAGATCCCGTTCTGTATAGACGGCTTGGAGCGGGATGCCGCCAAGGGTGGTAAAGCGCTGCTTGCGTTCGCCTGCTCCTGCTGATTCATCGCCGGCCGGCTTGCCGGGGCTTAGTTTCTCGTTGCTTGGTTTAGAGGAGGACAAAGTCATCGCACACGCCGGGAATCGCGGAACGACAATACGCCGAAGAGAATCATCAGGACTGCATAGGCGGCGCCCACACCCACCAGCCACTGGCCCGCGCCGCGTTGCCAGGCGCGCCACGCGGATTGGATCGCGGACACAGCCAATAGGAAAAAAAGCGCGCCCGTGACTTCATGGAATAATTCCCGCGCGGCTCGCCAGATCACGCGAAGGAAATTTCGCACCAAGCCAAAGATATTCATGGGTTGCACGGCCACATGGGAATTCTAGTACAAAACGGCGCCGGCTTCAGGGTCTATGTGGGAACTCGCCATCGGCCACGCAATCGGCCAAAGCCGCAACGATTCACTACCCGGCTCTTAAGCCCCATCCACGGGAGTAGGCGGATTGGACACCGGTAGCGGCCCACTGGGACTTGTTTCCATATCTGTTGCGCCCTACAATTTAACCAGGGCGGTTTTTCGAAGGGAGGCGCCGTGCAACTGGACGATCAACTTAAACAATTGCTGCGCGAGCTGGGCCACGCGATTAACGACACCGTGTCGGAGTCTTCGCGGATCACCGATGCGATTACGGAAGTTCGAGCGGCCGGCTTTGACATCGTGCTGAAACTGGACGCCACGATCGGACTGGCGCGCCGCAATCCCGATGATGCGAACATCACTCCGAACGATCAGCGTTTTCTCGAGTCGCTCCATATTCAGGTCGATCAGGAAACTTCGCGCGAAGAACGCCAGACGACCAAGTTCGAGATGACGCAGCAGGACCTTCGTTTTCTGAAGTCGCTGAAAATCTCCATGGACGACGCCGGGTGAAGCGGCCAGAAAAATTCGCGCTCTTGCTTGTTGCAGCGGGCGCGATCTGGATGGCCAGCCTGCCGGCGCGCGCTCAGGTGACCACCGGGCCCGTGATCGTAACCAAGACGGTGCGTACGCGACAGCCAAAGCCCTCGAAAACCCGCTATCAAGTTCTGCGCATGATGAGCACGGGCATTCAGGTTCGAAGCCTGGTCAATCAAAAAGAAATCCATACATTTACCTATTCCGATCAGATTCGCGCCCCGATGCAAACTCTTTTGAATAAAGGCGGCTACCGGTACGGCGACAAAGTTGTAATCCAATACATGCCTGGCACCGAAGTGGCTCTCAGGATCAAAGGCAAACCTTCGAAACCTCACTGAGCCTGCGAGGCTCATCATGATTCGTTACCCCGCTGTCGCCGGCCGATTTTATCCTGACGATCCCGCGCAGCTTGGCAATGCAGTCGATTTATTTCTCGCTTCCGCAACTCCAACGAAAAGAATTCGCGCGCGGGCATGCCTGGCGCCGCACGCGGGATACAAATATTCGGGCCATGTCGCAGGAGAAGTGTACCGGCGAATCGAAATTCCCAACCAAGTGATTCTGCTCGGCCCCCGGCATTTTCCGCGCGGCGCTCCTTTGGCGATTCTCTCGACCGGCGCGTGGAAAACTCCACTGGGACTTGCGCCCATCGATAGCCCTCTGGCGGAAAAGCTCGCGCGCGCCTGCCCATTGCTTCGCGAAGACGAGGTTGCGCACAGCGCCGAACACTCGATCGAGGTCCAGATCCCGTTTTTGCAGCGAATCGCGCCGATGTTTTCCTTTGTGCCCATAGTGATCGGCACGCTGCGATATGCGGAGCTGGAGGCGCTGGGCCGCGGGATCGCTCATGTAATTGCTTCCGAGCCGGAGCCGATTCTGCTTGTCGCCAGTTCGGACATGAACCACTACGAATCCGATGCCATCACACGAGTAAAGGACCGCAAGGCAATCGACCGCATCCTCGCTTTGCAACCACGAGAACTTTTCGACACCGTGCAAAATGAATCCATCTCCATGTGTGGTTACGGCGCGGCTGTAGCAATGCTGACCGCCGTGCGAGAACTGGGCGCGACCCATGCGGAATTGGCGCGTTATGCGACATCGGGCGAAGTGAACGGTGATCTGGAAGAAGTCGTCGGGTACGCAGGCGTCGTCATACCATGACATCGCCCTCAGTCCAGAAATTTCCTTCAGCCCATTCGAGCCGCGATCGAGTGGCGCGAATGTTTGTAAAAAATCCGGCTCTATCGGAGTTGCGCCAGGGTTGACGGGGGAACGGCCTGGCAGTTTGCGTAAGAACTCAAAACGCCGTCATTCCGAGACACGCTGCGTGTCGAGGAATCCCTCTTTTCTTGCGCATTAAACAAGGAGGGATTCCTCACTGCGTTTGGAATGACAACGAAGGGTATTTTCCCGCAAGATGCTTCGGCGGTGGAGGATCTGGCGTCGCGGAATACGCCGTGCTAAGACGATCAGTGGTCGCGGGACATGCGAATACGTTCCGCCAGCGCCCGGGCACGAGAGCGCGCAATTTCCACGAAGTGCGAATCCGCGGCAATTTGGTCCAGGACCGGCAAAAAGCGCTCGGGCTCGGGGAGGAGCCTGTGGTCCATGTCCGATTCAAACTGGCGCAGGGCATCGTTGACGCCCAGCCGATCGTATTTTGCGCGCCGCTTGAGCAGGACCAGGTCGCCCTGCTGTCGGGCAAGGCCTTCAAATAGCTGCTCAAGCTGGCTGGCCGAGGCGTTCAGCGTGTAATTGAAGGTCGTTTCGTGGACTTCCGAATCGCGCTCGTACCGGAAAGTTTTCTGGCCAAGATTTGCGATGCGCTTCTGAATGTCCAGGTCATTGATCGCGAAATATTTTAGATCCGCGGCGAGTTCGAAAATCCTCCGGCGCACTGCCGGACCCACCTCAAAAGGTTCCGCGCTTGCTTCTTCATCGAGCTGGCGAATTTCGAACGTGGCCTTTCCCGGTTCGGTGAGTTTGATTTCGATGAATTCAGGCGAACTTGCTTTGAAGACGCGGCGGTAAGTGATGGTGGCGGCGCCGGGGTCGGCGTGAATCGCCGGAACCAAAGCCAGCGCGAAAAATAGGGGAAGCAGCCATCGGGAGCGGCAAATAGCGCGTGTCATCGTAGGATCTATCGTTTTCGTAAGGTCTACCGTAAGACTGGGATGCGCGAAATCCCGCCGCGGCTGTGCGCGCCACGCAAGGAAGATGCGGGTCCGCCGCTGACGACAATTTGTTCCGCGGCGATTCGGCCGGCGGTAACCCGCGCGGCTCCGGCATCGAGCCGCGCGCGAAATTGAGCGGCCTGGACGTGGCATAGCGCCACGGCCAGCGCGTCGGCGGCATCGGCGGGCTCGGGGGTTTCGGTCATGCCCAGAAGCGCGCGCACCATAAGCTGCATCTGCTGCTTTCCCGCGTGGCCGTAACCGGCAACGCACGCCTTGATTGCGCGCGGCGAATAGCTGTGTACAGGAATGTCGCGCTGTGCCGCGGCCAGCAGCACTACGCCGCGGACTTCGGCAAGCTTGAGGGCTGTCTTCATATTCAGGGCGGTGAATACGGATTCGACAGCGACGCCCTGCGGTTCAAATTCCTCGATCAGATTGCTCAACATTTCGTGAATCTCGCGGAGGCGCTCCGGAAAATGCTCTGGGCCCTTTCGCGTGGCGCGCAACGCGCCGAACCGGATCATGCGGCAGCGGCGCCCATCAGTTTCGATAATGCCATAGCCTGTGGCGCCGGCTGCGGCGGGATCAACGCCAAGCACGCGGAAGGTATTGCCGGTGGGTTGGAAGGATTGTGTCACGGCAATGAGTGTACGGCGGCACGTCCCGCGCAGCCACAATTTTTTCGCCACAATGTGTTGGGAAGGGATTGGAGGATCGGTCGAGTCTACGTGGCAATTAGCTGGCCCTATGTCACGGCGAACAGTTTGTGGGAAAACTCAACACACCGTTATTCCGAGGCACGCTGCGTGCCGAGGAATCCCTCTTTTCTTGGGCATTAAACAAAGAGGGATTCCTCACTTCGCTCGGAATGACGGCCATGGGTACTTTTTCCGCAAACTGTGAAGCCGTGACCTACAAAGAAGGCAATCGTGAGAGGCCGGATTATTCCGCGGCCATGACGGCCTGGATTTCCTTTTCGTCGATGTCGAAGTTGGCGGAGACGCGCTGGACGTCGTCATGCTCCTCGAGTGCTTCGACTAGCCGCAGCATCTGCCCCGCTTGCGAGCCGGTCAGCTTTATGTAATTTTGCGGCACCAAGCCGATTTCGGCGGATTCAGGCGTGATGCCATCCTTGGTCAGCGCTTCGCGCACGGCTTCAAAAGTTTCGGGTGAGGTCAGCACTTCCCATGATGAGCCGTCATCGCGCAGGTCCTCGGCGCCGGCATCGAGCACGATGGACAGCATCTTGTCTTCGCTGGCCTGTTCCTTGGACACCACAATGTCCCCCTTGCGATGGAACATCCATCCCACCGCTCCGGTTTCGGCCATGTTGCCGCCGTGCTTGTTCATCAAATGGCGCAGCTCGCTGACGATGCGGTTACGGTTGGTGGTGACTACCTGAACGATCAAACCCACACCGCCGGGGCCATAGCCCTCGAAGTTTACTTCCTCATATTGCTCGCCTTCGAGCGTCCCGGTGCCGCGCGCCAGGGCCCGCTCGATGTTGTCGTTGGGCATGTTCTCATTCTTGGCGGCAAGGATCGCGGTGCGCAGCCGAGGGTTGGAATCCGGATCGCCCCCGCTCACTCGGGCGGCAATGGTGATTTCGCGAATCAGTTTCGTGAAAATGCGGCCGCGCTTGGCGTCGGTAGCCGCTTTTTTATGTTTAATTGTTGCCCATTTAGAATGCCCGGACATGAAAATCGCCTCGTAGGAAGTAATTTGGGGGACTGAGCCCTGAGTATTGCGGGGATAGTCTAGCATAGGCCCGCCTCTAATCGGAACCAAGTCCAGTCCTGGGCCGCCTCTAGCTTTGCCGGGTGTGATTCAGCGCGGTTCCACACCCTTGGCCTTCAATGTCGCGGCCGCGGCCGGCGTGGTGATGAACTGGAGCAAGGCTTTGGACGCCTCCGCATTTTGTGTGTTTGTTGCCACACCAGCGGCGAAGTTTATGTAGCTCTGAAGATCCGCAGGCAGCGGTCCGACCAATTCCACACCTGGAAAAAACTTTATCTCCGGAATCAGCGTGACGACCAGCTCCGCTTTGCCCTCAGCAACATTAATTTGAGGCTTTCCCGGCCCCGGATCCAGAATCAATTTTGACTTTACGCTTTCCGCGATCCCCAGGCGCTCCAGCATTTCACGGATATGCACCGAGCTAGCGCCGATCGGATTGAAGGCGATGGATTTCGCGTTTAGCAGAGTTTGTTTGAGCGCTTCAGGCGTGCTGACATCGGGCTTAGCAGCCCCGCTGCGAACACCGACGCCTATTCCGGTGCGGGCAATGTCGGTGCGCGTCCCGGGCACGATCTTTCCTTGTTTGATTAAATCATCGATTACTTCGGAGGAAAGAATTGCAGCATCGAAACCTTCGCCGCCCTGCACATTCTCTTCCAGCGTTTTCGAGGAATCGAAGTGTGGCGCGAGCGTGCGCCCGATCGAGCGCTCGATCTGGGGAATGAGTTCTTCCATGGACGGCTTCATTCCGTCCGAGATCAAGACGCGAAGGCTGGTGGCTTGCGCCGGAGCTTTCTGGGCAAAAAGGAAAAAGAACGCGGCATTGACTGCCAGGATGGCTGCCGCGATTATGATTGCTTTTATTGTTTTTCTTTTCAAGATTTCCTCCCCATTCTAGCCTGTGCGCAATCGCGATTCGAGTTGCGGTGTGTTTTCAGATCATGCGAGAACGACGGGCCAGAAGCAAGCATTACATTCATAAGCGGAAGGGTCAGCAAACGAAATTGATATTTTGGAGGCGCGGGGCGGGATCGAACCGCCGATAAAGGTTTTGCAGACCTTTGCCTTACCACTTGGCGACCGCGCCTCTGCTGCAACCTCATTCTACCAGACCAAAATCCGGTTCCGGCAAAGGGCCATGCCGGGACTCCAAGACTATCAAAAACTCAACCTAATCTAGCAGAACTCCAGTCAGAGACATATATTTTCAGTTCTTATTCAGGTTATTCTGCTAATCTGCTCCGCTCAGAGGCCAGATAGTCGTTGCCAAGGCAAAATAGGAAACGCCGGTCACGGGGAGAACATCATGAAAAGACTTTGCGGCATCGGATCGCTGCTTACGCTGGTCATCGCACTCACCGCTTGCCAGGGCAACCAAACCAGCGCTCCTCCGAGTGCGCCGCCCGCAGCAGAGGCCGCGCCACCGATGGTCTTGACGGGGGCTGTTCCTCTCGATGGCGTGAAGGGACGTTTCGATCATTTTGCTTCCGGCGCAGGCAAGGTGTTTGTTTCGGGACTCGGGAATAATTCCGTCGAGATCATCAGTCTGTTCCAGGGAACCCGCGTCCACTCGATTGCAGGCGTGCCGAATCCTCAGGGCGTGGCCTTTTCTCCGGAGGCCAACAAGCTGTTTGTGGCGAGCGAGAAAGGCAAGCTCTACATCTACGATGGCGAGTCGTACAAGCTCATCACCACCTTGAATTTCGAAGGAGGCGCCGATAACCTGCGCTACGACGCGGCGAGCAAGCGTGTCTACGTCGGTTGCGGCGATGACGAGAAAACCTCGGCGATCGCCGTAGTGGATGCGATGACCAACAAGCAGCTGGAAGAATACAAACTCGGAGGCGAGCCGGAATCGTTCCAACTGGAAAAGTCCGGCCCCAACATTTATGTGAACGTCCCGGATTTGAAGCAGATTGTGGTGATCAACCGCAACACCAAGCAAATCTCGCGTTGGCCATTGACCGTGGCCCAAAATTTCCCCATGGCTCTTGACGAGGCCGATCACCGGTTATTCGTGGCCACGCGTGAGCCGGCCACTCTCTCGGTGTTCGACACCGGCACTGGGCGCATGGTCGCTTCCCTGCCGAGCGTTCAGGACTCGGACGATTTATATTACAGTGCCGAACACAAACGCATCTACATGCCGGGAGGAGAGGGCTTTATCTACGTGTTTCAACAAAGCGATCCCGACCACTACGCGCTCCTTTCCAAGGTGCCCACCGCTTTGGGCGGGCGCACGGCGGGTTATTTTGGAAGGCAGGGGAAGGGTTTCGACCGCTTCTACCTGGCGATTCCGGCCGGCAGCAGCGCCGGCGCCGAGGTCAGAATCTATACCGTGCAGGATTGAAAAGTCTGCGTGAAAAGTGTCTTATGTTGTCATTCCGAGCGGAGCGAGGAATCTCTCCGTCGTTGAAACCCAAGAAAAGAGGGATTCCTCGCTCCGCTCGGAATGACAACCAAGAGTACTTTTTCCGCAAACTGTTAATTCGCCCAGGAGTCACCTAGTTGCCGCCACAACAAAACAGGAAACCAGTTCTTCTGATCTTGCTGGCGCTCGCAATCGTTGCGGGCCTGTACGGGGCATGGGTCGTCCGTCGAGGATTCAGCGCCGCCGATCAGCCCTCTTCCTTGGAGATGGTGGTGTCGCGGACGGTGCGGAATCTGGGGATTCCCGGCAGCGCCCGCAACGCAAAGAATCCCTGGACGGCCACCTCGGAGAGTTTGCAAGAGGCAAAAGAAAATTTCACCAACCATTGCGCGGGGTGCCACGGCAAAGATGGCAATGGGCAATCGGAAATCGGCCAGAATCTGTATCCCAAGGCGCCGGACTTGCGGCAGCCAGCGACGCAGAACCTCACCGACGGCGAAATTCACTACATCATCAGGAACGGAGTGCGGCTCACGGGAATGCCGGCGCTGGGGAATCCGCATGGCGGGCAGGACGACAACAGCGCCTGGAAAATTGTTCTCTACATTCGCGCCATTTCGCAACTGTCGCCACAGGAAAAAGTCGAACAGAGCGCAACTGCGGCCTCAGCGCATTATGTAGGATCGGCGGCGTGCCAAAAATGTCACGCCCAGATTTACGAGCATTGGAAGAAAACGCCCATGGCCAACGTCGTGCGCGACCCGCGCGAACATCCCGACGCCATTATTCCCAATCTGGCCACCAACAATGTCAGTCCCAAGTTCACCAAGGATCAAGTCGCGCTCGTCTACGGAAGCATCTGGAAGCAGCGTTACTTCACCAAAGTGGGCGACGACTATTTTCCGCAGCCGGCACAGTGGGACGTTACCAACAAAGCGTGGCGCCCGTATTTTGTCGCCAATGGAGGCGATTGGTGGGCGCCGCTCTATCCTCCCGACAACATGAAGCGGCCTACCGGCCCCACCTGCGATGGCTGCCATTCGGTGGACTACAACATTCAGACCAGGCAAGTGGCGGAGTGGAACGTGGGTTGCGAACGCTGCCACGGTCCGGGCAGCGTGCATGTCGAGAAGGCCACGCGCGGCAACATTCTCAATCCCGCGCGGATGGACTACGTGCCAGCCAACGACACCTGTATCCAGTGCCATTCGCAAGGACGCCCGCTGACGAATCCGATCGAAGGAAAATATTACGACTGGCCGGTTGGCTATCGCGTGGGGCTCAACCTGCGGGATTTCTGGCAACTCGAGGAGCACACCCTGGGGCAGCTAAGCTTCACGCATTTTCCGGACGGCACAGCGCATAAAAACCGGATGCAGGGAAACGATTTCGCCCAGAGCGTCATGTACCGGCGCGGCGTCACCTGCTTTGACTGCCACGATGTACACGGCACCGGCAACTACGCGCAACTTCGAAAGCCCGCGAACCAGATATGCCTGGACTGCCACGGTCCCGGCTCGCGAAATGGACCCCGCTCGACAACGCTTGCCGCGCACACCCATCACAAAGAAGGCTCGACGGGCAGCGAATGCGTGGCCTGCCATATGCCGAAGATCGAGGTCACTATCCCGACCGTCTTTGTGAGCGCACACACGTTCGCGTTCATCACCCCGGCCATGACCGATAAATACAAGATCCCCAATCCATGTACGTCCTGCCACACCGATAAGACCACGGTCTGGGCCAGCGAAGCGATGCGCCATTGGCCCGAGCGCTCTCCGTGGCGGGCAGACTGAAGTGTGTGGTCACTGCTCCTAAAACGGCAGCAATGCAGCTGCTTTGCAAATGTCTCTATCTAACCTTGACGTACTTCCTCAACCGGTGCGGGCCAACGTCGGCCGCGTAGATGGCTCCATTGGCGTCGGCCACAATTCCTGACGCCCCGGAAATCCGGTTCACGTCCGCCTGGGCCAAGTCGGGGTCGGGGATGAAGGCCCTGAGTGAGCCGTCTTTGGCGCTGCCAACCGTAATGCCCCTGAGCAGGCCTGGGTTGACTGTCGAATTCGATTGCGAATCGCTCACGTAAAAGGTGTCGTCTTTCGAGACATACACCGCGCTCGGCCTGCCAAATTGCTTCCACCCGGCGATGAAGTTCCCATCCTGATCGAAGACCTGGACCCGGCTGTTACTGCGGTCGGCGACGTACACGCGGCCCTGGGAGCCGCCGATCGAGATGTCATGAGGCTGGTCGAACTCACCGGGCCCCGCGCCATGGTGTCCCCAGGTCTTGATGAACCGGCCGTCCTTGGAAAACTTCACTATGCGGTCATTCTTGCCGTGGCCATCGGTCACAAAGATGTCGCCATTGGGTGCGATGGCAATTCCCGAGGGCTGATCGAATGTGTCCGGACCATTCCCGGCCACGCCTTCTTTGCCGAGCGTCATCAACATCTTGCCAGCCGGATTGAACTTGAAGACTTGATGACCCCTGACCACGCCATTCGAATCTTTAGCGGACATCCCAAGCACCGTTTCGCTCGCATTTGCGTCGCTCGCCCAAATATTCTCCTCGGTATCGACGGTAAATCCGTGGGGAAACGCGAACATGCCCCCGCCAAAACTCGTCAGGAGTTTGCCGGACGGATCGAATTCCAAAATTGGCGGCTCTGGCCGGCCGACGCACGTGGCGAAGCCGGCGGGAACTGTGTTGAAACATCGATGAAAGACCCAGATGTTGCCCCGGGGATCAATATCCGCCCTGATCAGCTCTCCCCACTGCCCTCCATTCATGCTCTTGGGAAGTGTCGGCCAGCCATCCACCAAGCGGTATGGATTGGGGAGCTCGGTCTGCTTGGGGTATTGGGCCTGTTGCGAATGCGCCACCGAGCCAAGCCGGGCGATCGCCGCGAGCACGGCTATGAGCGTGAATCTGGTTCGACCTGCAAGCCTCATCGCAAATCCCCCTCAAAAATTAACGCGCAAAACTAAGTGCTCAGAATTCTTGTTTTGACATCCCGGCTGGGCAGCAATATACACCAATGAGAATCATCGAAGTCTGGTTCCTTTCGGGCGACAAACGGCCTGCGGACACGGCAGCGACAGTTAGCTGTCACGAAACTTTATTGCGCAAGTTCCGCGACGATCCCTAAGCTTCAGTTATAATTGGAGTTTACCTCCGGACCTGGAAAGGTATCTGGCGAATAGGCGTTGGGCCCTAGACATGGAAGACTGGCTACCAAGATCGATTTCTAGCTTAAGAGACTATAGCGGGCGGAAATTCGCGGCGGATCTCCTCGCCGGGGTCACCGTTGGACTGGTGGCGCTTCCGCTGGCGATGGCTTTTGCGATTGCCTCGGGGGTTGCTCCGCAAGCGGGACTGTACTGTGCCATCGTCGCGGGGTTTCTCATCTCCGCCCTGGGTGGATCAACCACGCAGATTGGCGGCCCTACCGGGGCCTTCGTCGTCGTTGTCTACGGCATTGTTGCCAGGTACGGCCTGGACGGCATGTTCATGTGCACCCTCATGGCCGGAGTGCTCCTGGTTATTTTGGGAGCTACCGGTCTGGGCGCGGCGGTCAAGTACATTCCGCGTCCGGTAGTGGTGGGTTTTACCAATGGAATTGCGGTCATTATTGCCAGCACGCAGATTAAGGATTTTTTTGGCATCCAGGTAGACAAAGTCCCCGGCGAGTTTTTCGCCCGCATGGAAATTCTTGCCCAAAATTTTCACACGCTCTCGCCCCTGGAAACTGGCCTCGGTGTCTTTGCGCTTCTGGTGATCCTGGTCTTCATGCGTTTTGTGAAACGCGTGCCGGGGTACATCGTGGCGCTAGTCGTGGGAACCGCGCTGGTTGTGGTTTTCAAGATGCCTGTCGAAACCATTGGAACCCGCTATGGCGGGATTCCATCGGGTTTCCCGGGGATCAAGATTCCGCATTTTCGTTTCGATTTGCTGCGCCCGTTGATTTCTCCCGCCATCACGGTGGCCATGCTGGGAGCGATCGAATCCTTAATGTCAGCGGTCGTTTCCGATCGGATGAGCGGAGATAAACACAATCCCAACGTGGAGCTGGTCGGTCAAGGCATAGCCAACATTTTCTCGCCGCTGTTTGGCGGGCTTCCCGCGACAGGAGCGATTGCTCGAACCGCCACCAATATACGTTCCGGGGCCAAGACGCCGGTTTCAGGAATGGTGCACGCGATAACGCTCCTGGGGATTGTCATGTTTGCCGCCCCATTGGCGCGATTTATTCCACTCTCTGTATTGGCGGCGATTCTGCTGGTGGTTTCCTACAACATGGGGGATTGGCAGGAAATACCGGAGCTTCTGAAACTTTCCCGTCTCGATATCGGCACCTGGCTGATTACCTTTTCGCTCACTGTATTCGCGGATTTGACGGTGGCGGTCGAAGCGGGAATGATTCTCGCGGCGCTTGTGTTTATCCGGAAGGTGACGACGACCACGACCGTATCGCAGGTGACCGATGAATATCTTCGCGAAGGCCACGTCCATATCCTGCAGCACAAGGAAATCCCCGCTTATGTAACGATCTTCCGCATCCACGGCCCTTTTCTTTTTGGAGCGACCGATAAAATCGACGAAATTGCCAACCGTATTTCGGAGCTCCCGTCGATCGTCATCGTTCGTCTCCGGAACATGACGGCGATCGATGCGACTGGCCTGCAAGCTCTTGAGAATCTAGCGGACGTCATTCACGGTTCGGGAAGGGAAATCATTCTTTGCGGGGCGCGGGAGCAACCCGCCCAACTGATGCGCCAAGCGGAATTTGAGCAGCACGTTGGGCCAGGGAACATCTGTCCGAGCATTGCGAACGCCCTGGAGCGGGCTAAGACGCTATTTCTGGAGATGGAACAGCAACGCTTGCATCCGGCTGGCGGTGTTGGAAGCAGTACTCCTGAATTTCGTTAAGGAGAGACGGCTAATTTCAGACTGCCTTCCAGGTACGCTAGCGGGAAACGACCTCGATCTGGAGGCTGATTTACGTATACCGTTTTCCCCCCCGTTTCCGCAAGGACCCAGATGGAATTGCCCGGGAGCTTCTCCCGTACTTCTTCCTTATGTTCCGCCGGCACCACTAGAAAGACCCGCCCGCTGCCTTTCCAAAGCGCGGAGAAATCCTGGTCGTTAAAGAATCTTTTCGGGGCGTCCGGATAATGAGAGCCGAATTCCAGATTGCTCGCGGTCGCGTTATACAGCAACACGTCCCGGTGAGAATAGAAGGCGATGCCTGGAGCGACGCGAATGTCCCCGTATAGCGCGATTTGGTCCTCGGGCCGCAGGCACTTTTTGATCTCCATGGCCAGCGAACGCGAAGAAAGGGTGGGATTCAGAACGTCGTGGGCAATGTGAGCCGCAAGAATGAATCCGACCATTCCCAAAGCCAGAGCTAAATTCGGCAGCCAGCCGATTCCGCGTTCCCGCAGCACCCATGCCGCAACAAACGCGATAAGCAACGACACCGAGAAAAGGATGATGGGAATTCGGAGGTCGGCCACTGATTCCGGCGTCAAATCCAGCAAATGAACCATCGAGGTCAGATAGGCTTCCGGGCTGCGCATCTCCAGGTGAGTGGAGACATCGCTGGCCGCTCGAATGTGCATCGTGCCCCACAGAAAGTAGCCGGCCACTGCGGCAAGCAGCACCGATACCCCCGCCAAAACGCGTTGAATCGGCCGCAACCAGGCCTGATCGGATTCCTCGGCATGCGCGATACCAAGCCCCAAAAGCATCGCCAGCGCGGGCCATGCCCCGAAGCTGTAATACTCCAGGCGCGAGCCGCTTTCCAAGGTGAAAAACAGCAGAATGACTCCCGCCCACGCAAACAGCAGCAATCTCGCCTGGGCGCCGGGGTCCATGTTTTCGCGCCAAGAGCGGACGGGGCGGGGAAATTCCCGAAGGGCCAGCGGCACAAAAAAACTCCACGGGAACAACCACACTAAATGCGAGATCCACCACAACCACAGCGGCACGGCGCCGTAGTCATGAGGAAGACGCGTTCCCAACGCGCGGTTCACATGCTCGTTGATGAAAAATGCCCAGAAAAAACCGGGCGTGCGCATACTCGCCAGAATGTGCCAGGGCGCGGCAATAGCCAGAAAAACAGCCGTGCTCGAAAATAAGCGCAATTCGCGCCACCGGCGCCAGCTGCGCGTCATGGTGATGAATGCCACGATGATAGCCGCGGGGAACAGCAGACCGATCAGCGCGCGAGTTAGGACGGCAACGGCGCACAGCGCAGCGGCGCCCCAATATCCCACGCGCGTATCAAGGCTTCCGGTCCAGGACCTGAGAAACAGGTAGAAGATTCCTTCAAACGCAAAGGCGTAGATGGCCTCGGGAATCATGTTTCGCGTAAAGATGAACATTCCCACGCTGGTGGCCACCGCCAGCGCTCCATACAGCCCGGCGCGCTGGCCAAAGAACCGGCGGCCGAATTCGAAGGTCAACAGGACCATCCCGACCATCGCCAGCCCGACGGGGAGCCGGGTCGTAAATTCGCTTTCTCCGAGCAATTTGTAGCTGGCAGCCACCAGCCAGAAATGCATCGGCGGCCGGATCAAATACCGCACGCCATCCATGTACATGACGACGTAGTCGTGACGCTGCAGCATTTCCTGCGATACCAGGGCATGGGCGGCATCCACGTCTTCGTCGTCCAACGCTGGTTTTCCCGCAGTGCCGATATAAAGTCCCGAGGTCAGGATGAGTAAACACAACGCCATCCACCCCGAGCCGATTCTGACCTTGCGCATGAATCAATGTCCCTTGAATGCCTGAAAAAACAAAAATTATAACATAGCAAGCCGTGACTGCCCGAAACCTTCAGCCCGGCCGCTGGCCCGATGATCCGCACCTCATAGTAGTACCGCAGTACTACCGCGAATGATCGAAAATTACTGTCCTAAAACTGGCCTATCGATCAGTGGCCTGCTTCGTTCCCTGGCTCTAACCTTGTTTCCAACGTTGATTTATTGAATTCCACGGTGAGGTTTTGCGGCACCTGTCGCATTTTGCACGAGTTCTGACATCTTTGCGGAGGAGCAGCAATGGTTAATCTGGAAGCATTCAATGAATTCCGGGACGGGCTTTCATTCCTGCGCGGCGGGGACGCGCATAAAGCACTCCCTCACCTGCGCGCGGCGCTCAATTGCGAGCCGGACAATCCCTTTTACATCTCCTACCTGGGTGTGGCCATCGCGGCGGCGGAACAAAAATGGGCGGAGGCAGAAAAACTTTGCCACTCCGCCATGCGCATGAACCGCCGCCAGGCGCAGCTTTATCTGAATCTGGCGGAAGTCTATGTCGCCGCCAGCCGCAAAGATGACGCGGCCTACGTACTCATGCGAGGTTTGCATTACGCGCCGCACGACGTGCGCCTAAAAATGGCGCTGGATCGTCTGGCGATTCGCCGGCCTCCCGTGCTGCAATTCCTGCCCCGGCAGCACGTTATCAACCGCGGCCTGGGCGTCGTTCGCCATCAAGCGCTACAAGTTCTGGCCACACTCTGATTTCTGGTTTGCAGGGCTAAGATTTTTATCCTGGCAGTGCTGCGCAAACTTCCGCGCATGCCTTGCAGAGATTTACGCTGCGTTGGTCGCAGCTTGCGCTGCCGCCGGTTCATCCCAACGGACCGATACCAGCTTCGAGACGCCCGGTTCCTGCATCGTCACCCCGTAGAGCACCGAAGCCATTTCCATCGTCTTGCGGTTGTGCGTGACCACGATGAACTGCGTCCCCCCGCTCATTTCCGACACCAGCTTTGTAAAGCGCCCGACATTTGCTTCGTCCAGCGGCGCATCGACTTCGTCCAGGATGCAAAATGGACTTGGCTGATAACGGAAGATGGCAATCAGCAGCGCCAGGGCGGTCATGGCCTTTTCGCCTCCCGAGAGCAGGAGCACGTTCTGCAAGCGCTTGCCCGGCGGCTGAGCCACCACGTCAATGCCCGGCTCGCCTGAACTATCCGGTTCGGACAGGCGCATCTCGCCGGTTCCACCGCCAAACAGGGTATGGAACGCCGTGGCAAAGTTGCGATTGATGATTCCAAACGCTTCCTCAAATCTTATCTTGCAGACTGCGTCGAGTTCGCTGATGGCCTGCTGCGTATCGGTGATCGACTGCATCAGGTCGGTTCGTTCGCGGCCCAGGAAGTCGAACCGCTGCTCGCATTCGTTGTATTCCTCGAGCGCCATCATGTTGATGGGACCCATGGATTCGATTCGCAATTTCATTTCGTGATATTGCTCATCCGCCACGCGCAGTTCCTCGCCCGAAAGCAGGGCGGGGTATTCCGCAATTAAATCCTCCGGCTGCGCATTGAGTTCCTCGAGGCACGAT
>JBGOVX010000170.1:0-7733 GCA_041478355.1 Terriglobia bacterium | reverse complement strand
GCGGAACCACTGGATTTTTTCAGTGAATCCGCACCACTATCACTGGGATACGCTGTTTGTGAAGGGCAAGGAGATGTGGCGCGGGGCAGGTTCGCGCCCCGACGCGATTCGTGGCCTGAAACAAGTGCGTAAGGGTGACCGCGTGCTCTGTTACCATTCCGCGCCAGAGCGCGCGCTCTACGCTATCGCGGAGGTCACCAGGGATCCCTACCCGGACCCGCACGACCAGGATTCGAAAATGCTGGTCGCTGATCTGCGCGCGATGGACCGGTTGCCCCGGCAGGTTTTGCTGGACGAGCTTCGAAATAATCCAGGCGTGCGAAAATTGAAATTCCTGAAGAATGTCCGTTTGATCATTTCGCCCGTTACCGACGAAGAATACCAGGAGATCCTGCGCATGGCGGGTATCGTGGCCACTCCCGGCTCCCCGCTGCCGTAACTCGCTATCCCAGGCGTTCCTCCAAAGCCATAACCCTCTGCCGGAGACAGTGTGATATTTTGATACCTCTTTCGAATGCCTGAGCTTCCCGAGGTCGAAACCGTTGTGCGGGGATTGCGCGCTTGTTTGCCTGGCCGCACGATTCTCGATGTGCGCCTCGGCAAGACGGACTTCATCGATGACCCGGCCGCGCTTGGGGAACAATTGCCCGGAGCGCGGATCGTGGAGATCATGCGTCTCGGCAAATTCATCTCGATCCAGCTGGCGCATGATGGTCCAGCAGCTAAGCCCGCGGTATGCTGCCATCTGATGATTCACTTGGGGATGACCGGGCAGCTTACCTCCTGTCCTCCCGGCGACCCGATTACGCCCCACACGCATGTTTTTTTTGCTCTCGACGATGGCCGGGAGTTGCGTTACACAGACATCCGGCGTTTCGGACGAATTTTTCTGGTTCCGGAATCGAGCATGGCTGCGTTTCGAGGCCGCTTGGGAACCGAGCCGCTGGAGATCAGCCGGGAAGAGTTTTGCGCGAAGTTTGGTTCGCGGCGCGCGCGCATCAAGGCACTGCTGCTCGACCAGAGCGTCCTGGGCGGCGTGGGCAACATTTACGCGGACGAAAGCCTTTTCCGCGCGCGGATTCATCCCGCCCGCATCGCTCAAACACTCACAACCGCGCAACTGTCGGCGCTTCATCGCGCGGTCCGCGCAGTGCTTACCGCGGCCATCCGTTTACGTGGCTCTTCGATCTCGGATTACGTCGATTCCCGCGGAAAAAAAGGCGAATTCCAGAAAAGCCACCGCGTTTATCAGCGTGCAGGAAAGCCCTGCGTGCGATGTGGGAAAAAAATTCGCCGTGTAATTGTCGCGGGGCGAAGCAGTCACTTCTGCCCTCGCTGCCAGCCTGCGCCGCCCTTGCGAAGATCCAAGCGCGTGGCCAGAAAATCGTGAACATAGAATTTTTCCAACCTTAGTTCCACGATCGTGAAAATTACGAAATCGATCCGCGAAATTCAGGCTCTTCGGGTTAAAATCACGCGCTCGGAGGAATAGTTTGCGCGCCGCCATCCAGCGTGTTACGCGGGCCCGCGTTATCGTCGATGCTCGAGTGGTTGGGGAAATCCAATCTGGCCTATTGGTTTTGCTGGGCGTCGGCCGCGCGGATAATCCCGAAGCTGCCGCGTATCTTGCGGAAAAAATCGCTAACCTGCGTATCTTTGCTGATGAAGCGGGAAAGATGAACAGGTCATTGCTCGACACCGGTGGTTCGGCGCTGGTTGTCTCACAGTTTACTCTCTATGCGGATACGCGAGGCGGACGCCGGCCCTCTTATGTGCAGGCCGCTCCACCGGAGGACGCCAACCGGCTCTACCAGGAATTTGTCCGCTCGCTTCGGTCTCTCGGTGTGCGCGTCGAAACCGGCGTTTTCCAAGCGCATATGGAGGTCGAGCTGGTCAACCAGGGCCCGGTGACGATCCTGCTTGATTCCGAAAAAACGTTTTGAGGTGCAGCCAGGTTGTCCAGGGGTAATTGTCAGGAACCGGCACCCGTAATCCATCTGGCATTTATATCGGAGTGCGATACAATTGTGGGATGTCCAGGAGCGCCATGACGCCGGACGAATTCCGCGCCCTCGCGGAATTCCGGTACCGAATACGGATTTTTCTGAATGGGAGCGAGAACGCCGCGCGCAACACGGGGCTTGAACCTCAACAGTACATGCTCCTGCTGGCTTTGCGCGGACTCCCGCTGGGCCGCGAGGCCAGCATCCGGGTGCTTGCCGAGCGCATGCAGCTTCGCCACCACAGCGTCGTGGAGCTCGCGGACCGGCTCGAACGCCGGCTGCTATTGCGGCGCGAGCGGTCCAGAAGCGACCGGCGGCAAGTGATCCTGTACCTGACGCCGCGCGGCGAAAAGATTATCACTCGGCTCGCGAAACAACGTATCGCAGAGCTTCGCACTTCCGCGCCGGCACTGGTCCACGCGCTCAGCGCGGTGATTCGCTCGACAAAGGCGAGCAAAGTCCGCGGCGCGCGACGATCCTGATGCCTCCTGCCGTTTGCAATTTCGCTCCCAGTTTTGCCTGAACTCCCGAAATCAGGGCAGTCGTAGAATAAAGATGAGGAGGGTTGTTGTAGTGACTTCCATAGGCTTGAAGAGAGCGCATGACGCCGGCCAGACTTCCGGCGAATTCCGTCTCGGCTACATTTCTGTGTTAGCGGCCGCAGTAGGAATCCTTGCCGGCGCCGTCGCGTTTCTTCTTTACAACCTGATCGGACTGCTCACCAATCTCGCGTTTTACCACGTCTGGTCCTTCCGTTTTCGCAGCCCGGCGGAAAATCAACTGGGTTTCTGGGTCATTCTAATTCCGGTCATTGGCGGAATTATCGTTGGGTTTATGGCGAAATACGGCTCCTCGAAAATCAAGGGGCATGGCATCCCAGAGGCGATGGAAGCGGTGCTCACTTCAAAGAGCCGCATCGAAGCAAAAGTCGCGATTTTAAAGCCGATCTCCGCCGCCATTGCCATTGGAACCGGCGGGCCATTCGGCGCCGAAGGCCCCATCATTCAGACGGGCGGAGCCCTCGGGTCGGTGGTCGGTCAAATCATCTCTGCCACCGCGACCGAACGCAAGGTGCTGCTCGCCTGTGGCGCGGGCGCCGGCATGGCCGCGACATTCAACACGCCCATCGCCGGGGTGATCCTCGCGATTGAACTCCTTCTGTTCGAGTTTCGAGGGCGTTCGTTCATCCCTCTTGTAATTGCGACTACACTGGCAACCAGCATTCGCCAATTTCTCCTCGGCGCCGGACCCATGTTCCACGTGCTGCCCATGGACTTTGCGATTCCTCGAGCCCTCCCGTATTACCTGGTTCTGGGAATCGTGTGTGGTGCGATTGCCATCGCTTTCACAAAGTCGCTTTATTTTGTGGAGGATCAATTCGACCGGCTTCCGGTACCCGAGTTTTGGCATCCCGCAATCGGCGCACTGGCGATTGGCATCATCGGATTCTTTGTTCCGCGCGTTTTGGGCGTTGGCTACGACACCCTATCGGATATTCTGAACAACAACCTGGCCTTGAAGATTCTGCTCCTGGTCGCTGTTTTCAAATCGCTCGCCTTATTGCTGTCACTGGGTTCTGGCACCTCGGGGGGATTGCTTGCGCCGATGTTCATGTCTTCGGCCGCGATGGGCGGCGTCTTTGCAATCGGAGTCAATGCTCTGATTCCCAGCGCGAATTTATCGCCGGGCGCCTGTGCTCTGGTGGCGATGGCGGCGGTGTTCGGATCAGCATCGCGCGCGACGTTTACGTTTATCGTGTTTGCGTTTGAAATTGTGCATGACTACAACGCGGTGCTTCCGTTGATGCTGGTCTCGGTGATCGCGGATGCCATCGCCATGCGATACCTGCCGAATTCCATCATGACGGAGAAGCTCGCTCGCCGGGGGCTCGACACCCATCATGAATACGAAACCAACATCCTCAAACAGCTTAAGGTCGCGGACGTTATGGCTCGCGACGTTGCCACCGTGGACCCCGGAGAAACGATCCAAAATTTGGCGGATCGCTTCTCGACAGGCAATTTGAAAACGTCGCGCCACCACGCGCTGCCCATCATGGATTCCGCAGGGCGCTTGCAGGGACTGGTGACGCAAGGCGATCTGCTCCGCGCGCTGCAGGCTGATCCTGCGGGTGAAACCAGTGTGCTCGATGCGGGCTCTCGGTCGCTCGTGGTTGCCTACGCTGACGAGCGCGTCTTTGATGCTGTGACAAAGATGCTGGATAACAATATTGGCCGCTTACCCGTGGTGGACCGCGCCGACCCCCACAAATTGGTGGGCTACATCAATAGAGCTAATGTCTTGGGCTCCTGGCGAGGGCACCTGCACGAGGAATCGGTTCGCGAGCACGGTTGGTACAGGAATTTAAGAGACGGTTCTTCGAGCGGAGAAAGAGGCGGCGTTGCGACGGGTCGTGTTGCAGAAATTGAGCAGGACCTCATTCGCATTACTTTGGATGAATCCGGGAATGGCCCCTCCGAAGAGTTTGCCCTCAAAACCCCCGCACGTGGAATTTCTTTAGGCGATGAAGTTCGCGTCAGCTATCGGAATGATAAGGGCGGCAAGGTTGCATTGCGAATCGAAGAGCTTTCTAGCCGTCAGTAATCGAGCGGCATTCTTAAAATCCGCCGCCGCCACCGCCACCGAAACCGCCGCCTGAGGATCCGCCGCCACCGAAGCCTGAGCCGCCGCTGCTCCGAGGGGCCGAAGCCATCACCGCGCTCGCTCGCGCCGTCATGTGATCCAGGCTATTGATGAACACGATGGGATAAAAAGCTCCACCGGAATATCCGCCCTGATACCACGACGGAGGCTGCGTATAGATATTCTGAAATGCGCCAACCCATTTCTTCTCGACGCCCAGGGCCATGGCAAACGGCAGAAACTTCTCGAAGGTTTCCGGCGTCTGGGTGATCCGATCCATGCGGCCGGCTTCAACGTGGGTCAGAAAATCCTCGAAACCAAGCACGCCCGCCAGTGCTTTTGCCCCATCAACCGTGCGCGCCGGCATGAACCACCCGAACCCGATAAGGATTGCCGCTGAAACAAGCGCCGCTATCAGGAACGGCGCCTGCGCCATTCCCATTTTTTGTGACAGCGAAGTTCCAATAATGAACAGCATAACGCCTAAAATGGCCCCTCCCGCCACGAAGCCGCTGCGCACGTAATCCGGCCGGTGCTGGAAATAGCCGCGCTCCATCAGGGCGTCAAAGATGCAGTTTTTAATGCCCGGAAGTTTCTTATAAAACTCGTTCTGCAACGAGGAGAGCTCGACGTCGGCCTGCGCGCCATTCGCGAAAATACCGGCGAGCAACGTCAATTCGTGCGATTTCAGGCCGGCCCACTCCGCCGGTTTCTTCTTCATGTGGAAGACGTACTCTTTATTCGAATAAAGACCCAGCAGGTGGTCTTTTTCTTTTTCCTCGATCGCCAGATAACCGCGCACCGCCAGGTCCACAATGGTTGCCGTAATATCGCGCATCGCCGCATCATCGTCCACCAGTGTGCCTGCTTCAGCCGGGGTCATTCCCACAGGGGGCGCGTACTGGACCGCGATGGGTCCTACTCGCGGGTCACGCCCTCGCGTGTACCACAGCCAGAACATGAACAGGAAGACGGGTATTGGAAAAAATACCGGCCAATTGCTTTCCAGGAATTGGCTTATCAGGTCGCGGGTGCCGGGTGGCGTAACAAAGCCTTTGTCCCAACCGACCACGGCCGTCAGCCCTTCGTGAAAGCCCAAAGGGCGGAGCATGGAGAGAGTCACCGTATTCGCGGATGTTCCAATTTCGGCGTTTTGGGCGCGCGAACCGTTAGCCCCGGTGAATGCAAGCGCCCGGATCCCGGTCGCTCCCGGGGGCAGCAGGATTTGCGCGGTGGCGTTCTCGAGGGGGACATCCCACTCATCACCGGTCACATTCCAGTAAAGCTCGTCGTGGTCCTCGAAGTATTTCAGCCCATTGGCGATGCGGTAATGAACGATTATCGTCCGTACGACATCGGTTGCATCGTTAACGTAAATTTTCCATTTCAAATAGTGCCGCTCGCGCGAGGGCTCGACTTTTAAAGGTTGCCCCGAGGCGTCGGTGACACTTTCCAGCTTCACGAACAACGTGTAGTTGAAACCTTGCGGCGTCACATATTGGATGGGAATCGTGCGGTAGAGGCCGTGCCAGGCCCCGATGAAATTCGCTTCAATCGTTTCGGTAACGTCCACGGTGGAATCGGACTGGACGAAAATCTCCGCCGAGAATTTCTCGATTTTGAGCTGCCGCGCCCCCGAAGGCGCCGCCAATGCAACCACCATGGCGGCAAGCAATGCCGCGCCGCGCAGCATTTGACGCCACGCGGTGCGGCTGATCCGATCTTTTGCGATGGACTTGGAGATTCCCATGCGGCTATGCGCCGGCCGAGCCGAAGCTGACCTTGGGCACTTCGCGTTCGGCGGGAGCGCTGACCTGGAAAAATTCACGTTCCTTGAAATGACCCATCCCGGCAACGATGCTGGAGGGAAACTGTTCGATCATGGTATTGAAATCGCGCACTACGGCGTTGTAGTACCGCCGCGCATTCTGGAGAGTGTCTTCAATTTGGTTGAGGGTGTTCTGCAATTGCGTGAAGCTCTCGACCGCGCGCAATTGCGGATAAGCTTCCGCCAGAGCAAATACTTGCCGGAGAGCACCGGCAAGCATGCCCTCGGCCTCGCCCTTGGCGGCTGGGCCCTGAGCAGACATGGCCTGGTTTCGCGCCGCTACCACGGCTTCGAGCGTGCCCTTTTCATGCGCCGCGTAGCCTTTCACCGTCTCGACAATATTGGGGATCAAGTCGTACCGGCGCTTGAGTTGCACATCGATATCCGACCAGGCGTTGTCGCACGTCACCTTCAGCCGGACCAGGCCGTTGTACGCTGTCATGAGATACAGCACCAGGCCCACCACAACTACGATCAGGGCAATCAACATGGAGAATCCTTTCTCGCTAAGTCGAAATGGCCCAACTGGGCGTCTGAGCCGACTATAAGCGCGCCTTGGGGCACTGTAAAGCGCCGGGCGGCTTCGATGTGTCGAAAAATGTTGGCCAGGAGCGGCTTGAAACCAACGATCCGACCTAATACTGGCCTAATACTGGCCTAATACTGGATTGATAGAATCATTTGGGTTACTCTTGCGCCGCCGGAAGCTGTCACATCCGATGACACATGCATTTCAAAACATTCAGCGCCGCCGTCTTTGGCATCGATGCCTATCTGATGGAAGTCGAAGTGGACGTTGGATCGAGCAGGCCCGGCGACTTCAACGTTGTGGGCCTGCCGGACATCGCCGTGAAGGAGAGCCGCGAGCGTATCAAGGCCGCGCTCAAGAATTGTGGCCACGATTTTCCCTCTCAGAGTGTAACCGTCAACCTGGCGCCCGCCGATATTCGCAAGGAAGGTTCCGCGTTCGATCTTCCGATGGCGCTTTCGATTCTGGGTTGCCAGGGAGCATTTTTCGGAAAGCGGCTCGACCAATCCATTTTTCTTGGAGAGCTGTCGCTCGATGGCCAGGTGCGCTCGGTGCGCGGAGCACTCTCGGCTGCGCTTGCGGCGCGAGAAAATAAAATCGGTGCGGTGATTGTTCCCGAGGCCAATGCGCGCGAAGCGGCCGTGGTGGAAGGCATCGACGTGTACGGCGTGCGCACGCTTCCGCAAGCCGTGGACCTGATCAACGCTCCGGAATCGTTTGCTCCGGTGCG
>JBGOVX010000135.1:0-10026 GCA_041478355.1 Terriglobia bacterium | reverse complement strand
CGGCAAAACGCTGCCGAAATCGTCCTGCTTCAGCGCCAAATCCGCGAAAAATAAATGGTGATTCACGATGATCAGATCGGCTTCCGCGGCGCGCTGGTGCATGGCCGTGATGAAGCAGCGGTTGAACTCAGGGCATTTCGATCCCGAACAGGCATCCCGTCGCGCGTCGAGCCGCTGCCACAGATCGGACTCGTCGGGCAGGAAGTTGAGTTCCGCCCGGTCGCCGGTGCCGGTGACTTTTTCCCAGTCGCGAATCTGTTGAAACCAGTCCAGCTCATCGAGGCCCTTGAGCATCGGCTGGCCGGCCATGCGGTACACCTTCTCGCGACACAGGAAATTGCCGCGGACCTTCATCACCGCGACTTTCAGCTCGGGCGCAAAATATTTCCGGATAAAAGGAATGTCCTTCTCGAACAACTGCTCCTGCAGCGATTTTGTCGCCGTCGAAATTACGACGCGCCGCCCGCTGCGGATCGCCGGAATCAGGTAGGCCAGCGTCTTGCCCGTCCCGGTCCCAGCCTCGACGATCGCGTGGCGTTTCCCCCGGAAAGCGGCTTCCACCAGCTCCGCCATCTCCAGCTGCGATGGCCGGTGCTCGTAACCATCGGGCATGCATTTTTCAAGCGCCCCGCCGGGGCCGAAAATGTCGGCAATGGTCAGCTCCGCCGGGTCGATCTTCGCAAGGCCGATTTCGTTCGGCTCGAGTTCATCCGATTCGAGTTCGTCCGGCCTGATCTGTGTCGTGTCGTCTTGCATTGAACCGGCCCGAGGCGATACCTCGACCGCGTCTCTCTTGTTGGTTTTGGCACGTTTGGGCATTGGGAACGGCGTGTAGACAATCCGCTTAAAAACCGCGAGAGAATAAAATAGCACACCCCGGGGGCGCGTGCCGCTTTGCTATACTCGCGGCGATGGCAAAAGCAGCCACTCCCAAAAAACTCTTCCTCGTCGATGCCATGGGTTTCATCTTCCGTGCATACTTTGCGCCCATGGGAAGGCTAAACAGCCCGCAAGGCATCCCCACGAAAGTTCCCTACTTGTTTTCAAACATGTTGCGCAAGCTGGCCAAGGAACACGCGCCGGATTATCTCGCCGTCGTGTTCGACACCAAAGAGCCTACATTTCGCGACAAATTATTTGACAAATACAAGGCGCAACGCCCGCCGATGCCAGACGATCTAGCGATTCAATTGCCCTATGTGCGGCGAATGTGCGAAGCCATGCGGCTGCCGATCCTGGAGTTTCACGGGTTTGAGGCCGACGACGTGATTGGCGCGCTCGCCAGGCAAGCCTCCCAGCAGGGCCTCGACATCTCCATCGTCACCAGTGACAAAGACATGATGCAGCTGGTCGGCGGGAAGGTGCGCGTGTTGCGCCCCGGCGCTGGGCCGAATAAGACCGATCTGGTCGTCGATGAAGCGAAAGTGGAAGAGTTGATGGGCGTGCCGCCCGAAAAAGTCGCTGACGTGATGGCCTTGATGGGCGATTCCATCGACAATATTCCCGGAGCGAAAGGGATCGGCGAAAAGGGCGCGAAAGAACTGATTCGCCGCTTCGGCTCGGCTGAAGCTGCCCTGGATCGCGCCGCCGAAGTCGAAGGCAAGCGTTACCGCGAGGCCCTGGAAAACAGCCACGAAGCGGTGCTGCTCTCAAAACAGCTCGCTGTAATCGATACGAATGCGCCGGTGAAGCTCGCGCTCGACGATCTTACGCGCCGCGAACCCGATGTCGAAGCGCTCCGCGCCCTCTACGCGGAATTGGGTTTTACTTCTTTGCTGCGGGATCTCCCCGCGGCATCCACGGCGGGCGTTGCGGCAAATGATTCCGCATCGATCGAATCAGCCGGAGCCCTCAAGAAATATTTGGACGCCCTTCCGCGCGATAGTGAAGTGGCGTTGTGGCTCACGCTAGCCCCCGGCGAACGCGAAACCGACGGCTTCGGCACGCGTGCCGCCGCAATTGAAATTTCACCTCGGGCCGGCATCGCGCGGACCGCGTGGCTCGATGAAAAGGGCGAAATGATGGGGGCGCTCGGTGAATTCCTGCATGATTCTTCGCGGCCCAAGATCGTGCACGATCCGAAACTGATCCAGTTGCTTGCCGGACCCGTAGCCGGAATCCGTCATGCCACCATGCTCTATTCGTATTTGCTGCGTCCCACCACGTCCAAACACGATCTTGCCGATGTAGTGCTGCGGCATGAAAACGTCACGCTCTCCGGCGCCCCCGGCGAACACGCGGACCATCTGCAGAGCCTGGCTCCCTTGCTGCGCAAGGAAGTGGAGGCCCAGGGCCTCGCAAAACTCTACCAAACCATCGACCTGCCGCTCGCGCCGGTGCTCGCTACCATGGAGCGCCATGGCGTGCGCGTCGATCGGAACGCGCTTGCCGCCATGTCCGTGACGATGGAGCGCGAAATTCGAACCCTCGAAAAAACGATCTGGGACCTCGCAGGATCGGAATTCAACGTCAATTCCCCCCTGCAGCTTGCCGAAGTCCTGTTCGACAAGATGGGTCTGGGACTCGGCGGAAGACGCCGCGCAAAGCCTCGCTCGACCGCCGCCGATGTGCTGGAAGAGCTGGCGCTCATCCATGAGCTGCCGCGCAAAGTTCTCGAATACCGCGAAATCTCGAAACTCAAATCCACTTATGTCGATGCGCTGCCGCGATTGATTCATGCCGATACCGGCCGCTTGCACACCAGCTTCAGCCAGACCGGAACTGCGACCGGCCGATTGAGTTCTTCCGACCCAAACCTGCAAAATATTCCCGTGCGAACCGAACTGGGCCGCCAGATCCGCGCCGAATTTGTGGCCAGCGCCGGCAATACCTTGCTTTCCGCCGACTATTCGCAAATCGAACTGCGCATCCTTGCACACTTCTCGGAAGATCCGGTGCTGGTCGAGGCGTTCCGCACCGGACAAGACATCCACTCGCGCACCGCGCAGGAGGTTTTCGGCGTGGGTCCGCTGGCGCAGACAGCGGAGCATCGCCGCGCGGCCAAGGCCATTAACTTCGGCATCATCTACGGACAAACGCCGTTTGGTCTTGCGGCGCAACTGGGCATTGACCAAAAAGAGGCCGCAAAATTCATCGCCGCATATTTCATGCGTTATCGAGGGGTGAAGGAGTACCTCGACAGGTCGCTTGCAGAAGCTCGCAAATCGGGTGTGACCCGCACACTGCACGGACGCATCCGGCCAATCCCTGAAATCACCTCGTCGCAAGTTAATCTGCGGAATTTCGCCGAGCGCACCGCCCTCAATACACCGCTGCAAGGAACCGCTGCCGACCTGATCAAGCTGGCCATGATTGCCATCGATCGCCAACTCACCGAGCAAGGCTTCGAGGCGAAAATGATTCTGCAGGTCCACGATGAATTACTTTTTGAAGCCCCGCAAAAAGAGACTGATCGCCTGCGCTCACTGGTTCGCTCGGAAATGGAAAATGTGTGCAAGCTCAACGTGCCGCTGGTGGCCGACTTGAAATCCGGCCCGAACTGGCGCGACATGAAGTAGCCGGTTCCTGGGTTTAGGGTGTAGATGTTAGACTCGTTTTCCCCGTGTTACTCTGTAACTCCGTGGCCATTCAGGAGGTTTTCCTATGAAACATTCATCGGGATTTCTTGCCATCGTTCATGAGGCGAAGACCCGTGTGAAGGAATGGGATTTCCGCGAAGTGAAGAAGCGTATCGACGCCGGAGAGAAACTTACCCTGGTGGACGTTCGCGAGGACAGCGAATGGGCACGCGGCCACTTGCCCGGAGCGATTCATCTCGGCAAAGGCGTCATCGAACGAGACATCGAGAAGGCCGTGCCGGAGAGGTCCACGACTCTGGTGCTGTACTGCGGCGGGGGCTTCCGGTCGGCTCTGGCCGCGGATAACTTGCAAAAGATGGGTTACACGCATTGCATTTCGATGGACGGAGGATGGCGCTGCTGGACCGAAGCAGGTCTTCCCACCGAAAAGACAGAATGAAATTTTTCAGCTATTCGCGCCTTGTTCCACCTGTAATCTATTGATTCAATGTGTGTTAACGTATTTTTGATTCATGCTGGACGCCGATGCCGCGCGGATGTAGCATAGCTTTCCTTTCAGCCCACGTCTGGCAGCGAGGTTCATCATGATGATCCCGGAAATACAGCAGCATTATCGCGGTGTTCTATGTCTCCATTGCAGACAGCCCATCCCAATTTCTCCTCTGATAGCCAGCAGGGAAGCGGAACTTTCCGGCAACAAAGCAGCAACGCCGCAGGGGCGGAAATGCCAGGTCTTCAATATTCGGTGCGCGGCTTGCGGCAAGGAAAAACCATACACGACTAGCGAAATCCGCGAAATACCAGGCGCGACGAGTGAAACATACCGCACCATGCCCGCCTCGGCACAGTTGCCGCAGCCAGTCAACAAATCAAAAACAGCCAACGCTTGAACCCACGGCCCGACTTGACCGACCGTCAAGCTTTCTTGAAAATATCGAATATTCTCAGTCAAGAGCAGCTTGCGTTCGGTGAGCTCTTGCCGCGTATGGTAATATGACGGGTCGTTGGGGCGTGGTCCAATCGGTAGGACACCGCACTGTTAATGCGGATGGTACAGGTTCGAGTCCTGTCGCCCCAGCCATGCTTTTTCTCCCCGGCGACTTGTGGTCAGCGGCCCCGGTCCAAACAAGTGTCACAGGCCATAGCTGTGATACGACCTCACTCGATTTAGTCTAAGAACTCGATCTGGTTCGCACCTTCGTGTGCGCACTGCGAGGCGACATAGCCTGCGCATGCTTCCGCCGATGATATGGTCTATTGGGTGTGTTTTTGGGATAGGTGGCGGAAGCAAGTCGGGGGGAAGAGCGTGCCGGCCCAGCCCTCAATCCCCTAAAGGGATCCTCGGCGCGTCTTCCCCCTTCGGGACCTGTTATTGCACGCCTTAGACCAAACACATCCTGCTGAAAACACAGCGCTTATTCTGAGTACCCCGAGTAAAAAAGCCCTTGTCGGGGGAAAATTTTCCGGGAGGAAATCTCCCATGTGCCGCCTCGCCCGGAGAAACCTCATTTCTATTTCAAAATCCTCAATAGATTACTGTAGTCATCCGTCCAGGGGCGCAGGGCACGGTGGCTTTTCCCGAAAAACGTTATTTCTGGAAAATGCGCGTCCGCAAGTGTCTGGCTGTTCTTGCTGAGAAGCACCCAAGTAGAGGCAAGGACCTCCCTTTCCTTGTCAGTCTGGTTGACCACAATCTTCCAGGACACGCCCAGGTCCCTCGCGGCGGCCTCGACCACCGGGGCCAGGTCCAGGAATTTGTTGGAAATGTGCACCGCCAGGATTCCCTCCGGCGCAAGTTCCCGGAAATAGAGTTGGAACGCCTCGCGGGTCAGAAGATGCACGGGAATTGCGTCGCCGGAAAACGCATCGACCACCAGAACATCGAATCCTTGAGGTGGCTGGCGTTCCATGGACAACCGCGCATCGCCGGGCACAATTTCCACCCGCGCCGCCGAATGACGCAGGAAATCGAATTGCGTGCCGGCAATCTGGATCACGCGAGGATTGATTTCGTAAATTGTGTAGCGATCCCCCGTTTGCCCGTAACTGGCCAGCGTTCCCGCACCCAGGCCAACGATCCCGACGCTGATGCTTCCTCGCTCGCGCGCTGCCAGCAGTGCCCGGCCCGCCCCGGACTCCGCGGAGTAGTAGCTGGTCGGCTCATCCCTGCGGCCGTTCGCCAGGATCTCAACGCCGTGGACGATCGTTCCGTTCAGCAGTTCTCTCCGAGGCGGCTCGAAGTCGGTGCCGGCATGGTCGCGAACGCGCAAAACCCCGTAAAAGTTGCGGACCATCACGCGCGTTTGCTCCGCTTGTCTTCCGGCAACCACGAAAAGAGAAGCCACAAGCAATGCGACCAGGCCAGTGAGGACCAGGGAAGGCGCCTGCATTCTGGCCTTGTAGAAAACCGTGGATGGGTCGCGATGCAGCACGATCCACAGCAGAATGGCGCAGCCGGCCATCCCAATCGGCAGCTCGTAGAATCCGCGAAATGCATAGGGCGCGACGACACCGACGAAGAGGCCGCCGAGCGCTCCGCCAAGCGACACCATCAGGTAAAACAGCGTGAGATGCTCCGGTTGAGGCTTCAATTTCGCCAATTCGCCGTGACACGCCATGCAGCAGATGAAAAGGCCGGCGCAGAAAAGTGGAATCTGGAGCAGCGGGCCGGCATTCACAAAATTCGGCGAGAGTGCATAGGCCATCCCGCCCAGCGCGACCGCTACCAGCCGCAGAAACAGAAACCGGCGATACCAATTCCCGCCTTCAAAACAAACAATCATGCTGAGCAGATAGAGGGCCAGCGGAAGAATCCACAGAAGCGGCACAGCCGCGACATTTTGCGACAGATAATTTGTGGTGGCCAGCAGCAGGACGGATGCGTCCGCGGCCAGAGCGACCCAAAGCACTTGCAGCTTCCAATCGGGCGGAGGTGCCACCCCGGAGCGCCTGGCCGAAACAAGTCCGGCGGGCTGGCGCAGCGCAATGATCGCGGTCAGAACGGCAAAAGCGACATACGCGCAGGACCAGCCAACCGCCTGATGACGCGTGCCGAAATTCGGTTCAATCACCGCGGGATAGCTCAGAAGCGCCAGCAGCGAGCCGGCATTCGAAAGGGCATAGAAACGGTATGGACGCGCGCTGCTCCGCTCCCGCATATACCAGGTCTGAAGCAACGGGCTGGTCGCGGATAGCAGCAGGAACGGCAAACCAATGGTTGCCGCCAGAAGACCCAGGATGCGCCATGTGGGGTCCGCGCCTCCGGCCGGCTTCCAGAAATCATTCGGCACGATCGGAAGCAGGAACAGGCTGCCCGCCAGGAGCAGAATATGCAAACGGGTTTGTATCCGGAAACCCGTGCCATGCACTACCCAGTGCGCATAGAGATTTCCCCACAAGTAGGTAATCTGGAAGAACATCAGGCTGACGGTCCAGACTCCCGCCGTGCCCCCAAACCAAGGAAGAATTATCTTCGCCAGGATCGGCTGGACCTCGAATAGAAGAAAGGCGCTTACAAAAATGAGCCCGCCCCAAATCGCCAAGGGGATTGCGCGCTGGGCAACGGGGGCTCTGACATGTTGCATACCTGCTTCCGGGAAATTCGCCATAATCGTCGCGCCTGCCTTGAGTCAAAACGATTCGAAAACGCACCACGATATTCGTTCTTCTTCGTTATGTCCACAGAAGGAGTCGCGCCGCCATGAATCTCCCCACCCTCCTGCAGGTGCATTCTTGACGCGCTTGCCCCGCCTTGCTAACGTTGTAGGATTACGATGGGCGAGTTTTATCCGCAGTGTGCTGAGCCGGCAGTGGGGGCGGTCTCTCGAACATGGGCCTGACCAAAATCGTCATACGCGGCGCGCGCCAGCACAACCTGAAGAACATCAACCTGGAAATTCCGCGTAACGCGCTGACGGTCATCACGGGGCTTTCCGGGTCGGGCAAATCCTCGCTCGCGTTTGACACTATTTACGCTGAGGGCCAGCGCCGGTACGTCGAATCCTTATCCTCCTACGCGCGGCAATTTCTGGATCAGATGGAGCGGCCGGAAGTGGACTCCATCGAAGGGCTGTCGCCCGCGATCGCCATCGAGCAAAAGACGACGACGCGTTCGCCGCGCTCCACGGTCGGCACAATCACCGAAATCTACGACTTTCTGCGCGTGGTCTACAGCTCGATTGGCACGCCTCACTGTCCTAATTGCGGCTTGGCCATTTCGCGCCAATCCACCGACCAGATTGTGCGCGCCATTTTGCACGGCGAACTCGCGAAAACCGATGACCGGATTATGATCCTTGCGCCCATCGTGCGCGGGCGTAAGGGCGAGTATCGCCAGGAACTGGAAAAGCTCGCGCGCGACGGCTTTGTCCGCGTGCGCATCGATAGCGATCTGTGCCCCCTCGACGACCCGCCGCGTTTGGACAAGCGCAAGAATCACAATATCGAAGTCGTTGTGGATCGTCTGCTGGTGAAACCGGGGATCGCGGGGCGGCTCGAGCAATCCATTGCCACGGCGCTGAAGCTGGCCAAGGGACTGGTAACCGTTGTTGTGGTGGGTGGGGCCGAGCAGGTGTACTCCGAGAAGATGGCGTGCAGCGATTGCGGAATCTCTGTTCCGCAACTGGAACCGCGCTCGTTCAGTTTCAATTCTCCTTACGGAGCCTGCCCCGCGTGCAATGGCCTGGGTTCGAAATATGATTTCGATCCGGCAAAGGTGGTCGTTGACTGGTCGCGCCCGTTATTCGAAGGCGGGTTAGGTCCCGGCGCGGGTTCGGTGTTTCTGAAACGCAGCCTGGAACTGGGCGCCATGGCCCACGGTTTCGATCTCGCTACGCCATTCGAAAAGTTTTCGCCCCAAGTGCAAAATCTCATGCTCTATGGTTATCCGCCATCGGGTGCGCCATCGAATGTAAAGGATGGCGCGGGCGGGGCGTCCAGCCGAAAAAATACGCGTGGCGCGAAAACCGGATCGAGCCTGCACTTCCAAGGCGTGTTCGACTTTCTCCAATCCAGTTTTGAAGAATCAAATTCAGACAAGTACCGCGAATGGATTACGCAGTACATGTCGCCGGTGCCGTGCTCGGTGTGCGGCGAGCGGCGCTTGCGTCCCGAAAGCCTGGCGGTAAAAGTGGGTGGCCGTTCGATTTCCGAGTACACCTCGCTCGCCATTTCCGACGCGCGTCCCGCCGTGGACCAAATCCGCAAAGGATTTACACAGCGGCAGGCCGATATCGCGGGGCGAGCCCTGGCCGAAATCTCCGCGCGCCTGGATTTTCTGCTCGCGGTCGGCCTCGGCTACCTCAGTCTGGACCGGTCCTCGGCGACGCTTTCCGGCGGGGAAGCGCAGCGCATTCGCCTGGCGACGCAGATCGGCTCGCGCCTGCGCGGGGTCCTCTATGTCCTCGACGAGCCTTCCATCGGCTTGCACGCCCGCGATAACGGACGCCTGATCACTTCGCTCGAACACTTGCGCGATCTTGGCAACACCGTCCTGGTCGTCGAGCACGACGAAGAAACGATTCGCCGCGCCGACTACGTGGTGGATCTGGGTCCCGGGGCCGGCGATGCAGGCGGACACTTGGTCGCTACGGGCCGCCCGGAAGAAATCGCCGGCAACGCAGATTCGCGCACCGGGCGCTACCTGAGCGGCGATTTGGCGATTGCCGTGCCGTCCAAGCGCCGCTCGCCCAATGGCAAGGTTCTGCGCATCCTCGGCTGCGAAGCCAACAATCTCAGGAATGTGGATTTCGAACTGCCGCTCGGCCTGCTCACCGTCGTCACCGGCGTTTCAGGTTCGGGGAAATCGACCCTGGTGAATGACATTCTCTATCGCGCATTGGCCCGGACGCTGTACCGCTCGATGGAGCGTCCAGGAAAATTCCGCGAAATCGAAGGGGCCGCGCAGATCGACAAGGTAGTCGAAATCGATCAGGCGCCCATCGGACGCACGCCGCGTTCGAACCCCGCCACCTACACTGGCGTCTTCGCACCCATCCGCGATTTGTTCGCCATGCTGCCCGAATCGCGCGAGCGTGGCTACCGCCCCGGCCGGTTCAGCTTCAACGTGAAGGGCGGGCGCTGCGAGGCTTGCCAGGGCGACGGCCTGCGCCGCATCGAAATGAATTTTCTCTCCGATGTGTACGTCACCTGCGAAGTGTGCCGCGGACGCCGCTACAACGCCGAAACGCTGGCCGTGCGATACAAGGGGCATTCGATTTCCGATCTGCTCGACATGCAGATCGCCGATGCGCTCAAGATTCTCGAGAATATCCCGCAGATTCGCGTGAAGCTCGACACGCTGGTGGACGTGGGATTGGGTTACATCCAACTAGGACAATCGTCGACGACTCTTTCCGGCGGCGAAGCGCAGCGCATCAAACTCGCAAAAGAGCTTTCGCGCCGCCAGACTGGCCGCACGCTCTACATCCTCGATGAGCCCACGACAGGCCTGCACTTCGACGACGTAAAAAAACTGCTCGATGTGTTG
>JBGOVX010000010.1:0-43915 GCA_041478355.1 Terriglobia bacterium | reverse complement strand
GGAGGAAATAGCGCCGGCCAGACGCTTGTTCAGCAGGCCGCCGAGAACCATCACGGCAACGTCGCGCGTTTCGCGGTCCGTCACGCGCAATCCATTGATGAACTTGTTTTCAATTCCCAGGCGCTTGAGCGTGGCGGTGAAAATTTTCCCGCCGCCGTGCACCACCAGAATTTCATGGCCCTGGTGGGCAAGCTGCGCCACCTGACGCGCCAGCGTTTCCATCGCCGCGGCGTCGTCCAGCAATGCTCCGGCAACTTTAACGACCAATCTCATTTGAGTCCTGTGGCTTCCTCGATGCCCAGCATCGCGTTCATATTCTGCACAGCCTGGCCGGCGGCGCCTTTGCCAAGATTGTCCAGACAGCTCACCACGGCAAGGCGACGTCCCGTGGGATCCAGTGCAAAACCGATGTCGCAAAAATTTGTATACGCTACGTGCTGCAACTCCGGCAACTTCCCGGCAGGCCAGATGCGCATCATCGGACGGCCGGCATAAAACTTGCGGTAAAGAGCCTCAACCTCCTCCTCGGTACGCGGCTCAGCAAACCACACGTAAAGGGTGGATAGAATGCCGCGCGCCACCGGCAACAGGTGCGTCGAGAAAACGATGTCGTCACCGCTGAGGCCCGTGTGATCGGTCACTTCCGGCGTGTGCCGGTGCGAAAATAACCCGTAGGCACGGAGGTTCTCGTCCACTTCGACAAAATGCAACTCGCGCTTGGGTTCCTTGCCCGCGCCCGATGCGCCGGACTTGCAATCACATACCACGCCGCGTTCCCGCGCGATCCATCCGGATTCCACCAACGGCCGCAACCCCAGTATCACGCTTGTCGGATAGCAGCCTGGATTGGCGACCAGGCGCGCCCCCGGCAACTGATCGGCATAGAGTTCCGGCAAGCCGTAAACGGCTTCTTCGGCCAGCTCGCGCGGCGGCGCCGGCAATTTGTACCACTGCGCAAAAGTTTGCGGATCGCGGAAGCGGAATGCCCCGCTCAAATCCACAACGCGCAGACCCGCATTCAAAAGCTGGGGCGCCAGTTCGAGCGACGCTTCGTGCGGGGTAGCCAGAAACACGGTGCTCGCGCCGCTGGAGGCCACCGCATCCACCGAAAACGTCTTGCAAGGCGCCTCGCCCCAGCCGCGCAGCCGCGGAAATATCTCGGTAAGACATTTCACGTGCGCGGAACTCTCGCGCAAGTAGAAGTTTGGTTTCTGTATTTTGGGGTGCCGAAGAAGAAGCTGGGCTAGCTCGAAACCTGTATAGCCCGTTGCCCCGACCACGGCGACCCGTTGCGGGCCGCTCATCGGAGCAAGTCCTCCATGCGCTTCTGGACGGCGGTGCGCGCCTGGCGCGTTGGCGTAATGACCAGCACGGTGTCGTCCCCGGCGATGGTGCCGGCCACTTCCTTGAATTTTTCCGCGTCGAGCGCGGCAGCAAGAGGTTGCGCGCCCGAAGGCGGCGTCTTAAGCACCAGCAGGTTGAACGCCGGGCGCAGGTCCACCAGAAATTCGCGCAGAGCGCGGGCCAGCGGCGGCAGGGGCGTCGAGGCTTCCTCGCCGTTCGAGAGCGGTTTGTAACCCGCAGCGGTCTTTACCAGCTTCAACTCGGACATATCCCGTGAAAGCGTCGCCTGCGTCACACGAACCTTCACGTGCGACAGACGGCGCCGCAACTCATCCTGGCTCGAGATCGGCTCGCTGTTAATGAGTTTCAGGATCTGTCCTTGCCGGAATCGTTTGTGTAAGTTCAGTCCCATACGCACTCAAGATTATACATCAACCTGCATAATTATGCGTGAGATATTCGGTGACTGTCAATTCTTTTTTGGGGAAGTTTTGCGAAACTTTCGAACCCGGTGCACGTGTGTTTTGCTTCCTGCCAGCAAAGATTTGTGCAGTGTTCGAACTAGATTCCTATATCACGCGCTTCTCTCGCAAGTCGTGGATCTGTCCGGCGTCATAGCCCAGCTTGGTCAACCACGCCTCGGTATGTTCAGACAGCTTGGGAGCGGGGCCGGATGGCGCCGCTTGGCCGTCGGAAAAAAGAAAACCACCGCGGGTCATTTCCTGTTTTCCGGCGGATCCCTCAAATATAGAAACAAACTTGCGGCCGGAAAGATGCGGGTGGTTCAGTATCTCCGGAACGCTCAGGACACGTCCGGCAGGCACGCCGGCTTCGGTCAGCAGTTGTTCCCACTCCGCGGCGCCGCGCTTCATCAGCTCCGGCCCAATTTCCGCATTGATTGCCAGCCGATTCTGTCTGCGAGTCTCGCGGTCCTCAAAACGGACGTCCGTTTTCAAATCGGGTCGCCCGATTAAGTCGCACAACTTTTCGTACTGAGCGCTTTCATTGGCAGCGATGTTGAGCAATCCGTCCGCGGTGCGAAATGCGCCGGAGGGCGCAGCGGTAAAATTTTCATTCCCCATGGGGACCGGCTCCACACCCGCATTCAGATAATTCGATACCACCCATCCCATGGAGGCCAGCGTGGATTCCAGCATGGAGACATCGATCATGCGGCCCCGGCCCGTGGTCTGCGCTCCTACAATCGCCGCGCAAATTGCCATAGCCGCGGTAATGCCGCCGATGGTGTCGCAAACGGGGTAGCCCGCGCGCATTGGAGCGCTGCGCTCATCTCCGGTCACGCTCATCACGCCGGAAAGCCCCTGGATCACCTGATCGTAGGCGGGTCGCATCGCCAGTGGCCCATCTTGTCCAAAACCGGAAATCGCGCAATACACCAGCCGGGAATTCACTTTTTCCAGCACAGGATAGTCAAGGCCGAGGCGTTGCATTACACCGGGCCGGAAATTTTCAATAACGGCGTGCGAAATTGCCGCGAGCTCCTTGAAAATCTTCTTTCCTTCCGGCGATTTGAGGTTGAGGGTTACCGATTGCTTGCCGGCGTTGACGGCCACGAACGAAGCGCCCATCAATTTTAAATTTGCTTCTGGATCCGCGCCCAGGCGCCGGGCGAGGTCACCATTTTCCGGTTGCTCAATCTTAATGACCTCGGCGCCCAGCAGGACCAATTGGAAGCTGCAAAAAGGTCCTGCTAAGACGTTGGTCACGTCCAGCACGCGGATTCCATGGAGGGGAAGGGCCATTGGTCTTATTTGGATGTGCCGCTGGGCCGCAATCTATGTCGATACCGGGAGAGCCACGCCGCAGGCGCTCGCACGGCGCGCACGCAACAGATGTCCCTGATACGGCCGGGCGGAAAAACGGCACGCGAATTCGGCGGCATCCAGCAATTTCTCCATATTGATTCCCGTGTCATAGCCCATTCCTTCCAGGAAGTCGACCAGGTCCTCGGTCGCAAGATTTCCGCTTGCGCCGGGACAATATGGGCAGCCGCCCAGTCCGGCGGTGGCAGAGTCAAATTCGCGAACCCCTGCCTCCAGCCCCGCCAGAGTGTTGGCCAGCCCCCGGCCGTAGGTGTCGTGGAAATGGAGCGTGATGTCTTCCGGCTTCATTTTCAAATCACCTAACAGCCGGCCTACAGTTTCCTTAATCTGATCGGGGAAGGCCATGCCATCGGTGTCACAAATTGCGATGCGCCAGGGCGCTATTTCGCGCGCGGCGCGAACCGCGTTGACAACTGCTTGGCTCGTGATTCTTCCTTCAAAAGGGCAGTGGAAGCAGGTGGAAAAACCCGCGCGGAGGATGACACCATCCCGTTCAGCCAGGCGAGTGGTCTGAGCTAACAGCTGCATGGATTCGGACATGCTGCGATTCAGATTTTTGCGGTTAAACGTTTCGCTTGCGGCGATGACGAATTCCAAATGGCGAATTCCCGCGGCTACGGCCCTTTCGTAACCCTTCAGGTTGGGCACTAAAGCAGAAAACGTGATACCCGGAAATCTGCTGAGTCCGGCGGCCACGGCCTCGGCATCGGCCATTTGTGGCACCCATTTCGGATGAACGAAGCTGGTCATCTGAATATCGGAAACGCCCGCCTGGACCAGTTTTTCGATCAGAGCGAGCTTGTCTTGCGTGGAAACAAGCTTCGGTTCGTTCTGAAGCCCGTCGCGAGGCGTTACATCGACAACTTTTACTTTGTCACCCATGTCTGGTCTTCCTCTACCTTTGCGGCGACGTCCAACCGGGTTCATCCTCAGCTGAACAGCCAGCTATAAGTAAAACAGAACTCGGTGCGAGGGTCCACCCGAGAGTTCGCCGCGAGACGCAGCCAATCGTCACCGGAACAAACCGTGATTAGAACGGCCAAGTCCAGAGCACGCGTCAACTCCGTTTGGGCGATAAAAACCGTAAGGATTGCGATGCCGCGGAGTCCGTCAAATTGAGGAATGTGGCTCGGAAGAGCAATCCTGGTTTGCCCCGGCATCTTTTCCATGTCTCACGTCCCAAACTCCAAGCGGCCTATCTTCCTCCAGGCGCAAACTGCCAGCGAGCCAGGCCACGATCATGCTTGGGCAATGGGACCGGTTGGGGCATTGCAGCCAACTTTGGGAGGCGGTAAAGAACGCCAACCAGCAGCCACAGGTACGCATTATTGACGTAGTTCTGATACGCCGGGAGACCGAAATGAACAAGCATAAGAAGGAGCACGACCGCGTACCACCAGATCGCGAAGGCCAGCGGAAAATAAACGGTCTCGCGAAGTTGCTTGACCACTTTCCATCCGGACGCGAGCAATGCAAATACCCAGAAGAGCCACAAGATGGGGCCAAGAACACCCATTTCGACAAGAAGGTTGCCGTAGCCATTCTCGACTCCCACTTCGGGAATCGTACCGCCGACTATCCGGGTGACATATTGCATGCCTAGCGACGCTGTGCCTGTGCCATATCCCGCAATCCAGCGATCGTGGTCAAAGGCCTTCATCAAATTTTCCATGGGATAATCCCAAGCACGATTTTGCAACTCGGAACCTTCGGTTCCGGGTAAGGATAATGTTTCCGATAAGAATCTCCAGTGGTCTCCCAGGACAATTGGAAAAACAAAATTCATCAGGATCAAACCGATCGCGCCAACAAGAAAGGCCCGGCGGAGCGCTTTCACCAGGCGGTGTCCTTGTCCCCAACGCCAGGGAGCGCCCCAGAGAAATGCCGAGGTCATCATCAAGGCGCTGAAAACCATGAAAACAAACGGCGTGCGGGTGCCCGTAATCATGACGGCGACGGTAACCACACCGATACCCAAAAATCCGTACTTGGCGCCGGGACGACGGGCCAGCAACAGGTAACCCTGCGCGCCCATGGCCAAAATCCACAGAAAGATCAGGTAGAAAGAAAAACGGCCAGAACTGACGAATACCGAACTCGTTACAGCGGATATGGAATGGGTGATCGGAGAAGTCCGGGCGGTATGAGTCAATCCGTATAATTCCGGCGCAATGTCATCGGGAGTCAGGAAGGAAACGCCCAACACGGACTGAGCAATTCCCAGTCCGGCAATAAGAATTCCCGCAAGCAGGTTAACTACTAAAAAGCGCTCCAGGTCTGCCGGACGATCCATCATCGCGTACCCAAGAAGCATCAAGGGAGCGTAGTAGAAATCAATCTTTATCGCGAGCACGCCGTACAGGATGTTGGGGCTCCAGGTATTAAAAATCTGAATCAGCGCAAGTCCGAAAAAAATCCCCAGCGGAACAAGAAAGGGAATCTTGAAGGTCTCTACCTGGCGCTTTCGCTTGGCAAAGAAAAACGAGAGGTAGGCAACCCCAATTAAGAGGTCCTTTGCAAAAAAGACGACCATGCTGTTGCCAAGGTACTTTCGCGCCAGGTCTTCGAATAGGAGCCAGACCAAAAAGAGGAGAACTCCCGACCGCCAGTCGTTCAGGATGTACACAACAAGCGCGCAGACAACCAAGCTCAAGCCAAACATGATTAGCGTCTGGTCTGACCCTGCAATGATCCAGCTAGCCAGTTCCCAAATGAGACCCAGGACAACAAGGCCCATCACCAGGCCCTGGACCTGGCGCTTGCTTGCAATAGACCCAAGACTTAGTTGCATATCAAATCCGTCTCCCCCTGCAATATGCCAGCTAAATTATGCTCTGCCGCAAAAAGTGTCGCAATGGCGAAACTTGCTCCACTTCCGGGATGGACTGCCTTAGACCTGCCCGGTTGCGGCTTTTGGTCCCCGGGCCCGCGCGGTCCGTTCCACAGCTTCTGCCAGAGCGTTCACATATTCATTAGGCGACCATGTCTCCATGCGTTCGCGCGCAGCCTCACCCATACGTCTGCTTTTTTCAGGATCCGAGAAGATGTCGCGAAGAATCGCAGCCAAAGCGTCCCTGTCACCCGAAGAAAAAACGTACCCGGTCTCGCCCTCCCGCACGAGATCGTATTTCGCGCCGACACGGTCGCTAACTGCTACCGGGCATCCACACAACATCGCCTCGTTCACGACCAGTCCAAATGGTTCGTGAAGGGAAGGCAGAACGAGCAAATCCGCTGCGCGATAAACGGACGGAAGTTGTGATTGGTTCACGAATCCGAGGATACGCACACGATCCGACACGTCGAGGTCACTTGCGCGCTGTTCGAGTGCGCTTCGCAAAGGGCCATCACCGGCAAACACAACGTAGGAATTAGGCACATTCGCACGAGCGAAGGCCTCCAGCACGTCCAGGGGCGCTTTCCAGGGCTGTAGTTTGGCGCAGAACAACGCCACAGAGGCGGAAGCGGGAATCCTCCATGTACTTCTCACGGCGTCGCGATCCACAACTGCCGCCCGTTTTGTCCACCAGACGTTATCCACTACGTTGCGGCTCAGAATAATCCGCTCCTGTGGGACTCCGAGAAATTTCACGTATTCGACTGTCCCTGATGATCCGGCCAATACGATCTCGGCGAGCGCGAAAATGCGGCGTACCAGAGATTTCTTTAATCGCTGTTTCCAGCTGGACTGTGTCGTCCAGGTGCACAGGTCGTGTCCATCCGTGGTGAACAAGATAGGCACACCATGCCACTTGGCCGCGAGAATCGCAATCCATGCACTCGCGTAGAAATACCCGCTGACGTACATTGCATCGAATTGTCCGTCGCGAATCACGCGCCAAATCCCGGGATTGAACAATCCAAGAAAATGGCCGATGCCCGGGCGCAGTGCCCTGTTGGGAGGATGAACCCACGCATACCCCTCGAGTTGCGGTCCGTCCCAGGCGACCTCCACGCCGAAGCCTGGGTCCATACCCGATTCCGCACCTTGCATGCTGCAGTACGCGACCAAAATATCGAACCTCGGGTCCTTCGCCATCCTTCGAAAAATCGGCGAGGCGTACTGCACGACGTGGGAGCAGACCAGTAACAGTCGACTGCCTATCCCATGTGAAGAGGATGTCGCGGCACACATCGAATCTACTTTCGCAGGATCTGTCATTGAAAAGAGAACTCATTATTCATGTAACAGAGCGAGAAAAAGCTCCGGGAAATCCATAACAATTGTTCAATTTGTAAAGAATGACAGAATTCGGCTAAAGTCGGGCGCACGGTTTTACTCCTTCGATACAAATACCTTCCCCTTCCAAAACCCGGCTAGGGTCCTCAACCTGTTCAATATCACTTATGCGACTTCGGTGCAGGTCCATTTCCTGAACGTCGACAAAGCCCGCCGCCTCAAAATGGTGTTTGAGCGAATAAGCATCGTACATCCATTTGTGGGAATGAAAATCCATCCAAGAACTATAAAGTCGATAGAAGAAATTACTCGACTGGGGCGCCTGAGGGCGCATCAACAATCGTTGGTTTACCCGATCGGCAGGAGGAAGCCGCTGTGCAGTGTTAGATGGTTCTCGAAATGGATTTTCTCCAAGATATTCCTTGATAATTGTGTGGAGATCAGGAACGACAAACCTCAGCACGCCCCCCTCGGCTAATACACGGAAACACTCTCGGATAAGCTGCTGCCCTTCCTCGAAGTACATGTGTTCGAGAACGTGGGATGAATAAACCGTGCTTGCGGAACAATCACGAAACGGCAACGGTTTTCGCAGATCGTGAATGAGGACTTTTGAATTCCAGGGCACGTTGATCTTGTCGGCCTCAATCATGTGAAGCATATGCAGGGCACGCCGCAAGGCAGGGTGTTTGGCAAGTCTCGCATTCCACGAGGCATCGACGTTCACCCATTTCGAAGGAGTAATCAGGCCACAACCGAGGTTCACTCGGATCAAAGCATTTTCGTCTTGCTTCAACGGACCAACTCCTTGGGTCGTGAAGCCCACATCTTCAGTACGCGGCGCCTGACCACTGTCGTGCGCGCCTCGGTAAATTCCGCCACAAGGTACGCAAAGCCCAACATGAGTAAGGCAATTGCCAACCCATAGAGCAAATGCCTGAGATCGGGTTGCCAATTCCCGTGCGGGTCGAGCAGGCCACGCAGCAGCAGCAAGACTGGGAAATGTGTCAAATACAGCGTGTACGAAAAGCCAGCCAGTGTCCTTGCTGCTTTAGCATACATAGGTGAAACATCCATGCGCGATCCCTGAATCAACGCATAGATCCACAACGCGAAGAAGATGCCGATCATGAGGTCAGCGCGTATTTCTGAAACCAGCGGATAGACGCGGTTCCATGCCATCGCCAAGACAAAGGGCAAGCCCGCAAGGAGTGACACGACCGCCATCGCGCGAGGAGACTTGGGCCAGTCTACATGCCGCAATCGTCCGATCAATGCCCCCATCAGCCAGATCAGAAAGTAGACGCTGATTTGCGGGCCAATGAACCATGCCAGCAGAAGGGCCAAACCCATATAGAGGCACCGGCTGCGAACATCCACCCACGAGGCAGCGGCCAGTATCAGGACTGGAAACAATATGTAATACCAGAATTCGTAGCTGAGGCTCCAGAGTGGACCGTTAGAACCAAACACAGGTGAAACCACACCTTGAAGAAAGAAAAGATTTCCGAAGAAAACGGGGATCGTGGAACGCAGGGCGACGCTCGAAGGATAATACTTGTACAAACCGCCGTAATAGAACGAAGCCGCCTGCGGAAGCCGCATTCCAATTTGGTCCCATGCGGCGCCAAGGAGCAACGCGGGAAACAGAACCAGCTGCAACCGTGTCATGCGGTTCACCAAATAGATCCGCCAGGACCACTGGCGCGCGCCAACCAATTCGCAGACGCTGGTTCCGATAAAATATCCGCTTAGAATAAAAAACACGATGACAGCCTGATGGCCAAATCCCGTGACTGCGTAAAGAACCCGAAGCAGCGGAGATGGGCCGGCAAGATTGGGGAAATCAATAAAGTAAAGCCCCCGTACGTGGCCCACCATGACTGCCAGAGCCGAGACTCCCCGTATCAGATCCAAATGAACCGACGTGCGTTCGGCGAGCTGGCCTTTCATAGTCTGTGGGATCCCCTGCCACTTTTTTCACCGGCTGTGGCTGACGTATCCCCAGATCCTCTCAGGGCCTGGGCAAACTGGGATGCAATAACTTGCCAGGAAAAATAGCGCGCCTGTGCCTGGCGGCTGCGCTCGGCTAGCGATGCTCGCAGTCCATCGTCCATCAGGACTGTTTCGAGCGCTGCGGAGAGCGCTTCACGATCTCCTCGTGGAACAGAAAGAATCCCTGCCTCGGTGACCGGCCATCCGGTTTCAGGCCCGGCATAGCAGACGACGGGCAAACCGCAGGCGATACCCGCGATGGCGCTGCCCCGGTGGCTCGATATCTGTCCGCGAACAAACAGTTGAACATCCGCGCGCGCAAGAGATTGGCTCGTATCTTCGGCAGACAGCAATCCGAGTATCTCCAGCTCGACACTTGTGCCGGAAAATTCCGCTCGCAGTGTGGGCTCAGCATCTTTCGAGCCACGGCCCATGACGCGCACTCGCACAGGACCCGCCGCTCGGCTCGCTCGCTTGACCGCGAAGCCGATGTCAGCAACCTCGAGCAGCGTACTGGGTCCGCCGGTGACGCTGAATACCGCAACAGTCTTCTTGCCATCTTTCCTGCCATCCGCATTTATCCTGTCATGCGCCAAAGGTTCTGGAATATTCGCGCCGACAGGAATGAAAATGTCCTTATCGGAATCCGGGGATAGCCACGCAATCTTTTCCATCGACACGGTGAAAAAACTGCGTTCCGCATGGTTATGTAACTTTTTGAGGACACTGAGCTGACAATATTGTCGCGCACGATCAATCATTCGACTTCCGCTCGCAGGCGCAAAATCGTGGAATACAACGCCGCATTGGACGCCGTTTTCGCGGAGAATTGAAAGGATGCGCGGTGCACGCAGCGGAAACCCGCGCCGGGACCAGGCCAGGGTCGTGAATTGCAGCAGCACCCAGCAGCCGCGCCACGCAGCTGCCTTTTCCCGCAAATCGGCGAGCGCGGCACTCCAACCTCGTTCGAACCAAGGCGCGCGCACCGTTTCGAGTTCATAGCCATGGGCGCTCAACGCGCCGCCGAGCCACGAGCAATAATCGGCCACACCGTCGGTGGGCTCATCGCGGCGTCCCACTAGCGCCACGATTCGCTCGGCACTCATTTTCCCACCGGCTGCGACGTCTGGTCGCAGTAGATGCGGTCCGGGAATGCCACGTTATTTCTCCACCAGAAAGCTGCCGATCACCAGGGCGTCCATCCCAGAACTGAAGAAGGTACGCACGGCCTCGGTCGGAGTATTCACGATCGCTTCGCCTCGCAAATTGAATGAGGTGTTCAAAACCACGGGCACGCCAGTCCGCTTCCCGAACTCGCTGATCAGGTTCCAGTACAGGGGATTAATTTCTTTTTCGACCGTTTGTGGCCGCGCGCTGCCGTCCACATGCGTGACCGAGGGAATGATGCTGCGTTTCTCCGGCCTCACGGGATTGGTGAGGATCATGAACGGAGAATCGCACGCGTGCTCGAGATACTCTCCGGCAACTTCCTTCAGCATCGAAGGCGCGAAGGGCCGCCACCATTCGCGGAACTTTACGGCGTTGTTCACTTTTGCGTTCATTGCTGGGTCGCGCGGATCGGCCAGGATCGATCGGGCCCCCAGCGCGCGCGGGCCGAATTCCATGCGCCCTTGGAACCAACCTAGAATTTTACCGTTAGCGAGCATTTCGGCAGCCGTCGCGGCTACATTGTCCAGCTTGGTGACACGAAGCTTATAGGTTCGCAAGGTTTTTTCAATTTCCACATCGGAAAATTCCGGCCCAAGGTAGGCATGGCGAAGCGGCTTCATTGGCAGCCGGTCTCCGTGGTCCATGTAAGGGGCAAGCACAGCGCCCAGAGCCACACCATCATCGGAAGCGGCCGGCTGGACGAAAATATGATCAACCATCCCCGAGGCTTGAATTTTTCCGTTGGCTTTCGAGTTCAATGCGACTCCGCCGGCCAGACACACGTTACGGCAGTTCGTTTTTTGTATGGCTAGCTTCACCAGCGCCAGCATGGCGTTTTCGCATGCGTCCTGCACGGCAAACGCGATATTTTTAAAACTGTCGTCGATTTCGCTTTCGGGTGTTCGCTCCGGACCCAGACGCTTGGCGATCGCCGATGTGCCATTACTTCGCTCAAACAACAGCGGCGCATTCACTTTGTACGGCTCGTGTTTCAATGAAATGAATTCGTCCAGCTTGACACCGGAGTGACCGTAAGGCGCCAGCCCCATCACTTTCCATTCATCGCTGTTGGGAACAAAGCCAAGATACTGGGTAAATTGCGCGTAAAACAATCCCAGCGAATTAGGCCAAGGAATCGTGAGCACGTGATCGAGTTGCCCATCGTGGCCGTGCCAGATCGAGCTCGCTTCCCATGCACCGCGCCCATCCATCACGACCACGGCGGCGTTGTCGAACCCTGAATAGGAGTATGCGCTGATGGCATGGGCCAGATGGTGATCTACAAATCGCATTTGCGCCCGGGTGGGTCCGAAATGGTGCGTGAAGAGTTTAAAACCGCCATTCTGGTGCGCCATGCTTGCGAACGAGCGGATCACATTCACCACGTTGGCATAGCTGATCGGAAATTGACCGTTCCCGAAACATTTCAAATCGCTCAATAGCATTCGATAAGGAGCCGGCCAGCCCACGCAGATCGCATCGAGTTGATCGGGTCGAACGTTAGCAAACGCGAGGCACGCGCGAATTGCGTTGTGCGGAAAGCCGGCATCGTGCTTGATCCTGCTGATTCGCTCCTCGGCCACGGCAAAAAGAAGTTCCCCGTCTCGGGCAATGCAGGCTGAAGAATCGTGCATCTGCGAATAGTTGAAACCCAGAGTAATCACCGGATTTGCGCCCTTGATTTCAAGCCGCGGCACCACGTCATCGGGGTTTCTTCTCCCGCTACTTCTTCTATCGTTCCCCCCGCTGTGTCGATTGTTTCGCGCACCGTCCGGACGTTAAGCGAAGCGCCTCGCCAACTCTTCCCCGCGATCTCCGGTGAAAGTCCGAGCAACGTGGCAACTCCGCGGCTTGCCTGCCGGAGCCCCAAAGTCCAGGGAAAATCAACGATCTTCCAAGCCAGCCGGCCCTTCCAATTCATAGTCATCGTGCGAACCGAATTGAATTGGAACAGAAACATTCCGCCAGGCTTCAGCACACGGAGCATTTCCCGAATATAGCGAAGCGCAAACTCAGGTTCGGGCATGTGTTGGAGCACAATGTAGCTGAACGCAAAATCAACCGCTTCATTGCCAAGCCCGGAAAGGTCCATGCCATTGCCCAGAATCCAGTCAACGTTGGAAGCCTCTGGGAACAGAGCCTTGGCGTGGCCCAACATCTCCGTGGAAATGTCGAAGGCGTACACGCGGGAAAAGCGTTGCGCGAAACTTCGCGTCATGCGCCCCGCTCCGCAGCCCAGTTCCAACATGGTCTTGCCTCCCGGCTCCCAGCGGCATCGCTCGAACACTTGACCCACAAGACGCTGGTAATCCTCTTCGCCCGACTGGAAGAACGATTCAGGATTCCAGTCCTTGCGCCAGGAAGCGATGTAGTGAAACGCGTCCTTGCGGGCTCTCTCATCCCAGTCCTGCCGCATGGATTCTGTCAGATTCATGCGCGATTCACTTTCCCGCCGTCCTGAGTGCAGCGCAAGCCAGCCGGGCTGCCGGACTCGCGAGATTTTCTGTCCGAGCGAAACCGCAGTCGTTGCGGCGCTCGATGCGGGGGGAATTCCGCCGCCAGACAAAGCGCGAGCAAACCGAAACGGAAAACAAGTATTTCATTTTGTTCGCAGCTCAGGCCGGCGCTCAATCATTTGTACAACGGGGACAGGATTTCCCGTCCAACTGCGCAGCCTGGACAAACCTTTCTCGGCGTACCATCGCCTGAGCCGGTAAAACAACCGGGGCGGAAGCAAGAGCGTCTGCGCCAGGACAAACGCCTGAAAAAGCCGGTGACGCCACGTCACCTCGCGGTACGCGATTTCGTACGCGGTCCGCTCCACTGTGAATGTGCGCAAAGGACTGCCGCCATCCAGACCGAGCCGCATGCGTTCAATTTCCACGCGGGTTCCGCGAAAAACAGCGTCAATCGCATCCTGGTTGACGCCAAATTCCCGCAGCCTTGGCGGCAAATCACGAACGAGGACCTCAAGGACATTCATCTTGCGCCGCGTCTTTGCCGGCTCGTACCGGTGAAACTGGAATAAATTCCCCGTGTGAAACCCGTAATAGAAGAGCGGCTCATTGAGAACGATGGCAGGCGCGAGGGCGGGCGCGAGAGTGAAAATATATTCGTCCGCTTCGATGTTCAGTTCTTCCGGGACGGGCAGAATTCTGTTCAGAACCGAACGGCGAATCGTCATCTTGCTTGTCCCGAGGAACCCAGCCAAATGCCGAAACAACTCGGCACCTTGTTGTGTCGAGAGGTCCAGGCGATAAACATCACCGGGAATGACGAGGCCATCGGGACGGCCGTCCGAGTAGACTTCGTATTGGCCGTGCCCGACAATTCCGACCTCCGGGTTTTCTTCCAGCGTCTCAAGGGCTCTGCGAAGCTTCTGCTTGGCCCACCAATCATCGCCATCCAGCATGGCGATGATTTCTCCCTGAGTTTGCGGCAGGGCAAAATTGAAAGCGGATGCCTGGCCGCCGTTGGGCTTTCGCAGAAGGCGCACGCGCGGCTCAAACTTGCGGACGATTTCGGGTGTGCGATCGGTCGATCCGTCATCTACGACAACAATCTCGACGTCTGCCATGGGCATGTCCTGTTCGAGCACGCTGGTAATGGCCTGCTCGATGAAGCGTTCGTGATTGTACGTGTCTATTAAGACGCTGACGTAAGGCTTCGACATATTTTTACGAATTCACCCACGATTCACTGCGGCGGCAGAATCTGCCGCGTCGAAGCTGCGGGCACGCTGCGCTGCCGCAATCCGAGCCGATGCCTTAACGGCCGCGTCAGGCCCAGCAGCGCAAACCACGCAGCGCTGCGGACTGCCACAGCCTTGCGTTTTGCCTGCACAACCCAATGATGATAGTTTGGACGCAGACCTTCCATTGTCAGCCGGTGCGTCGCGTTTTCCATGGTGGCAAAGCAGCGCCCGCCATCGAGGAGCGCATAATTCTGCTGTGCTTCCTGGCCCTCCCACACGCCGGCCGCGCCATCGGGATGATAGGAATAATCGTGGTTCTGGTGCACGGCCTGGACGACCGCTGTCGCATCTACAACGAGCGCCCCGGAATGCCGCGCGTGCCACACCAGCCAGTTGTCCCAGCCGGGACGGCCAATCACGAAGGGCGGCGTATTCTTGTAATACAGGCCGCGCGAAAACGCGAAGTAATCAATCCATTGCTGCGGGCGCTGATGATTTGCTTCGCGCGCCTGGCGTCGCACCGTAGCTTCCCAATCCGGGTCGTGAAAATTCACGGCTTCGGTGATATCCGTGTCCCAACGTTGTCCCGACATCAGGAATTTACCGCCTGGCGAGAGCACGCGCTCGGCTGCCAAGCGGAAATCGGAAAGCAGAATAATGTCGCAGTTGATGTAGCAAACACAGTTGTGGTGCGCGAGGTCCTGCGCGCCGTCAAAAATGGGCGAAAGGTATTTCGTGCCGTGTTCGTTGCGCTTCACGTCCGGCACGTGGCGAATGCCGAGCTCACGGGCGGCTTCGACGGCGCCCTCATCGTCACCGAACAGGATGACTTCGGCCTGCGGGTGAACGCGCTTCCAACTCTCGATTGCATTGCGTTGAATAACGCCGATGTGTCCGAGAAAAGGTTTGGGCGTGGTGAAAAAGGTAATCATCGTTGTCCCGCGCTACGTTCCCACGCTCTGCCTGTGCTCGCGTTCGGCGGTGGCCATTTCCTCGAGTATCGAGTCCAGGCTGCGCGTCAGGCTCCAGGCGGGATAATGGCTTTTCAGTTTCGACAAGTTCGAGATGTAACAGATGTGATCGCCCTTGCGCTCCTGTTCCGAGTAGGTCCAATTGATCTTCCGCCCGGTCAGCGCTTCGATTCGCGCAATGGCTTCCAGCATGGAGACGCTGTTGGCGCGGCCTCCGCCGAGGTTGTAGACTTCGCCGGGCCTGGGATTGCGCGCAAACTCCTCGAACGCGCGCACCACGTCAAAACTGTGGATGTTGTCGCGAACCTGTTTTCCTTTATAGCCAAAAACCTTATACGGCTTGCCGGACAGAGCCACCTTGAGCAGGTAAGAAAGAAACCCGTGCAGCTCAACACCCGAGTGGGACGGCCCGGTGAGGCATCCGCCGCGGAATATGCCGACGTCCATTCCGAAATAACGGCCGTATTCTTGCGCGTAAATGTCTGCGGCAACTTTGGAAGCGCCGAAAAGCGAGTGCAGCGTGCGATCGATGCGGCAATGTTCGTCAATGCCTTCGAAGTCGGCGGGGTCGGCGTAGTCGTAGCGCGTTTCAGTCTCGCGCAGCGGCTTCTCATTGGGTGCGTCGCCGTACACTTTATTGGTGCTCATGAAGATGAATGCGGCGTCGCGGCAGTGCTGGCGCGTGGCCTCCAGAAGATTTACTGTTCCGAGCGCGTTGACTTCAAAATCAAGCAGGGCAATGTCCGCGGCCTTGTCATGCGAGGGTTGCGCGGCGCAGTGGATAATCAAATCGAAGCGGTGTTCACGGAATAGCGCCATCACGGCGTCGCGGTCGCGAATGTCGAGCGCCACGGGAGTGAACTGCTTGGTGACGCTCTTGAGCCGCTCCAAATTCCACAGCGTGTCGCCCGGAGGGCCGAAGAAAACGCGGCGCATGTTATTGTCAGCGCCGACGACGCGGTGCCCTTGCCGGTCGAAATACTCGACCGCCTCCGATCCAATCAGGCCGCTGCTTCCAGTCACCAGAATATTCCAGAGTTTCATTGTGCCGTTTCTCTCACAACTGATTTTACAGGTACGGCGCCGTTATCAAGGCCGGGATAACAAATCCTCTTGGCGGATTCAAAGCGCCCCAGCGCGCACCAGCAAAAAACCTTCGATAAGTTAGCGATCAAATTCATGACGGCGGACTGGTTTCCTAACAGGTATAGGCAGCCGTACCTTTCCCTCGCGGATTCCAATGGAATGGCGTAGCGGACGCGTTGCTTCGAGCAAAGGATGCCACATCCGCACGCGTACATAATCCTGGACTTTTTTCACTACCCGGCGGACCGCGCGCCGCGCAGGGGCGAGCCAGTATAGTCGCTGGGGCACAATCGACTGGTCCTTCAGCCGATGCGTCGCATCTTCCAATGTATGCAAGTGCCCAAATCCACCTGCGAGTTCAAAATTCCGTCGAGCCCCTTCTCCGTACCAAACCCCTCGATGTCCCTCCGGGTGATACGCATAATCGTGATTTTGATGCATCGCCATCACCATGTCGGAGGCGTCAATGACCACGGCCTTTTGTTGAGAGGCCTTCCAAATCAACCAGTGATCCCACCAGACCCGGCCAATCGCCAGTGGCGGAATATCCACGTAGATTCCTTTGGTAAAAGCGAAATAATCGATGTTGTAATAGAGACGCTGTACGCCTTTCCGCAGGACAAACTCGCGCAATCTTTCTTCCCAGTCCGAATTCGAGAAATCAATCGGTGTCGTAATGTCCGAGTCCCAACGGCGGCCAACCATCAAGAACCGTGCGGTCCAAGGCGAGACGCGCCCGATCGCCTTCAAGAAATCTTTCCCCAGAATGATGTCGCAGTTGGCATAGCAAAGCGTGTCATGACGGGCGAGTTGCTGCGCCGGACCGAAGATCGACCGGACAAGCTTGGTGCCCTCCGCAGTTCGCTCCACATGCGGTTCATGACGCAAGCCCAGGTCGCGGCAAACTTCCATCGTTCCGGATTCGTCGCCGAAAAGAATAATCTCGACTTCGGGATGCAGCAGCTTCCAGCTCATTAAGGCATTGCGCTGGATGATGCCCACATGTCCCTCGAAGGGCTTAGGGGTTGAAAAAATGGTTAGCACACTACACTTCCATCCAAGACACCATCCAAATTCGTTTCTACCTGCGTAGGAACCCTGCAATGGCGCAATCGAAACGACTGAAGCCTGCCCTACTCTTTCATCACCCATCCACGCCTAGGCTCGAATATGATCGTCGGAGCCCAATCCGGTCCAGGAAAACGATACAGGGCGCGCATTACTCCGTCTCTCCAAAACCTTCGGAACCCGGGAGTACGCATCATCACATCGCCAAATCTGCGGAAGGCCCGAATCAATAAGCCGCCACGAACGTGTGCGAGTTCGGATTCCACATTGTCGTCAATGAACTTATTGTATCCAGTAACGTTTGACCAACCGAGTGAATCTTCATGTAACCGCCAAGCACCGATTAACCCGTTTACGGGATGCAGACGAGCATGGCGGAAGAAACGCATCCACAGATCGAAATCACCCGCCAACCCGTGAGAATCGTCAATTTGGCCACCCGCACGCTCCCACAAACTCCGTCGCCAAAACGTGGATTCCTGTTGAATATGCCGGTTCGCACCCAGGAGGACTCGCGTGCGGGACCAGTGAGGCAATCGCTGGACTTCCACGGTCATTCCCGTTTCATCCACAACTGTGGGAACGCCGGTGATCCACTCTACGCTCGGGAAGGTACGGAAAACCGATCCCACAACAAATAATCCGCGCGACTGCAGCACGTCCGTAGCGCTGATCCAACCCATGATTTCGCTCGAAGACTGCGCAAAGCCCTTGTTCAGCGCGTCATACATTCCGCGGTCGGGTTCGCTGACCCAACCGGAAATCCGGTTCTCGTACTTGCGTATGATGTCCAGAGTTCCGTCAGTCGAGCCGCCATCGATGATGAAGTATTTCAGATTCGGATAGCCCTGATCGAGCACGGATCGAATGGTGTGCTCGACATAATGCGCAGAGTTGAAAACTGGGGTAACGAGCGCGATCGGTGGCCAAGCATCCGTATCTTGTCTCTCAGGCGATCGAAGCCAGGCTGGCTCCGTTACGGTAGTCATTCGATTCGCACTCATAACATCCTCATGACATTATTCGGCTCCACTCATCCTCACGCGCAGGGTGAACGGCGATGAGATTTTCCCCGAGGTACGCCGGTTTCAGAGAGGCAGGGAGTGGGAGTCCAGTTTTCTCGTCAAATGCATAAAAACGATAGCCTAACCCTGAAAGAAAGTTCCAAACCTGGGCGCTGCTCGACCCTTGCGCCTTTGCTGATGGGTCCGAGAACTCCAACAGAAGAATGGGCCGAAAGGTGTTTAGAGTTTGCGCCCCCCCCTGCAATGCAAACAGCTCCCCGCCCTCAATGTCTATTTTCAAGACATCCACGCAACTAATTGCTTGGGAACGAACGATCTCATCCAGACGCTCCAGAGAAACAGTCTCCTTGCGATCCAGTTTGGTATCGTAGCAAAACGCTCCCAGGGTGTTGTGACCAGAGCGCACTTCGTCAGCGATCAGCATATCCGCTTCTCTAGGGTGATTCGATGCGCCCATTTGTAGTAGGCGCACTTGAGTGAGCTGATTCAGGTCCACATTGGCCCGTAGCTTTTGGAATTCGCGTGTGCTGGGTTCAAGGGACAGAACCGTGCCTTTCTTTCCTACTTTTCCCGCGGCGAACAGCGTGTACAGGCCAAGATTGGCTCCAACATCAACAACCGTCATGCCAGGCCGCAGCAGACGGTCAAGAAACAGAAATTCATTTGGCTCGAAGCAGCCTGTCATGAAAAGCGATTTGAGCAATTCGTCGGACGTCGAAACCCAGACCTGCATACCCTCGAACCATGGAATGACGAAAGGTCGCTTCGCTCGCGCCCAAACACGCCGCCGCAATTTCGATAACCAATCCCCACCCTCTTGCTTGCACCCCAAAATCCAGCCGGGGAAGGGCTGTAGTGAGGGTCGAGCAGCCAGAAGTGATGCCAAGGAAACAACCCGGAGACGGACCCGCTCTTTAGGCGGTTCTTGCAGAGATCGCGACATCCGCAGCAACCTCCCATCTGCTTTGAAGCTGTTCTCTAACGGTATCAAAGTTCAGCTCGCCTTTCGCAAAAGAGCTGCTACCCCCAATTCTATTTCGTTCCCATACTGCTTCCGGAAGATGAAGGATTCACTCTTCTCCGCAACGGCTTGACCATGCGCCCTCCCAGGACACGAAGGTTGGAGATGCTGGCGGCGCAAATATCCCAATATCTAGATAACGTGGTAGTCCATGGATCCTGATTTCCAGGCGTCATTCGAACCGGTTCCCATGCCAACTCGATGTTGGGTGCCACAAGTTCAATTTTCGACGCCGCCACAATGGTGCGTGCCCTTTTTCGCCATACAGATGTATTAAATTGCTGGTCGGAAGGTAAGTGTTTGAAACGATATACGAACGGGAATCCTGCACGGAACAGCATTTTCACAAGACAAGCCTCAGTGGGATAGAGAGCGACACAATTTAGGCTCTGGTCTTCCACTTGATATTCATCTAATAGCTGCAAGCTCGATTCGTTCCCAGGAGCACACATTGTCTCGACCATTAGAACCTTCAGGGTTAACGAATGAAGATTCCGAATGGCGCGAAACGGATTCTCTAAGTGATAGAGCAGCCCGGCGCAAAGCACAAAATCAAACATACCGATTTCTGGAAGCGCCGCATCTTCTACGTTTCGCGCAAGAAACGTAATTTCCGGGTAGCGCCGCGCGCCTTCCGCTACGTTTTCCGCCCGGCCATCTATCGCAACTACCCGAAATCCCATTTCCGATAAGAACTTTGAAAAATATCCGACACCACAGCCTATATCGGCCGCGGACTCCAGCGGCGTCTGTTGTCGCACCGCTGCCAGAAATTCACCTGTGAAATCCTGGCGTACTTTTGTGTACCGTTGCGTAAAATCAGTATCGAATTGCCACTTCTTTTGCACGCGTACCTCCACCGTCAATTTCAAGGCGACTGGGCATATTCAGGATGCCATTCCATTGATCATCGGCGTGCTGATGATTTTCAGAGGCCACGATCATTTCCGGTAACGAGTCCCACACGTCCACCTCATGTCCATCGTCGAACAAACTTACAAGCCAGCTATAGGGTCCCGGACGTAGGGGAAGCATCGGAAACATATAACTGAACTCATGTTCTCCGGGCTCCAGTTCCAGGTCCTCTACGGAGGACGCCCAAATCAGCTGGCGATCGTGGTTATATAGAGCGATTCCATGAACTCCCTTCAGCAAGGGCTTGTTGATTTCTACCGCAAATTTGACTGTGACAGGCCCGAGGTGATTCACAGTATGGGGTTCGCCGCCACCGGACTGAACGATTTCCCAGCGGACAAAACGTCCTTTGGTCGTCGGTCTATCGCTGTCTTGCTTGCCGTTTCGTTCGCCGGAGGACATCGCACTCTCGTACGCGCTGACGACTTCGTGTGTCGGGCCCGCCATTCGAACCTGCCCGCCGTCCACCCAGACGGCGCGGTTGCATAGCCTTCGAATCTGGTTAAGCTGGTGGCTCACGAGCACAACCGTTCGGCCCGCACGAGCGACGTCGCCCATTTTGCCCAGGCATTTCTTCTGAAAATTGATGTCGCCAACGGCCAGGACTTCGTCAACTAGGAGGATTTCCGGTTCCAGGTGCGCGGCGACGGCGAACGCCAGGCGGACATACATCCCGCTCGAATAATGCTTCACGGGCGTGTCGATGAATTTGTCAATCTCGGCGAAGGCGACAATTTCGTCAAACTTGCGGTCAATTTCACTCTTGGTCATGCCGAGGATCGAACCGCTAAGATAGGTGTTCTCTCGGCCGGTTAGTTCACTGTTGAATCCGGTGCCGACTTCGAGCAGGCTGCGGACGCGGCCGTGAATTTCTGCCCATCCGGTGGTTGGTTGCGTGATCCGCGTAAGAATCTTGAGCAGCGTTGTTTTGCCCGCTCCGTTGCGACCGATGAGTCCGAGAACTTCGCCTTCGCGCACCTCCAGCGAAACATCCCGGAGCGCCCAGAAAAGATCTTCGGGCGCGCGGCGCAGGACACTAAGCGGCGATCGTAAGATGCGGCTGAGTGTCTCGTACAGACTCCCCTCCGAAGCCTGCGAGCCCCGGCGGTAACGCTTTCCCAGCCCTTCCGCTTGAATGACTATTCGGTTCATCAATGTCAACCCGCTGACTCAATCTCGCAATGCAACACAGGCCAATTCGCCTTAAACCCGGTCTGCAACCGTTCCTTCCATCCTCTGAAAAAATAAAAGACCACCAGCCAGAACGACCACAACCACGGCCGCCGACACCAGCAACAGCGGCCCTGGCGCCTGGCCCTGGCCGGTCAGAGCCCAGCGGAAGCCGTCAATCACCCCGGCCATGGGGTTCAAGCCGTAGAGCCAGCGCCAACGCGCCGGCACGAGCGAGCTGGGGTACGCGACCGGCGATGCAAACATCCAAATTTGGACGACAAATGGGATGATGGAGCGGACATCCCGGTAAAGCGCGTTCAGCGCCGACGTCCACAAGCCCACTCCGAGCGCCGTCAGCATAGCCAGAAGAATCAATGCCGGCAGCCATAACGCGGCAACATTTGGCCGAATACCGTACACAAAGGTTAACGCGATCATGACCACGAATCCGACGGCGAAGTCCACAAGCCCCGAACAAACTGCGGCAAGCGGAAGCACCAGCCGCGGAAAGTAGACTTTGGTGATCACATGCCGATTTTCGACAACAATGTTGGTGCAGTTGATCAACGCCTGGGAGAAATACGTCCACGGCACAAGCGCCACAAAATAGAAAACGGGGTACGGCAGACCCTGGGATGGAAGTCTAGCCAGACGCCCGAAAAACAGAGTGAAGACGCCCATGGTCATGAGGGGCTGCAAAACCACCCAGACCACGCCAACGGCGGTTTGCCTGTAGCGAACCTTGACGTCGCGCCAGACAAAGAAATAGAGGAGTTCGCGATAGTCCCACACTTCGCGGAGCCGTAGATCCAGCCAGCCGCGGTGCGCTTCAATGCGCACAATGGGGAATTCATGCGGGGCCTCGATCCTCGCTACTTGGGCTTGAGGGGCAGCCATTAATTGAGCCGGTTCTCCGGCAACCGGCCCATCCTTTGCTGCTCGATGTCCTGCTGCTCGATGTGCCGCATCATGTCCTTGCGGTGCAAAAAATAAGTTTCCAAACCATGCGCCAACCGCGCGGGCACCACTACAAACTGATTGTGCGCCATCTCGGGCCACGAAATCTCTCCGCGCGCGGGAACCATGTGCGTGCCCCATTGAAAAATGAACCCCACGTTCCAGGCTGTGAATAGCACGATCGCTGTTGTGGCAAGAGCGGCCGCGCGCGGCGCTTTCACCACTCGGGAGAAATCAGTGAGCAATGACGCAAGACCCAATATGAAAATAGGTGTCAGCGAAATGAAGAATCGGTTGCCGTAGCTCGACAGGCCGTCCCAATCCGGATAGCTGGCAATAAAGTAGTAGTAGGCCAAAAACGTCAAGGCCGATCCGGCGCCCAGCAGGGCATCCCGTTTATAGAGGGAATACAACCCAGCCACCGCGAGCAGCAGAATCGGCGTCCAACTCCACAGTCCATGATCCGACGAAAATAGAACCTGTAGAAGCGCCGGGGAAGTCCAGTTCCACGAGCGAATTCCAGGGTATCCGGTTTCGAATGGGCTTCCGTAATCGATCTCGCGCGTAATGAACGTGGGCAGCAGCGATACCAGGAACACGGCTCCAAAAATTGCGCCGGACAATACCAGCTTTCCGAGCGGCATGGCTTTCCGCCCGGGATCGCGGCCTGCGCGAGCCAAGCGGATCATTTCGAGGCCCGGGAAAATCAGCAGAAAAACATTCGGATAGTACACATTGCCCATCAGGCCCGCGATCAGGCCCAAAATTGCCCATTGCCCGGCCGTCCGCTGCAACTTGGCGCGGTCCCAATACCAGAGAAAGAGGGAAACCGAAAAGGCAGACATTGCGTGTGACCAGGAAGGATTGAAATACATGTATACCGGCAAAGAGCTGGCTAACCAGATCCCCATGGTGGCCAGAAAAGCCCACTGCTGATCGAAGTATTTTCTGGCAATTCGAAAAGCCAGAAGCAACGACAGAAAACCATAGCAAGCCGTTGTCAAACCCATAGCCACAACGTAGGGACGCGAGTATCCGTTTGAAGCAATGTGCGCGCCAAAATGATCGAGTGCAATCACCGTCAAATGAACCGTCACCAGGACAGGAGCCCACAAGATCGCGGGGCCTACACTGAAGTGATTCTCGATACGACCGGTCTTTGTGTACAGTTCAGGCAGCAGATGCCCCCGCGCATCGGTTCGCGATATCACGAAGGACTGATTCCCAGCCAGGTAATCGTTTTCAAAATTCAGATCGTGATCGATCAGCATGGAACGCAAATAGGCGTAGTAACCAACCCCGTCACCCCGGACCCACGGATTCACCAACGGCAGGGTCAGCAGAAAAAAGAGGAATAGCAGCTTCGAACGCGATACCGCGCTTTCTGAAGCGGCCTGCTTCGGGACAGAAGCACCCCCAACAAGCGGATCGGCCACTAGCGCCCGAAAGCTCCGCGCGCCGTTCAATCTGCTGCCTGTTTCAGGATTTGACCCAAAATGCTCAAGGGGTTCATTTCCGTCCCATTCGATGTCGCCAATTGGTTCCCATGCGCCAAAAAACCCGGGCAGCCGAAGACCTCCCTTTGGACAGGAACACTTTTGGCGGAGCCGGGCCTATGAGCTAAACCGCACCGCTCGCCGCCGCGCGGGGCATACCCACCAGGGCTTTTTTTCTTCCGTGGTAAGCGGCAACCCGATCTATGATCTCGGGCAATGAGGTCTGGGGACGAAAACCGGTGAGCTGTTCCAACTTGTCTAGACAAGGAACCCGCCGGTTCATGTCCTCAAATCCCGGCTCATATGCCTGATCATAGGGAATGAACTGAATGGGGGAGGAGCTTCCCGTCCGCTCTTTAACCATTTGAGCGAGGCCCTCGATGGTCACTTCGTAGTCTGTGCCTATATTGACCACTTCGCCCACGGCCGCGTCGGTAGCCACCAGACAGAGAATTGCTTCCACGGTGTCTCGGACATCGCAGAAGCACCGCGACTGCTTTCCCGTGCCATAGACCGTGATCGGTTCGCCATCCAGGGCTTGGCCAATAAAGTTCGGCATGACCATGCCGTAGCGGCCCGTTTGCCGCGGTCCCACTGTATTGAACAGCCGCGCAACCACGACCGGCTGCCTTTTTTCTTTCCAATAGGCGAGCGCGAGGAATTCATCCAGCGCCTTTGAAGCGGCATAGCTCCAGCGTCCCTTTGTCGTTGGTCCCAGCACCAAGTCGGCGTCTTCATGAAAAGGCACATTGATGTTTTTTCCGTACACCTCGGAAGTCGAGGTGACGAAAACAAGCTTGCGCTTCCTGCAGGCGGCTTCCAAGACCATTTGCGTGCCATTGACGTTTGTTTCGATCGTTCTTACCGGACTCTCGACGATTAGCTTGACTCCGACAGCGGCGGCCAAATGAAAGATAACGTCGGCTTCATCCACCAGTTCCGCCAATAGCTGGCGGTTTTCCAGAGGCTCCAGAAAATAATGCATCCGGTCATACTTCTTGAGGTGACGAATGTTTTCCATACTGCCCGTGGAGAGGTTGTCCATCAGCAGGACCTCGTCCCCGCGCTCCAGCAAGCGGTCCGCAAGGTGTGAGCCCAGGAAACCAGCGCCACCTGTAATCAAATAAACCAAATTCGATCCTCCTTGCGGCTAATCCTGGCCCAATAGCGACCCTGATTGCTCGGCCCTGCGGGATTTCGACGACTTCTTGCTTTCTTCTTCATGGCCGTAGCCGCCATAAGAATAGGGATAGTACCGATACGAGTAATAATAGTCCGGCGAACTGGCATCCACTGCGTTCAGTACCACGCCGAGCATATGGCATTTCACACCCGCCAACAGGTCCCGCGTGCGTGTAAATGCTTCCTTGGGCGTTTCACCGCTGCGAACTACAAGCAACACGCCATCCACCAGAACCGAAAGAATCACCGCGTCGGTTGCCGCCATAATGGGCGGGGAATCAATCACCACGAATTTGTAACGTGAACGGAGTTCCGCGATGAGCTCTGTTAGCCTGCGCGAAGACAATAAATCAGCTGGATTAGGCGGGATGGGTCCGGTGGGGATTGCGGAAAGGTTCGTAATCACCGGGTGCGGCACGGTAATCAAATCCAGCGAGGACACACCCGCGAGATAGGAACTCAAACCGGCGTGTTTGCCATCGACCAGGCTCAATGCCCGATTGATTCCAGGTTTCCGTAGATCGGCATCGATCAGCAGCGTTTTGTCGCCCAACTGCGCGAGCGTTACGGCCAGGTTCACCGCCGCCGTCGTTTTGCCTTCGCGCGGCAGCGCGCTGGTCATCAGAATGACCTGTGGCGGATGATCGGCCTGGGACAGCAGAAGCGAAGTGCGCAGCGCGCGAAACGCTTCAGACATTTGCGACTGCGGCATGTTGTGTGAAATCAACTCCGCGCGGCCCTCCTTGCTTGTGATTATCGGAGCCTTCAATAATTTTGAAAATCGTCCATTGCGTTTTTCGCTGGAACTGGAGAGCGCGGGCACAACCGCCAGCGACGGCAGACGCGCCAGCGTCTCGACATCGTCCGGAGTTTTTACGGTGTTGTCCATATACTCGCGCAAAAGCGCAAGACCGATTCCGCCGACTAGTCCCACCAGAACGCTCAACATGATGTTTCGCATCCTGTTTGGACGGGAAGGGTGCGTGGGAATCAAGGCTGGATCCACCACGCGAATGTTCGAAGAACGCAGCCCTGCGGTGATGCCCGCTTCCTTTAATTTCTGCAGCATCCCGTCATAAAGCTGTTTGTTTGTGTCGGCTTCCCGCTTCAGGATGTTGTACTGAACCAGTTTCTCCGCCATCTGGTTCGTTTGAACCTTCTGCTGGTCGAGCGCCTGGGTCAGCAGGATTTCCCGCTGCCGCGAACCGTGATATTCCGCTTCCATCTGGTTGCCGATATTGGTTTTTTCACGCACGATCAATTGTTCTAGATCCTTCAATTGGGCCTGCAAGCGGACAACCTTGGGGTACTTGGGGCCATACTGGTTGACTGCGTCGGCGTACTGAGAGCTCAGCGCGCTCTGTTGTTTGAGAATGTCTTGAATGACGGGACTTTCCCGAACTGCGGAGATGGCATCATAATTCCCGGCTTGCGCCAGGTGATAGACCGCCTCTTTGTTGATGCGATCGGTTTGTGCTTCGGTCAGTTGTTTATTAAGGTCGGCTAGCTTTTGCGAGCTAATATCGTTTTTCTCGTCAATCGTCCAGATTTGGTTTTCGCGCTCGTAGCCGATACGAACGTCTTCCGAGTTCTCCACCTTGATCTTCATCTCATTGAGCTGTCCGGCAAGCCAGTTCGAAGCTTGCGTCGCAGCCTCGTAACGGCTCCTAAAATTCTCTTCGATGAAGTTATTCAAATGCGCGTTGACGACTCGCGCAGCCAAACTCGGATCTGTAGAATCAAACGTGACGTCCACCAGGCGGCTGCTCGGCACCCGCTTGACGGAAAGGCTGCCAAGAAATGCGCCCAGGGCTGGCGGCCTCTGGAGTGCGGCATCACCGGTCGGCGCCGCGGTTTTCACTGGCTTTTTTCCGGTGCCTCCAAACTGTGGAAGGTTATCGAGGCCCATGGACCTCACCGTCAGCATCGCCAGGGTCTCGCTCTGCAGAATTTTTGACTGCGTGGTGATGTAGTCCTCCAGATCCGCATACATGTCATACGAATCCGAATCGCTAAAATGCATGGCATTGTTGTTTTCCCGGTCGATTTCAACTCTAGCCGTGGCTTCATACACGGGCTGCATCCGGAAGGTGGCAATCGAAACTATCGAAACGATCGTCAGGAGGAAAAATACGATCAGCCACTGGTGCTTGCGCACTACGATGAAATAGTCCAGCAGGTGCGGCTCGCGCGGCATGAGATCCATGGCGAGGAATGGAGACCGCATCTGGAGCGATTCTGCTGGGCCACTCGTGGGACGCTCTCGTGGCGCCAAATTATTTGTGTCATCCATCAAGTTTGCCACTTGCTCCCCATTGTCAAATCAGATTTGCCTGGCTTCTGACGATCTACAGTCTGCCCGCGGAGATCAGAGCAACGCCAGTCGTGAGTGCCAGGGCTACATCCCCGGCACGGCGCAATGCCCTTTTTCCATTACTGTCCGGAATAAAAAGGATGTCGCTGGCTTGCAACATCACATCTTCAGTCTTCATGTGCATCACTTTATCCAAGTTGACAGGCATCTCATCCCGCTTGCCTGTGCCCGGATTCTTGCGCAAGATCACCGCTTCTTTAGACTTAGCCGTGTTGGTCGTTCCACCGGCGAGCGAAAGTATTTTGAGGGTAGTCATGCGGTCACTGTCGTTCTGCATCACAAAGCCCCCTGGACGGATCACCGCGCCCACCACATAAATGATTCCAGCACGGGGCACCGAAACGACATCGCCACCGAGGACGGGAATATTGAACCGGGAGTTTCCCGAATCGAGCAGATCGCTCAAGCTGATCGTGAATGTTTGCGCGTCACTAGGAGCCTTCCCCGTACTCGTGTCCCCAGGCTCCGCTGCGGGGGAAGCAGGGCGTGTGAGGATGACCATGCCCCCAGCCTCAGATGCGATACCGCCCGCTTGGGACAGTACTTCGACCAGAGTCGTTTGCCGGGTCGCCTGAATCACCATGGGATTCCTAACAGCTCCAATCACGGTGATGGGTTGGCTATGTTGTTCCTTTAAATTTATTGTGACCTGCGGCACCGACACCAAGCCATTGGTCTGCAACAATTCCGTAAGTTTGTCCTGCAGTTGAAATGTGGTGAGGCCGGAAGCGTGTATTTTCACGGGAATCAGCGGCAGCGAAATGAAGCCGCTGTCATTCACCCGAACTTCTCGCGAGAGCTCGGGCACGTCGAACACTTCGACTCCCAGCAGATCGCCGCTGCCGATTACGTAATCGCCTTGTTTCACTGAGGTGGCGAGCGCAAGTTGCGCGATGCGATCATTGACATCCGCCGCCATTTCGGCCGTCGGGGATGGTGATGTTTTCTGTTGTTGAGAGAAAGCTACCGGGGGGCCCAATAGAAAAATGAGCGCCATCCAAGTAAACGAACGCACGCACGGACGGAGTACGCCGCGCAACTGTCGAGTCATTAAGATAAGTATTCCCCCACGCAATTCGAATTATATAGGCACCCCTGGCCTGTCAAGGGGTATTTATTCGCGAAATAACGAAATGTTTCGGATCGGTACACCGTGTCGAAACAATGTGCCATCATGCTCCCGGCCCGAAAGCTGAACTGTGCCAACTGCTCGTAGAGCTGTGTTGAGCAATCAGTACGGGCGGCATAGGTTCTACCGGGGGATTCTTGCAGCGTTTAGCGTTGGGGCAATTTCAAATCCTGCGCTCAGTCGGTAAAAAAGACATGTCCGAAGTCGCCAGCGCGGTTTGTAACAAGAAAATAAGTGCGTTCGACGGGATATGGAAATTGAAGTCCACGGTTGCATGTACGAGCAGGCCCAGACAGGCGACTAATGCGCCGGCATGATAGGCAAGATTCTCCGCATCGCGCTCGCCGGAAATAATCTTCCACCCCCTCCAAAACAACAAGAGCAGGAACGCCAAGCCACATAGCCCGCCGATTAAGCCTGTTTCAGCCAGAGCCTCTACGTAATCGTTGTGGCTGTGATTCACTACCAACCCGTCATAGATAGATGCATAGAGCGGGAATACTTCCTGAAGGGTGCCCGCGCCGGTTCCAGCGAATGGGTGGTCCAAGAAAATCCGCCAGCTCGCTTGCCGCATTTCAACCCGGCGCCCTTCACTGGCCTCCAGGGTCTTATAGCTGGCAAAACGATCGAGAGCGCGGCCAATTCCCAGCCACGATACAAGTAAGACGCCCAAGGTCACGACCAGCGCTGCCGCTGCCAGTTCTTTTTTTCCTCTGCGGCGCAGAATAATCAGGATGGTGAGAAACCCCATCTCCACCAGGAAGCTCATGATGCCGCCCCGAGAAGCTGTCAGGAACAACGCGCCAACCGGCAGCAATGTGAACAGCGTGACTAAGGGCAATTGATCGCGCCGCTCGCCCCTCAGGATCAGAATGGCCACGCCCGGCGGGATCAGCAATTCCACAAAGCCTGCGAAATGATTCCGATTGACGTACGGCCCGAACGGAATCCCGCCATAGCGCAGCTCGCGAACCCAATACAGTTTTCCGTTAAACGTGAAGTGTTGCAGGATTCCGAATAGCGACACTACAAATCCAAGGATAAGCAGGAACCAGACGAACCCATGCCAGTGCGCCCGTGTGCGGAAGGACTGCACGCAGAGGAAAAATAAGGCGAACAGCGCGGAGTACTTGAGCAACTCCATGCGAGTTAGAAATGGAACCACACTAATGCCTGCCACCAATTGCAAAGCCGCAAATACCCAGAAGCCGAGCAGCGGCCATAAGAGCGGATTCCAAACCAGCGTTGACTCATCCTGCGCTGACATACGCCAGGCCCACAGCATCAGCAGCGCGGCAGCGCCCGCCTCCAGCACTGCTTCCGACCACGGCTCGACCACACCATGCGCAAGCACGGCAAAGGTAACCAGCACGCAGATGCCGACGCGTATTACTTTCATTTTTGCGATCCGGAAGGGAAGATGCCCACATCGTCCACCCACACTGTGCCGCTCAGTTTGTTATCGAAACGACGGCTTGGCGCGCGCAGCAACTGGACCCGAATCAAGTGAGTCCGTGGTCCTGTCGTGAAATCCACCTCCTCGAGCGTCCATGGCCGGGTGCCGTTATCATTGGGGGTGAGCACATCCAGGTCTTTCATTTGCTTTGGATCGTAGATTTCAAAACGCATCCCACTATCGGTCGAGATTTTATCCGTGCGCATGAACACCCGAAACCGGTAGCGCGTGGCCGGAGCCACGAGAACGTTTTGGTAGAGGTCCTGGTATCTGAGATTTTGAGTTCCATCAAATGTGATCCGGGCCGAACGCGCGCCGGAGTGTTTTTCATCGGTGTCAAAATCTAAGTCGGCGCCCGCGACGATCTCCTGGCGCCAGCCGAACCCGCCTCCGGATGGATCGCTCTCGAATCCCCCGTCAAAAATAAGTGAGCCGCCTTCCAATGCGGGCGAAGAAGTTTCCCTGCTTGCCGTCGCTTGATGCCACACCGATCCGGCCTGTTCGAAGCGCTCCTGGCTTACCAGCATGTCAGTGAACGCATACAATCTATTCCACTCGATAGCGGGCTTTTGAGCAATCAGATGATTCCAGACGGTGATGGCCGCCGCGTACTCCTGCGCCTGAACCAGGAAAGACAGCGCCTCCCAATCCCCGGAAGGTGTGTTCGGCAGGACTTGATCGAGGAGCGCGCGCGCATCGGGGTTGCTATGCCAGAAGCGCGATACGGCAATAGGAATCAGTTTCGGATCCTCCAAAACAGCGCGGTGGATTTCAGCATAAGCTTCCGGCAATCGCTGCCGGCGGAGAAGGAAATTTCCATATTTCCAGCTCGCTTCAGCGGAAAGTGGGTAGTTTTCCTGCGCCGCGCGAAAATATTTTTCAGCCTCTGCATTGTCGCCGGATAATTCGAGCGTGCTCGCCAGGTCCAACTTGTAAAAAGAGGACCGGGGATTGAGTTGCACCGCGCGCCGGTAATCGGAGATAGCCAAAGGAAGATCGGCCTGATCGAAATCCAGCTGGCGATATCGTCCGAGGCGGTACCAATTTTCCGCATTCGCCGGCTCGATCTGTGAAGCGCGAAGCCAATCGTCTGGATTGGGCGACGAGCCGTAGTAGCTGGCCCGCGCGTGGCCCACCCCTGAGTACACAAGCCAAATGGCTGCTGCCAGGGCCACGCCCTGTGTGGGCCAGCGGCGGGCGAAATGGACGGTGGATTCGGACATCCGCCGATAATCTGCTACGAATACACAGCGGCACGCAACTGAAAAACTGAGGAAACTTCGTCCACTCGCGCATCCGGCAACAGCAGGGGGTTCGAACGGCAGGAAGGGAGACGTTCGGGGACGCTTGAAAAAATCACTCCATAATCACTTCTCGGTCTCATCCGATCGTGGCAGCACGAGCGGTGGGCGCGCTGCCGTCGAAGTTTCTCCTTCCGGCCTCACGCGCCGACGAAATCCAAATCCGTACTCCCGCAGCAGCCTCCATGGGCGCGCCAGCGCATAGAAAGGCCGGAGCGCCTTAGGCAAACGAAACGTGTCGCGATCCGTCTCAGTCGGGCGGGTTGCCAGGTGCAGCAGGTGCCACACCCCTTCTCCCAGAGCGTCTCGCGACCTGATTCGAAATGCGGCGCGGCGCAGCACTCCCGAGCTGGGATCGGAGGTTCCCTCGATTTGCTCACGCACTTTGCCGGCCAGCCAGCGAACATTCCTGTCGCTCCGCGCTTTCTCCAGGATGTCTGGCGGCAGGGCTGCCCCGGACAGGTCATGTGCAAGATACAGTCCCAGAAGAAGCAAGCGGGAGCACCTCATCTCCGCGGCAATGCACATGGCCAACGGCCAGTCCACCGGCTGCGCTGCGACCAGCTTCGCAACGTCCAGAATCAAGGCCAGACGCTCCCAAAAGTGTTTGGCTCCATGCACGCACAGCATCACTAACGTGTCCTCGACCGAAAATGTGCGCACCTTTCGCCCGGCGATCTCCACCAGGATCAGCCTCGCATGTATTGCATCGAGATTCAGCGGACCAGGAAAATAGCGAAGTGTTCGCTCGGTGTGGAGTTCCACCCGCATGAAGTTCGGCCCCCGTACAAACGCGTATTCGCCCGGCGCCGGGTGGCGCCTTCCGGCCTGCGCTTCCCGGACATCAAACTGGGCGTCATACCCGGCGGTCTGGAGCAAAGACATAGCTTTCGGGACGAAACGCTGCGGGAGGATAAAATCGAGATCCGTATAGTTGCGAAGCGCGAAGTCATGATAGGCCAGCCATGCCAGCACAGGCCCCTTGTAAGGGATTGCCGGAATCTGCTCGGTTTCGAACACGCCATGCAGCCGAAGCATCTCGTCTAAAAACGCCAGGTTGTTTCTCCCCATGTTGCGCGCGAGATCGGTCAACGTTTCCTGCTGATCTTGCATAAGCGAGACTGCGTCCAGCCCGCGAAGCCGTTCATACAAGACCAGCAACATATTGTGCTGGTTCGCACACTCCAAGACCTCGGGCCAGTTCAATTTGCCGCGGAGAAGTAGGCGAACACGCTCTGCAGTGGCATCGTTCAGACGCGCACGAGCGCAACAAAGAATCAGGTCCAGTTCAGGAGGAAGTCCCTCTCGCCCAATGGGATTCGGGCTCATCGCGATGCTTATTTTGGCAGGTTTCGAATAATCAGAGTAGGAAAAATTCACACCCAGTTTGAGAATTAGGTCCCCGCTGGGCATGTGGCCGTCGCTGCGACCACTAAATCCTGCGCGACCTGTTGCAATCCCTGGATTTGGACCAACTGCAAAGGCGCTTGGGAGGCTCTCATTTTTTTCAGAATGTCAGACGGGATCCCGGTGCGCGCATAGGATTTTTCGCAGTCCTGGTAAGAAGGCCCGCGCATGTTCCCTTCAAGATACGCCAGACCCGGACAGCGCGTGCAGGTTCCGCCATGCGTGCACTTGGAGCAGCTCGGCATATCGCGCAGGGTGATCGACCGGACTTCATTGAGTTGCGGGGAATCCCGCCAAATATCCAAGAACTTCGTGCGCCGCACATTTCCGCTGGGCAGAGGAAACTGGACGCAGGGATAGACATCTCCGTACGGAGAAACATAGCAAGCAGTGTGGCCGGCGCTGCACGGCAGCATGTCCAGGGCATCTTCGCCGGGTCCTTGCGGAGGGGCGCAAAATTCCTCGACGTTTCCGACCAGGGCTTCATTTCGAAATACCTCTCTCAACGAGGCCTGGTCGACGTTTAGGCTAAGAATGGACCGATCTCCATCCATCATAGGAGTGATCGTGGGGTCCATGATGAACTGCGCGCCCAGTTCGATGGCCAACGCCCTCACGCCCTGATAATCGTGGGCGTTCTGGACCATCAGCACATTGGCGATCACGACGTGTATGCCGTGTTTGCGCAGCAGGCGGACGGCATTCATCGACTGCTTCAACGAGCCTGGCATCTTGGTGATGGCGTCGTGAACCTCGGGGTGATGTGAATAGATGCTGATCTGCACCGATTCCACGCCCAGGGAGTGAAGACGGTCAGCTTCCTTCTTCCGAATCAGGACTCCATTGGTTTTGAGCTTAACGCTGAAGGTCCGCAGGCGGGCGTGCTCCAGGATCTCATAGAAATCCCTGCGCATCAGGATTTCGCCGCCGCTGATGGTGAGAAAGAAGACACCGGCTGCCGCCATCTGGTCAAGAAGGTCTTTAATCTCCGCAGTCGTCATCTCGCCGTGATCGTCATGGTCGAGATAGCAATGAATGCAGCGCTCGTTGCAGCGATAAGTCAAATCCAGTTGCACGCTCAGCGGGATCTTCATTTTGAGCGCCTTATCGACCATTTCCGCCATCAGCGCGCTCATACGGTCCCCTCGGACAAACTGTTGGGCTGGACAATCGGTTCGTCGGACAGCAACAGGATTCCGTGCTTGGCTAATGCTTCGACAAATACTTCCGCATCCTTCAAGGCCACCTCGGGCGCAATGTCATATTGTGCGCAAATCTTGTTCGCGACGATCTCATCGAGAGACGTCACGCCATCCGCAGCCTCCCAAATGACCGACCCTACCTCGTCCAACGTAAATAGGGTTGAGGTGGTGGCGGACATGACCATCGTTTCATCGCCTATCTCGCGCGCGGCGATTGCCGTGCTTCGAGCCACATAGCGTTTGCCGCTCATACGATTAACTCCCAAATGCTGGCATCAGGCAGAAATGTCAGCCGTTGGACGGGCACACGGTTGACAAAATCGATGGCCGCATCGAAAACCAGTTTCACGAACTCGGTATCCCGCGCGAAGAATAGAATATTTCCGAGCAAGCCGCGAACGGCATCGGCCACGGTGACCGGCTCGATCTTATTTTCGGGCCCCTTGGCGAGCAGGTATAACGCCTCGATGGGCGCGCGGAGATTTTCTCCGGCGCGGGCAAGTTCACCGAAAAACGGCGTGCCCACCGCGATGTACCGTCCGTCTTTTGGAATTACATAGGAAATTTCATCGGTCAGCAGCGCGGCATCCGGAGGAGCCAGCCTCGCCATGGTGGTCTTGCCGGCGCCAGAGACGCCGGAAAACAGAAACGCGCGGCCATTGCGTACGGCACTGGAAGCGTGCACCAGAAAGCCGCCCTTCCGCGCCAGCAGCAGCGTGTGCACGATACGCAGCACGGAATCGAGAGAATAGGGATTGATGGTCTGCGCAATGCGCCCACGCGCCGTGGAAGGGTTCCACTCGGCGTGAAAGTCGCCGCGATCCAGCAGCCACCGGCCGGAATTCCAACTGACTTGAACATCTTGGTCTGTGGATTCGGTTCCCGGCGGGGCCAACTCAATGTCAAATTCGAAGCTGGCTTCGCTTGAGGCGCTCACATATCCGGCATAGCGGGTTTGAATCAGGCGAACAAAGGAAGGATCCTTGCAATTCAACCGTATGGGCAGGCCCCCGATTTCGATCACCACATCGGAACGCTGTGCCGCCGCTATCACACCCGGCACTCGGCACTCCCGGGAAAAAGTTCACGCCAGCGCAAGGCAAGATGCAGATAAAGATACGTCGCGCGGTCTGAAAAACGGAGCAGGCGGCAAATGATCTGCTCTGCCATATTGAGATGTGATGGGGCGGATATCCTGGAACGGCCGCGTTCGATATGCGTGACCCGGCCAATCAACTCGGAACCGGAAACTGGGGCGTCGTTTCGCCGCGTGCGATCTCCGCGGGTGACCAGACACGGTTCACTGGAATTGTTATCCTTGAACAGGCCATTCTGGCTTTCGCTGCGGGCCGTCACGCGATGGACGATCAGCCGGCCCTCCCGCGCGAAGACCACGATTTCTCCCAAGGATACTTCCGTGACACTGGTTCGCTCCACCGATATCAGGTCGTCCGGTCGGATCGCTGGCGCCATGCTTGTGCCCGCCACGCGCAAACAAACGCGTCCGAATCTACCAGCCACTTCCGCCGCCAGATCGCAACCAAGCGCGTTTGCCGTTTCCACAGAATCTCTCCCCAAAGTCGAGCCTTACGAAGCCTTACGACTTGCGCGGCAAGCATCCGTCGTTGCACTGATCTTGCCGCAGGAGAGTGCCGCAACTTCGAACACGGATTCAAAGCGGAAAGCCGGGGTCTTGTATGGCTTCTTCACACCTGCGTCGCGCGGCTCGCGCGATGTGGCCTTGTTTGTTATATCCGTCATGTTATATACGCCCCTCAGCTAGTTTAACAGTGATTGCGTCAATTTCACCGCGCATCCCACACCGGCAGTAGTATAGCAACTCGGTATGCCAGGTCCTGCTGTAATGGAATTGATGCCCAGCGTGAAGTAAAAATTCGAAGCCTGCGCGAGGATAGAGGAATTGTCCACCACAATCCCGCTCGTGCTTCCGGCATTGTTCGCTCGCACAGGCGCTGCAAGGACGAGGGTCGTGGGCAGCGCGGGTGGCCACGCCGGATTGCCGGTAACATCAATGGACAGGACGCAACCGGCATTGTTGGCTCGGCACGCGCCAGCGGGTATCGGGTTGTCGATGACGGCGGTGTTTGCCAAATTTGCGATACTGAAGAAAATCCAATCCTTTGCGACTCCGAGCCCGCCACCGTTGGGGTTGTAGAACTCGGTTACCGGAGAGCACGCTGTGGCGACAGCAGTCCCACTAGTGAAACCAGTACCCGCAGGGAATAGTTTAGTACCCACACCGCTCACGACGCCGGTGGCGGCGGTAAAGCTGAGTTGATATACGTACGGACTATTGTTGGAATCTTGCCCGCAGACGTACATGTGGCCGGCAATAGTGGGTTTGGAGCTAGCGATGTAGGTATTGTCAAAGGCACCCGAGTAAATGGCCGGAGCGGGATTTATGGCTCCTGATCCACCGATGGCCCCCGTAAACTGACCGACCAAGGCCGTGTTTGCTTGCGTTATGGTCCCGTGATTGGCTGAGGTTTCGGTGCCGTTGACCGCGAAAACCATTCCCGTGGTGCCATCCACAATGGGGGCATCAACAATGGCGCCCCCCGTTCCCACTGTCAGGTTGACCGAGCCAATGCACGGGGGACTTCCTACGCCGCAAGCCCCAACCGTGCTGCCCACTTCCCTTATAAAGTTCAGACGTCCCGCGCTGTCGCCAACGAAGATGTTTCCCGAAAAGCCATCGTAAACGGGGCTGGTGAGAATAAATCCTGCATGCACAAAGAACGGCCAGCCGCCTGTCGTGACCTCGGCAGGCGCCCCGCCATCGGCGAACACGGGCGTGAACTTGTGCACTGCGCCAGCGATATCCCCCACGTAAAGCGTGTCGGTATCGAAACTGTAGAAGGGGGCCGACCGGGTATCCCTGGTTACGTTGGTGAAGGCGATGCTCCGAAGGCACGAGTTCCCAGCCGGGCAACCCGCCGTCCAAGTCGTCGCCGCCGCAAGGGTCGTGGTCGGCTCCACCGGATATCCGGCGCCAGTGCCCTCGCCAGCCTTCCACTTCAAAATGCGCAGATACGCCTGTGTGCCGACGTTCTCTACGAATGCCACCTTCGAGCCATCCAAGGAGAGAACCACAGAGGTCACGGCTGTGCCGGGCCCTGTGACGGTCCCTGTATAATAGGCCCAATCGACCGAAGGTCCATCATGGAGGCAGAGACCGCCCACGCTGCCTTGCGTCGAATAGAGATTGTTGAAGGCTACGATGTTGGCTCTTCCCACGCCGCCTGCTAGGGTTGCGCCACCCAACGTGAGCTGGAGATTCGAAATAGACTTAGTAAGCCTTATAGAGTTCCCGCCGATTCCATTGATCAAGGCGGTGATGGTTACCATGTTTGCCGCAGCTGATGCCGTGACGCCTACCGTACCCCCGAGCGCCGCGATTTTGGCCGCGAGACTTGTCGCGTTGGTCGTGTTGCCGGGAGCGGTATTATTGACAACTAGAAAATTGTTACCCGTATTGAGAATCGTCGAGGCCGTCAAAACGAGCGCCGTAGCGCCATTCGTGATTGTGAAGGTCCCGGCCGGGATATTGTTCGCGTTAGGAAACGTCGCGGTCTGGCTGGCAGCCGTCGTCGCCTGTGCCCCCAATGCGGTGGTGTTGAAAGCAACATAATCGTTCGCGCAGTCTGGCGCGGCAGTAACGTCGAACGTGAATTTGGCGGGGAACCGCCCGATTCCAACGGTAACGCCAGCGGTCAACGAGGCCCCCCAATCCCCTGGCGCCTTGACGGAAGCCGGTACCGGCGTGCCGTCTAGCACGCCAGGACTGTTGCCTGAGAGCACAGCGTTGCACCCGGCGCTCGTGAGTAAACAGCAGAGCGCAACTGCTCCCAGTAGAGTTCGCGCAACCCGTTCGATCCACATAATACGGTTCTCCCTAAAAATCACAATTCATTGAAATCATCTTCGTTGTTCTTCGGCCGGTTGTTTTCTCGATCGCCGGCCTGGCGCTGCCTTCGAATTATTGGGCGCCCTGGGCCTGCATTGCAGGTGCATTCCGCCGCATCAACTGATGCTGATAGCGAGGCTCCGCCTGCATCATTCTCCCTTGCATCATCGAGGAAGGAGCGGAATAGATCATGTGCCGATTGCTCCAGTCGGTCGTCAAGTGGACAGGGGTATGATTTTGGGCATGTGTTCTCTTGCTCCAGGATACCAGCAGCAGAACCACCACTAGCGTGCACACCAGAGCCAGACTCAGTCTGACTAGCCACTTGCCGTTCCATTTTGAATTCATGCCGCTCCTCGCCAAATAGACCTTAGTGACTGAATAGGGGGCCGCACACAACCGCGGTCATTCCCCATTTCCGATTCCGGGCGCGCCGCCGGTCCCAGGTCTTAATTTTCATATTCACTGCCATAGATTTTGTATTGATAAAGCTTCAAATTTAATACTATGGCGGGTTCTAATCCGGTTCGGCTTGGGCTCTCGCACGCCCCCAAATTAAAATTTATCAATCTGCCGGCAAATCGAATCTCACGCAAGGCCACCCCCGAACAATGGAGGCATGCACGATCGACCCCTAGAAGCGAAGGTAGCTAGGAGAATACTTAGTGTCAACGGTTTCTTGGCATTCTGTTCCAATAGGGCACTGCTTCACCGAAGCTTCTGGGTGACACAGTGTTCCATGTCGGCACAAATATTCACGTTGCACATCGCAAACCTCAGCCTTGCGGGGAGCCACGTCCCCTGCACGAGTTTATGGACTTTGCCCCGGCGCACCGGCCACGATCTGGCGACTGGACGCGAGCAACGCCGCGCAATCCAACACAAAATTTCGTATTACAAAATTGTGAAATTTGACGCGCGGGATTCAAATGCAGCTTGGTAATGAAGATTCGGCATCTTCGGACCGGGGCTACAGAGTCTGTGCGGGAATGCTCGGAAAAAGAGTTCCGGCCAGCGCTACAAAAGCGGCTCAAACCTGAGCGATCACACAAACACTGCAGCCCGAAGATACCTCAATCCAATCGAGCTTACTTCTTGCCCTTTGTTGGTGGTGCCTTCCCAATTTTCGTGGTGATGCCGACGCCCATCGCCTGCAGGGATTCCAGACCTTGCTTGGCCTGTGCTCCGACCTGCCCGTTTGGATCGAGGTCGATCGCCTTCTGGTAAGCTTCGATCGTTCCTGGTTGAATCATGGGGGTAATTTTGTCGCCTTCGGTTTTGAATTCCATGGTGTTGACCAATGCGATTCCCAACAGCAACCAGGCCTGCGCATTTTTAGGATCGATTGTGGTGGCCTTCTGTAGCGGCTCGATCGCTTCCTTCATGCGATTTGCCTGATAGAGAACGATTCCGAAGTTGCGCCATGCGAGCGCGGCGTCAGTCGGGTTGAGGTCAACGTACTTTTGATATGCGGCCCTGGCATCATCGATTTTCCCGAGCTTCGCCAGATCGTTTCCGAGGTTGTTGTAATTGGCGGCGACATCAGGTTTCATGGCAATGGACTTCTGATACGTGTTGGCCGCTTCCTGCCACTTGCTCATGCTCTCGTACGCCTCACCCATCCGGGACAACACGATCGCGCGGTTGGGATCTTCCGGCTTCATCAATTCCTGCGCCGCTGACAACTCCGTGACCGCCGTCCCGCCGGAATCATTGATCTTTGCCAGGATCGGAGCTTGCTGGTCCTTAGGCGTCTGGGCAAGTAGTGCCTGGGCGGTCTTCATGGCATCAATCGCTTGCAGCCCCGCATCGTAATGAGCCTTCAACGACGTGAACGTCTTTTCCGCCTCCGCCCGCTTGGCTTCAGCCTCTGAATTGACGGTTTTTTCTTTTTCCATTATTTCTTTCAAATTGATGTCGAAGGGAGGGATAGCGCCGGTGGCAATCACCACACCTGTCTGATAGATGACCTTATCTTGAAACTTCAAATCGATGGTGTATTTTCCCGCCCCCATGCCAGCGACAGAGTAATGTCCTTTGCCGTCGGTCTTGGTGTTAAAGGTTTGACCCGACTCCACGTTCTTGATGATAAGGGCGACGTCAGCGTATGGTTTGCCGGTAGTGTCAGTCACGGCGCCTTGCAGTGCGCCTCCCTGAGCGTAGGCCGGTGTAGCCAGCCACATCGCCAGCGGCCCGGCAACCAGCGCGAGCAACACTGCCATGCAAAGTGGTCTCATTCTTCGATTCATGATGATACTGCCTCCTGGCAACGCGGATCCGCCGGGCTTCCCCATGCGGTTTAACTATTATCTCTCAACTCGGTCCCTATAGGCGATAGGATCGCTCGTCCCCGTTTCGCGAAAAGCACCGAGACGCAGACGGCAACTATCGCATACCCCACATGCGGCATCTTCAAACTGGTAACAGGACCAGGTTCGATCCAGTGGCGCCTCTAACTCCAGGCCCCGCCGCACAATCTCCCACTTTCGCAGTCCAATCACCGGCGTGACCATCTCGATTCGCGTCTCGGGGCGAGTTCCCTCGCGAATCAGCTGCTGGAACACGCGATAATATTCCGGACGGCAGTCCGGATATCCTGAACTGTCCTCTGCAACAGCGCCAATGAACACAGCCGTCGCGCCAATGACTTCCGCCCAGCTTACCGCAATTGACAGGAAATGTGCGTTACGAAATGGGACGTATGTGGACGGGATTTCGTTACCGTCGATTGCGGCCCCTATTTCACCTTCGGGCACGGCGATCCGCGTATCGGTCAAGGCGGACCCGCCAATTTGCGCAAAGTGATGGAGTTGCACAACCAGCCGTTCATTCACCGAATAAAAATCGGCGATCTCGTCGAAAGCCCGCCGCTCGCGGCGCTCGGTCCGCTGGCCATAGCTCGCATGCAGCAAGGCGAGTTCATGCGTCTGCCGCGCGATCGCCGCTGTGACGCAGGAATCCATCCCGCCGCTCATCAACACCACAGCTTTCGGTTGCCTGCCCATCGTGTTGAATTACCACAACCTCATAACAAGTTGGATGCAATTCCGGACCCCGGAGTCTATACGCCGCGCGTGGCCGGATGCCAGATGAATTTGTGCAACTGCAAACCCAGCCGCACCGGCAAGCCATCGTCGAGGATCCACTCGGCGAGGTCTTGCGCATTCATTCCGGGCCAGGAGCCTCCGGGATCGGCATGCACCGGAGAAAATACTACTTGGTGGATGCGCCGGGCCAAATCGTGGTGTCGCGTGAAATCGCGCGCAAATTCATAATCCCGGCGGCTGGACACCACGAATTTGATTTCGTCCTTGCCATCGAGCGCATCCAGATTTTCCATCCGGAACGTGTTCGCCTCGCCGGAATCGGGGCACTTCACGTCCACAATCTTGATCACCTCTCGCGGCAATTCCTCGAGGGGGCGCTCGCCGCTGGTTTCGATCATTACCGTGTACCCGCGGTCCAGCAGATTCCGCGCCAGGGGAATCACTTCGGGCTGCAGAAGCGGCTCGCCACCGGTTAATTCAACCAAGGAGAGTCCTGGCGCTGCTCCAATTTCCCCGGGGGATTGTTCTCTCGTCCTGGCCGACAAATCCTCGACGCGCGCAAGAATTTCCTCGATACTCATCTTCGTGCCGCCGTGGAATGCGTACGAGGTATCGCACCAGGTGCACCGCAGGTTACATCCGGTAAGCCGCACAAAAATGCATGGGAGGCCCGCTCGAGTGCTCTCCCCTTGAATCGACCGGAAAATTTCCGAGATCACCATGCGCCTAGCGGTCCCTGCGCGCGGCTTTACGCTTTTGATATCGCTGGACGAAAATCACCGCTGCCACCGCCACAAGCCCGGCCATTATAAAACGAAATGGCTCCAGCTCGTAGCCGAGCCACCGAAGGACAAAGAAATAACCGAGCGCCACTGCAACGGCCGGCAGCACAATGATGAGAAAGGATTTGTTCATAGCTCACACGCTACCCTATGGGCCAATGGTTCAAGGCCAGTAGGTCGCCGAAGCGGTGTCCGTTTCCCAGACGGTGATACTCGCGATTCGCGCGCCCTCCGGCGTGGCAGTCATCTGCCGCGAGGTTTCGTCATAAAAATATTTTGCCAGATTCTCCGCTGAAGGATTGATCGCGTCAAACGGCGCCTGATCGTTCAGAAATTTGTGATCCACGCCGCTGATGATGTCGCGAATGACTCGCTTCAAATGCGTAAAATCACAGAGCAGGCCGATCGAATCCAGGCGCGGCCCTTCCAGAGTCACACGGACCTTGTAATTGTGGCCGTGGGGGTTTTCGCATTTCCCTTTGTACCCGCGCAGGGCGTGCCCTGCGGAAAAATCTTCGTCTACGGTGACTTGAAACATCGATTTCCCTTAAGTAAGGATTGCTTCTATGTATGTGGGTCGGAACTTCAGCACCGACATGCTCCACAAATCTCGGAGGAACTTGATTCGTCCGCCAAAAACTTGACTTGCGAGTCTAGCTCGATTTCCGCATGAATCGCTCGACCTCGGCGATATCCCTGGTGGTCGCGTACGCCGGCAGCGATTCCATGAAGATTTTACCATATTGCATGCGCTGGATACGGTTATCGAGGATCGCCAGCACGCCGCGATCGGTGCGCGCACGAATCAGCCGTCCAAAGCCCTGTTTCAGGGCCAGAACCGCCTCGGGCACCTGATACTCCGCGAACGGGTTGCGGCCATCTTCCTGCAGAGCGCGAACCCGCGCCGCCACAATCGGGTCGGAAGGCACCGCGAACGGCAAGCGATCCACTATCACGCAGGAAAGCTGTTCGCCGCGGACGTCCACGCCCTGCCAAAAACTGGATGTCGCGAAAAGCACCGCGCCTTCGGTGTTCCTGAACTTTTCCAGCAATGCCGTACGCGGCGACGACCCTTGAATCAGCAGCGGAAATCGCACCCGGGCGCGCACGCGTTCATACAAATCATTCATCTGGCCGTAGCTGGTGAATAGACAAAACGCCCGGCCCCGTGAAATTTCCAGCAGCCGTATAATTTCCTGCGCCGCGCGTTCCGGAAATGAAGGATCACGAACGTCGGGCAGCGCCGCTGGAATGTAAAGCAGCGCTTGCGTTGCGAAATCAAATTCGGATTCCAGCACCCGCTCACTGGCCAGATTCACGCCCAGGCGCTGCTTCAGGAAATCAAAGCGCCCACCAACCGCGAGCGTCGCCGAGGTCAGCACAATGGTCTCGAAGGGCTCGAACAGCCGTTCGCGCAGCAGCGCGCTCACGTCAATCGGGGTGGCCGCAACGAACACGCCCTTGGCGCGGCGTTCGAACCAGTACACAAAATTTCCCTCGCTCGATTCGAACAGAAAGTTCAACTCGCCGCGCAACTCCATGCCGCGCCGCGCAATATTGAGCAGTTCCTCGGGCTTTGCCGGAAGCGAGGCGATTTCCGCCTCCAGGCTTTTCAGCGCGTTCACCAGGGCGTCGTATGCCTCGCGGTTCTGCTCAAGGAAGCCCGCGCGTTGCGCCTTGTCGAAAGGGAAGCGGCCCTCGCGCGAAGGGAAGGCCTCGAAAAAGGTTCGCGCGCGCTCGCGCATGCGCGTAATGTGCCGCAGCAGCGCCGCCCCGCCGGCTCGCGTGATGCGCACGGCCATCTCCGCATCGCGCGCCAGCTCATCGAAGCGATAATTTGAAATTTGCCGGCCAAAATAATCGCTGGCGACGTCTTCTATTTCATGCGCCTCATCGAAAATCACCGCGCCATACTCCGGCAAAACGCTGCCGAAATCGTCCTGCTTCAGCGCCAAATCCGCGAAAAATAAATGGTGATTCACGATGATCAGATCGGCTTCCGCGGCGCGCTGGTGCATGGCCGTAATGAAGCAGCGGTTGAACTCAGGGCATTTCGATCCCGAGCAGGCATCCCGCCGCGCGTCGAGCCGCTGCCACAAATCGGAATCGTCGGGCAGGAAGTTGAGTTCCGCCCGGTCGCCCGTGGCGGTAACTTTTTCCCAGTCGCG